>NZ_JBFRBC010000039.1:0-36733 GCF_040932045.1 Microbulbifer sp. TYP-18
TGGGCCCCGTACTGGCGGCCCTAACGGTTACTGCTGACTGAGTGCGCCGGGGCGCTGGTTAAAAGCGATTACTACTACCGTGATCCAAAATCGTCTTTGACCCTGGTGATTATTTTTCTGTTGGCAGGGATATGGTGTTCACTGTAGGGGGAGGCTTGGTCAAGGTGTTCCTCAAAATATGCAAGGCAGGCTTCAAATCCGCCATTGTCCTGTCGCTTGGCTAATTCCTTGTAATGGTTCCCCTTCAAAATGAGGCGCAAGCTGTTATCGTCATATGTTGGGGTATAGCCAGTGATGATAATCGCTGTTTCTGGCCCGCTAACAAACAATGGGTTATCGTCAAGTTGCAAGTAGTAGTGTTTGGTTTCGGGCTGGTCTTGTTTCTCAGTAAAACCGCCATTCAACTGGAAAACCCGATTGGCTGCATCTTCTTGGCTTGAGTGATCCGACTCCGGCTCCCACTGACCATCTGGTGTATAGAATCCAACGGTCCAAAGTTCGGATTCCATTTTCTTATAAACGTACATGTCCCTCTCCTTAATTTTAATTACAGCTGAGTTTACTTACCCTTACTGTTACTGCGTTTTTCAATGTCCAGGGTGTTGGTTAAAAATTGCTTGCGAGGGCGTCACCGGCCCTCTGTAGATCCATATCCAAAAGCCACTCGTGGACTTTTGATTCGTGAACGCGATAATGCCTGGCGAGAACACCAATGATTTGCTGATCCGAAGGCCGGGTATTTTCGGCGGCGGTTTGCCTGATTGAGCCGACTTCACGAGAAGCCGAGATTTCTGCTGATGGCGGCACGATTTTTTGTTGCACCTGCTCTGCCTGCTGGCGCTCTTGATCTGCGGCCTTATGCTCTGCAATCCTTGCCGTGATCGTTGCACGAAGGTCGTCGTTATCTTTCAGTACCAATTGCTGGGAGTCCGCAAACAGCGTTTCGAAGCCGGCGGTATCATCGCGCAGGGTTTTCAGGTTCAGGCGGATCTTATCGGCGATCTGGTTGGCCTCGATTTTAGCGCGGGCCAACTCGGTGCTGACTGCATCGCGCAGGCTGGCAAATGTCCGTTTTCCTTTCATCACTCCGTCAAAATAGGTAATAATCGGTGGCATTCGGACTCCGTTATCTAATGTCTTATTGATTTCCCCAATATGCCCCATAAGGTCCTCACAAGCTGACATTGCGATTTCTTCGCGGATCTCCTTCTTGCGCGCCTTGACCAATTTCTCAAGCTCCAAGCGCTTGCTGCGTGCCTGCTCACTAATATCGTTGATAGCACGGAACAACTCGTCGATGCTTTGGGTTTGACTGAGGGCGTGATCCTTGGCGGCGCTCAGGCGCTGTTCGACCTCTTTGCACCATTTGACTGTCTGTTCTGCATCCGCGAAATGCTGGTCCGTTTTAAGCTCGGTATTAATGCCTTTAAAGACGGTTAAAGCATGGTCTTGAAACTGCTGCAGGTTACTGGCGGTGACCATACCTGTGACTTCAATACGTAATGCTGGCAGTGTTTCAGGGGCGTGACCGGTCGCTTCGACCTGCTCAGTCTCTGGCTTGTAGTTGGAAAGGTCTTCCGCGAACTGCTGCCATCCGGCGATCAACGCGGCTCGGCGCTCAGGTACCGAAACGTATTCCATGCTGTAGCAAGCGTCCGGCGAGCCGTCAGAAGTTGTGAATACTGCCTTCTCTGCGCCACTGACCAGGAGTTGGTGCTCTAGTTGCCAGTAGTAATGCGGTTCGAGAGTGCCCGCGCGTACACTGTCAGCGAGCCCGACGCTGTAGAGCTTGTGCTCCCAGATCAGTGATTCATCCATGGTTATGCCATCGAACGACGCTAGATAGGTTCCACAGTCACTCACTCCAGTTGCCGGGAACAGCTCGTCGCCGAGTTCGTGCTCGATATGTTCCCGAATGGATGCTTCGGCTTCATGGCCTTTTTGGAAAAGTCGGTTTTGGGCCTCGGTTGTTCCTTCACTGAGTCCTGTCGCCTTTTCTTTGATTAGTTGAGAGCGGGATTTGTATTTACTCTCTCCCATCATCGCCGGTGCTTCGCTGGCGGTGAAGTAGTTGATGCGTGCTGCGTGCCACTCCACGCTACCTTGTGTCAAATTGAGAATTTTCATTACGCGGCCTCCTGAGTACCGATATTCAATATGCGCTGGCGCTGCTGCTCGGTGAGTACAGCGCGGCTCTCAACCGTGGCCAGGATTTGTTCTGGTGATTTTTTGCCTGCCTCGACCAACCCTTTCCAGGCTTCAAAGTTCGTATCGAATTTTTCTTGCGGGTAGTGCTCCAGGGCTGGACGAGACTCTTCTTCTTTGCTCGGCGTAATGTCGCGCTCTGCAGGAATGTCCTGGGCTTCTTCAGCTGTAATCAGCCCGCCCAGTGCGTCTGAGAACTTGTCGCGCAATGCGTAGCCTCTGGCGCGCCACATCAGCATCCGCTTTGGATATTGAGTCCATGGCCCTTGCTTGCCCCACAGGCCAGCTTTCTCAGCATCGGCTTGGCTGAATGTTTGGGTATGCGATTTTTTTTCACCGCGACGCCACACTGTGCAGGCAGCTGTCATGGTTTGGTCGTCGAAGGACTCTTGGTGGCCCCCAAAGGCGGGATGGTTCTGGACTAAGGCCAGTAGGGCATCGCCGTAGATAGAAGGCTTCCCGTTAATGACCGCGATATTTTGCAGGGCTTGAATAGGGTTAAGCCCCAGCTCCACACCCATCATCATGGCTACCAGTGCGTCCTGCGGCTTGTTTTGGTATTGCTTTGGTACCATTTGGCTGGTTGCCAGCATGTTGGCCATATTCATGGCCTCACTCATGTTTTGTGGCTGTAATGCAAAGCCACTGGTTTTTGCAGTTTCCCTAGACATGAATATCTTCACACTCCCAGTTGATTTTGCGTTTAGTCGGTTCCGCACGCATTGCTTCACGCAGTCGTACCTTCTCCATCACGGGCAGATTTCCGGCTTTGAGATTGCAAGGTTTGTGAGCCAGCACCAGGTTCTCTAATCGGTTTGGGCCGCCCTGATTGAGTGCCACCAGATGCTCCTCAGTGACATCGCTGCCAAGCGGTTGCCCACAGTAGAAGCACTCATTACCGTCTCGGTTCAGTAGCTGTTGCTTGCGCCTACTGCAATAGGTCCGCTTTGTTGACTTTCCTTTTCCAGCCCACTTTCTGCCTTTTGAATAGGCGTTTAGCGCTTCCGTCACGAGAGGACCGCTTACCGAGTGCTTGCCCTGCTTAGTTCTGTAGATAACCCCGACACCGAGAGAGCACCTGAATCGCAGTACTTCATATTCATTGGTTGTCGGTAGCATTTCAGCGCCCTGGGCTGCCAACCACTTCGTGAACTTGTTAATTCGGCGTTCGCTTAGCTTGTTGCTCATTCGAACCAACTCCCGCAGCGAGCTTCGGCTGAGAACTCCTCGAAGTGCTCCTTGGCAATGTGCGCTATGGCTTTACGGGCGGCCTCTTGGATCTCGAATCCAGCCTCTACAGCGTCATGTATTGCAAGCAAACCGATGTGTTCAGGGCCGGTGCTATCTGAATTCCCGGCTAGGCTGTCGATCCGGTCTGCCATTGCATCGGCGAACAATTCGCGAGCGCGCACGGCAGCTTTGCTCAAAACGCCGCGCTCTTTAAACAAGCGGCACTCGATGAAGTCCGAGACTTCCTTAATTTGCTTGTCGGTGATTTCCCGCTGGCTGTCCTGGTGATGCTCGTAGTCGGGGAGGGCGTTTTCTATTGGCCTGGCTGAGCTGGTGGCGAAGTTCATCATTGCGCCACCTCACAACTTTGTTTCAGGTTGGGTTCAGCTTCGCCAGTGATACTATCGGGACGGATATAACCGTTTGTCAGAACTGTTCTGAAGAAATTTGCGCCATATACGCCTGGTTTAGGCTCTTTTGGGCGCTCAGGATGTCTAAAAGAGTCTCGCGTAACGGTATTTAAGCGGGTGGCGTGCATGATTATGCCCTTGCGCTAACGGTGTTTATGTATAATATATAAAAAACATAAACAAATGCAACAAAGGCCAGAAATTAAATGTAGGTTTATGTGTCTCTTTGTTATTTGTCTGGTGTCTGCTCTCTGATAGCTGTCTCAATCGTTGTGAGAAGTCTGGTCATTTGTGCGTCAGTTAGGCGTGCTTCGCCTGGTTCGAGGTCGAGGAGCTGATCAGCTGAGATATCAAGGAGTGTACAAAGGGTCACAATTTGCTCAAATGACACCCCTCGTTTTCTGCCGGCATAGAGGTCGCAAATGAATCCGCGGGATACACCCAGTGCCTCGGCGACTTGGTGTTGTTTGAGGTTGAGCTGTAAGGCGCGTCGTCTTATGCGAATACCGATTGAGGTTAGGAGGTCGTTCAAGAAGGGAGTAGTGTCTTGGATGCGCGACAATTGGTTAAAAATTGTATGGTTTTCGCGACACTGGCGCAACATGCATTATGTTAGCCTGTGACTAAATAAACTTTATATTTGAGGGGATACGGCTCGTAGTTTTGTCAAGTTTGGAGTACTTTTCCGAAGGAATAGGATATTGCAGGATTTACTTCTATTAGGTGGTTCAGCAGCGAAAGGCTTTGGTGCTAAGGAAGAAGAAGGCTCCCTAGAGTTGGCTTTTATTGCAGTCGAAATGGCAATGCCCTACCAATGTAGAGAGTGTGTCAAACGACCTGAGTGCCCCAAAAAGGGTGCAGACGAGTTTTGTCTTGACTGGGAGTATTCAGTTACCGATTGATATCCAGGGACTTGATGGTGCTGCGGGCGATGGTTATAGACTGGCTGGCATCGTCGGGACTCGCTTCTCCACGAGCGTTTCGTAGTTGCAGGTAAATATAGGCGGCACTCATCAGCAGTGAGGGGCTGATTTTTTCTCCTCGTATCTCCATGGCATCCCATACTTCCTGAACAGCGACCATTAACTCATCAGGGTCAATATACCCTTCGGGGGGTTGCTGTCTCTGTTCCTCCCCTGTGACCTCAGCATGTTCACGGTCCAGCCACCCTTCAGGTACGCCTGCTGCTAGTTCCATCCGCCTGGCTATTGCATCCCCTATGTTTTCTGTCGGATTTGGGCCAATGCGTTGACTCAATTGAGAGCGGCTGATGTGTGTCGCTTCTGCGAACTCTCGCCGATTGTTGAACTTCCGGGCCAAATAGCGGGCATTGGCTCGCCGTATCTCTTTAATAGTCATTTGATTGTGTATACCGCCTGATTTCGTAAACAGTGTTACAAACAGTCTAGTTCCCTGCTATACCGAAAAACATGCATTATGGCGTTAAATTGCTCATTGAAAATAAGCTCAACTCTTGCAAGTTGAGCATGTTTTTCATAAACTTCGCCGCATGGAACTTGTCAAATACTTAAAAATTAGACCTTGTTTGAAGCGTCGCGCCAGCCTGGCTGCGGCAGTTGGCTGCTCTATTGGGCACTTGAATGCCATAGCGTGTGGTGCCGAGGAACCTGGGCAGAAGCTGTCGCGGGCAATAGAGCGTGCGACAGGGGGTGAAGTCACGCGGGCGGAATGCCGCCCCGATATTTGGGGCGATGATTCCGAACTGATCCCAGATACCCGTAAATCCGAGGTGCTACATCAGCCTGTGGTAGCGGACGGCGGGAAAGACCGCTGACAGCCGGGAAAGACCGGCACCAAGCAATCCACCCACAGGATGGAGCTAAGCAACAGCGCTCGGGGGGGATCAGGCACGACACGACCGCGAAGTGTGTGGCGATACAGTGCCAAGGGCTATAGCCCCGAGCCGGTGGAAGGCCGGCACCTATTACAAAGTTACAGGCACAGGGATTGGGGATGAAAACGAATTTTCGGAAATCGAATTTGCGCACATCACAACCGGTGTTTGATCGGTTAAAGGCTGTTGCACAGCGTTACGGTATCGGTCATGAACAGCTGGCCAGGATCATCATTGAGGCGTCACTGCCCATTTACGAGGCTGAGACTCTCGAAGAGGTTAAAAAAGCCCAGGCGGCTCAAGCCATATTGGGCAAGTTCAAAAAGCTGTAGGTGGAGGTCCCGATTGGTCGGCGGAACAACATCAATCAAGAGTAGGTTATCCCATGGATGAAATTATTCCTAAGTTGTTGATGGATATGCCCGAGCATGAAACTCAGCGACTAGCTTTTTGCGCCCGACGGTCGGAAGGAGCTAAGGGCAAAACACAGGCACAGTTGGCCGAACAGCAGGCTGAGACCATTCTGGATGAGGTTACCGAACAGTTGTTTGAGTTAGAAGGGCTATCAGAGACTCCCAAAAACTCTATCAAGCTTCCAGAAAGTGCTTGCTGACACTGAATTAATCAATGACGTAGTTCACGGCTGTACTGACTCGTTTGAGAGGGAAGTAATGGCGTCCAAGACAAAAAATTTTAGATTGGTTCTTGTCAGTTGGGTAGACAGTGCGCAGCCGTATGGCAAGTGGTGCCACCTGGACGATTTGCCACTGTTGGAAGTGGTTCAGTGCAAATCTGTCGGGTGGCTTGTTGCTGAAGGAAAGTACGTTTTGATGTTGGCTCAAAATCTGGGCGACGTGGATTCAGAAAATGCCCAGGCATCTGGTCTCATGCGGATACCCAGGGAGTGCGTGAGACAAATAGATGAATTGGGTTAACAAGAGTAGGGCGGAAACTAATTCACCGTCTGAATTGAAAAACTGAGGTTATTGCTAGTAATGCAAAGGGTGCCAATACGGAAAAGCACGCTCTCCCTGTTGACAGGGGCTGGAGGACAGTGCCATGCTTACCACGCTTCCGCAAAATCGGGAGCCGGGATTGGTACCCCGTATTTACAAGGCGCCTGGAAGACGCCTCTAGCAGTAAGCGTCTTTTTTTATGCGCGAAACCTCGTAGTTATGGTGGGGTATTCGGGCCTCCTTCGGGAGGGCCGTTTCCTTGTAGCGGTAGTACCAACCCGTCTACCCCGCCACCCTATTGAGCTTGGTACCTCTTTGGTGGCGGACAACCTGCCATACAAGGAGGCTACAATGCCAGCTCAAGCCCAAGTTGCGCCTATTACTCCGGCTGCTCAAATCATCGCCCAATCTGTAGATCTCGCTGACTTCAGTCTGGAGTCTGCAGAAAAACTACGCGCTCTGTTCCGCACTATTAGCTATATCCCAAACAACGATCCGACTACGCGGGAACTGGCCGCTCTTGGTGTTCAGCTCGCGAATGAGTGGGCGAGCGTCATTGATCTTGAGCGCGAACACCTTAGCGGATTAAAGGTGGATTAGCGCTATTGCTGTAAAGGGATGGAGCCCTGAGTCGGTGGAAAGCCGATACATATAACCCCCAAAGGGCCGTGGAGGGACGCCAAGCCGGCCCGCAATAGCAGACGGCGGGAAAGACCGCTGACAGCCGGGAAAGACCGGCACCTTTTGATGTACCGGAACCATCAAGCGCATTGAGCGACAGCAGATGCTGGAGGGAGAATCAATGACAGACTCTGATCTTTTTGTTCTGTATTGCTTGCGCGAGCGCGCAAAACAAACGGGCCTGCCTGTCTTTGACTTGGCGCGAGCCTTATTTCAAATATCGCCTGAACGCATCAAAGAGGCGGCGGATGCTGATCGCGCTTATCGGAAAGAAATTGTCGGGGGTATCAAATGAGTAAGCCGAAACAATCCACGCCGGAAGCAACCATGGATGAAATTTTGGCTATTGATGCATTGAATGCGCGCCTGGAAAAACTTGACGTGCCGCTAGGTTATCACGGGTTGCCAGCTACCGCAGCAACCTTGGCCAATGCGCTTTTCATGCTGGACGATGTGACCCTTGAGCTTGCGGTCAAAAAGTTGCGCGCAATATGCCGCCGCCGGGCTGAGGAGTTTGGGTTATGAGGTCATCATTCGATCTACTGCTGAAGGCCCAGCATGCCGAACTGCCAGCAACACAGCGTATGGTTTACATAGCCATATGCTCCTATGCATCTGATAGTTTGACAGCGTACCCGTCAGCGCGACGGATAGCGGCTCAGACAGGTCTTCACGAGCGCACAGTAAAGCGAGCTATAAAGGCTCTATGCGAGTCTGGTTGGCTATCCATCTTGCGGCATGGTGGGACTGATGGTCGAGAGTCCAATCTTTATCAAATCACCTTTATTCAGGCTCGGGATTACTCTGATTTGAAGAAAGAGAGCACGCCGGTAGAGCGCGAAAATACTAGGGGTGACACACGGCCACCCGTGGCACAGGATCACCCCAGGGGTGGCACAGAGTCCAGCAGGGGTGGCACAGAGTCCAGTAGGGGTGACACACGGCCACCCGAACTACCCAATGAACTATCCATGGAACTACCCAATGAACTACCCAATCCCCCCCTACCCCCCCAGGTGTGCAGGCGGGATTTGCCGAATTGGTTTGATCGTTACGCTGATCGCCTCTGGAAAACCTATCCGAAGAAGCGTGACAAAAAGCAATCCATCGCCCAGTTGCGCAAACTGGTAACCAAGAAAAATTCCCGCTCGGTGCTGGCTGAATTGCTGAACTACGTCCGACTGCGTAGCCGGATCGAGCCTGATGGCCAATTTTGGCCAACCCTTGATCGAATGATCCGACAGGAGAAGTTTCAAGATGAAATCCCCGGACTCGGTATGGCACCGAACCGCATTGTTGACCTGTACCACAAGGTTCTCCCACAACATCCGCCCTGTACCGGATTCAGTCGCCGTCGCTTGGAGAATCTTGGCAGCCTGTGGGAAAAGCTGGGTAGGTCAGAGCGAAGGTTTGGGGATTACTTTGAGTATTGCGCAGGGCTGCCTGGACTGACCGGGCAGGTGCCTAGCGGATGGATGGCGGATTTTGGTTTTCTGACCAACCCAGACAACTTTCGTGAGATCTGCGAAGGTGAAAAATATCGGGATAGGACAGCAGCATGATCGCCGAGTGCCTGAACGACACAGAACAGGACGCTCTGATCGCCTCTGAGCAGATGGTGCTCGGTGGGCTCCTGATCAACCCTGCTGCCGTCGATGAAGTATTCGAGATTATCGGTCCTGCGGATTTTTTGACGGCTGGGCACCGTACCATCGCCGGCGCTATAGAGACACTGACGACAAACTCCCAGCCGGTGGATGTGGTGACGCTGGCAGAGGAACTCAATCGCGCCGAAACACTGGGAAGGGTTGGTGGCCCTGCGTACCTGGCGGAGTTGGTGGAAAACACACCTGGCGCTTCCAATGTGCGGGCCTATGCACGTATCGCTGCCGACCACGCACATCGTCGCAAGTTGCTGTCATCCCTGGATGAAGCTGGGAAATCCGTTTACGCCACTCCCATCCGACCTGTAGCCGAGGTGATCAACGAGTGCCAATCCAGTTTGTCTGAGCTGGAGCGTGCCCGTGACGCCGGCAACGGTCCCCAGGGATTGGACGGGGCGGCAAAGGAGGTGTTGGAGGATTGGAAGCGCCTGGAGGGTGGGGAGCGGGTCAAGCGGGTACACACCGGCTGGGATTGCGTAGACCGACGTTGGAAGGGGTTGCGTGGTGGGGAATTTGTGGTCCTGGCCGGTACAACCGGAACCGGCAAAACGGTGGTTGGTCTGCAGTTGGCCGCTCACAATGCGCTTAATGGGAATCGTGCTCTGGTTTTCTCGTTGGAGCTTAGTAGTCGTGAGCTTTATCGCCGGTTAGTGGGAATGGTCGGACGCATAAACGTAGGTCGTTTGGATTCTGATAGTCCTGAAGACCGCAAAGCAATCGATTCCCAGTGTTGGACGGCCTTATCCACTGCGGTGGCCAGGATCAAAAGCGCCGACATGCTGGTGGATGAACAGGCAAATTTGCATATCAATCAAATCGCTGGTCGTGCCCGCCGCGCTCACCGCAAGACCCCCCTGTCATTGATCGTTGTGGACTATCTGCAATTAGTTCGTGGTGACGGGCAGAATAGGGAGCGGGAGGTGGCTAGTGTCTCGGCCGGGTTCAAGGCACTGGCAAAAGAACTTGATATACCCGTGGTGGCGCTGTGTCAATTTAACCGCGAAGCATCCCGGGGTGGTCGGCCTAGCATGTCCCAGCTGCGTGATTCCGGTGCCATTGAACAGGATGCTGACATAGTGGCGTTGTTGTACAGGGAGGACAAAGACAATTTCGACTCCCTAAACCCTGGTTTGGTGGAGGTCATCACCTGTAAACATCGGCGTGGCGAGCCGGGTATCGATCACCTAAAGGCAAGTCTTAGCCAGTTTCGGATGGATGTGTGGGCGGGAGAGATCCAACAGCCTGATCCACAAAACAAGTTCCAGCAATTCCGAAGTTAATAGAAAAGGGATTGGGATATGACTAATTTGGATATGTTCTCAACTACGGGCATAAAGCCGAGGCGCCCACCAAGGGTGATGATGCGGGTGGTTGATGCGGGTCAGGACAACGATGTAAGGATCATTGAGTTTGAATGCCATAAATGTGGCCACAACACTGGATGGATCAAGGACGAAAAAACAGTGACCGAAAATAAGCGTGGTATGCCATGTCCAGAGTGCAACAAATGGAAATAGTCGGCTTGTTGGTGTCTCTGGTTCTGTTGTGGAGGATGGCAGCCGCATGGAGGCAATGTTTGTTCTGGCCTATATCTGCATTTGTTTTGATTTTCTATATTTAAAAAAGGAAATTTAGTATGAAAAAGTATGTATCAAATCGTGTCCGTGAAGCATTTAAGATTGAAAAAATTCTCGCTGTCCGTCAGGGCGCTCACCGGATCACAGGGGAAGGCGAGCGGGTGGAAGTAACCGATGCCTATGTGAAAAAGCATGATCCAGTAGTCGGTGGATATTACATCCGGTACGTAGACACCGGCTACGAATCCTTTTGTCCGGCCAAAGAATTTGAGGCTGGAAATATCTTGCAGAGCAATAATCGATGGTTAGACAGACTCCTCCCAAACCAGAGCTTTCCGGGTGATTCAGTCAGTGTTTCATGTTGCGATGAGGAAACTTCTGGGCTCAACGCCCCACGGGTAGTTCCTGAAAAGCTCATCAGCAGAATTACTTCTGTTGCATTCTATCGGTTGACCGATACGTTAATGATCTGTGTTGTATTCCTAGTTAACGGTTCCACAGTCACTGGTGAAAGTTCCTGCGTGAGTACAGAGGATTTCGATTGGCAAGCGGGAAAGAAAGCTTCCTTGGAGAATGCTGTGCAAAAAATATGCTCTTTGGAAGGCTATCTGTTGAAGCAAGCCCTGTATGAGGGGCGTGGTGCGAATCAATGTGATCTCGCCGTCACCGTATAGGAAGGTTAGCAAAGCAATGAGCTGGATGATCAAAGCCGATATTAGACGGCGGCTGAAGTCGGCTAGCGATGACAGCCCTCTGGCTGTTTTCCGCAACAACGTGGCAGGGAAACGGATCGAGGGCCTGTACGATGTAATCTTCGCCAATACCGTAGTGGCACGGCAGCGCATTGAGCTGGGCAATAGTTTGATCGGGGTATTTTCCAGACCTTGCCAATTTGCTGAGGCGCTCGTGAGGAGTGGAATGAATGATTGAGGGTGAGTTTTGGATATTGCGAACCCAGGCGCAAAAGACTAATGCGCTGGCTCGCCTCCAAGCCCTGCAGCCTGACGCCGATAAGCCGATAGCTGTGAAAGTGGGGCCTTTGAAAGAAAATCGAACCAGCCTGCAAAACAAATTCCTATGGGGCTGGGTGTATAAGGAGATTTCCCGCCAGCTGGATGAGGCCGGTATAGTCATTCCCTGTGATGATGGTACAGAGCACCCGTACACCAAAGAGCTTTTGCACGAGATATTCAAGCAGAAGTTCCTGGCCATTGGCAGCATCGAGGCTAAAGGTAAGAGCATCACAGTGTACCGTTCTACTACCAAGCTGACGAAAAAGGAATTTTCCGAGTATCTGGAGGATGTGCGTCGCTTTGTCTTTGATTTTTGGCGCATCACCGTACTTGATCCCCATCAGGGGCAATACAAGACAATTTGGGGAGAGTTGAGCCGTGGGCGTAAAGATCACAAGCGCGGATAAATGGTTCTCAAAGTGTGTGCGGGAGAGGGCCGAGTGGAGGTGTGAAGGCTGTAAAAATGAATACCCTGAAAATAGTGCCGGACTGCAATGCTCTCACTTCCATGGACGGGGGAACTATGCAGTTCGGTTCGACCCAAATAATGCGTTTGCTCACTGTACCCGCTGTCACTACTTCTTTGAGGGTAACCCGCATGAGTTCACCCGGTGGGTAAGGGAAAGGCTCGGGGAGGGCGCCTACGACATTTTAGTGGAGAAAAAGCAGGTGGTGGACAATGCCCGGTTCGCCAGGAGGGATGTAAAGCAAAAGCATAAGAGCGACATATCGAAGCATTACCGACACGAGTATCGGCGAATGCAGGCATTGAGAAAGGATGGTGAGGCGGGGCGGATCGAGTTTGTAGGATATTTTTGATGCAGGGCCAATTGGTGTCAGTGTTTGAAATTCGAGATCAGCTGTGGGAGTGGTCCCGCGCTTTTCCTGAGAGACCGGGAGATTCCGTCAACTGGCCCCGTATGGCTGCATTTGGACATAAGTTACGGAGCGGTCACAGAGAGCACTCAGAACCTATTGATCATGAACGCGCTGAACAGACCGATAAAGCGGTATTAGCTTACCTAAGTACGATCAGAAAACGCAAGGATCGAGAGCGGGCTGCGCAGGAGGAATCAGTATTTTGGCTGCGTTACTACTATCGCTGCCCGTGCCATAAAGTGGCAGGGACCGTGAAAAAGTCTAAAGCGTGGGTCGCGAATATGTGTAGCGTCATAGAGGGAAAGGTGGAGGCATTCATTTTGGCGCAAGATTATACCTAACTGGATCTAAATACAGTCTGGATGTATTGACAGTCTAGATGTCTAGATGGTATTTTCTGGTAAGCTGCAGAAGAAGTATGTGCAGCGATCATCCTGATAGGCCGCCATAAGTCGGCTTTTACTGTAAAACAAATACTCCCCTAACTCACAACCTCGCCGGTTGATCCTGGCGGGGTTTTTTTATTTCCGGTGATCCCATGTTCAAGAACGACTACTTCACGGAGGAGGAGTTGGCTTGCCGTTGTTGTGGCAAAAACCACTTCTCGGATGACACCTTGCGCCGATTGATCAGAGTGAGGAAGCGCTTCAATAAGCCGATGGTGATCAACTCGGGTTATCGCTGCCCGGCCCATTGCGCCAAGATCGGCTCCACCATGACGCATACCACAGGGCAGGCGGTGGATGTATCTGTTGCTGGTGCGCGGGCCTATGAGCTGCTGAGTATCGCGCAGGAGGTGGGGTTTACCGGTATCGGCGTGAAGCAAAAGGGGGCTCACAGCGGCCGATTCATCCATCTGGATGACCTTGGACCCGTACCGGGCGAGCGAGCCCGGCCCACAGTCTGGAGTTACTAATGGACTGGAAAGCGATAGTTAAAAGCGTGGCGCCTACCCTGGGTGCTGCTTTGGGTGGCCCTGTTGCGGGAACGGCAGTCAAATTCTTGGCCGGTACCCTACTGGGTGATGAGAAGGCCACTGAACAGGATATTGCCAACACCATTTTGACGGCGAGCCCCGAACAGCTACTGGAACTGCGCAGCCTTGATAGCCAGTTCAAGCTCAAAATGCGTGAGCTGGATATTGATGTGTACCGGCTCGAGGTGGAGGATCGCAAGAGTGCACGGGAACTAGGCATTAAAGGGGGCCTGTGGGTTCAGGCGGTGCTGTCGTTTGTGTTTATCAGCGGCTATTTCTTCCTGACCTACCTGTTGTTCTCCGGCAGCGTAGAGGTAACCCCGGCATTCGAACAGACCGGAACTCTGATGCTCGGTGTGATCACCGGCGCAATACCAATGATCCTGCAGTTCTGGTACGGCTCCAGCCAAGGCAGTAAGGAAAAGACAAAGGCGATGGTAAAACCATGACAACTCAAACGGAGCATTGGCACTTGAGCAAGAGCGTATCTGTCACCCAGATAGTGAGCATCATCCTGCTGGTGGTTGGTTTGTTTGTATGGGGATCTGATGTGGAGAAGGGGATTGGCGCCAACTCCCAGGCGATTCAACACGAATCAGACCTCCGCTCTCTTGAGCAGAAGCACATAGCTGAGTTCAAGGACGAGATCCGAACCCGGCTCCAGCGCATTGATAACAAGCTGGAAAGGCTGATAGAGCGGGGAGAGTAATGGCCAGGCGCAATTCCAACGGTCTGACGGACAAGTGGCAGGTCTTTGCTGACACCTATCTGGCTGATCCCGAGTTGAATGCGACCAAGGCATATAAGGCTGCATACCCCAAATCAAGCCAAAGAACGGCCGAGGTCAATGCAGCAGAATTACTGAGAAATACTGAGGTTGCAAAGTACATCGAGAAGGCTCAGAAAGCCCGGTCTGAGCGCACTCAGATAGACGCGGACTATGTACTGAAGCGCTTGGCTGACATCGACAGCATGGAGGTCGGTGAAATCCTCCGCGACGACATGACGGTCAAGCCGCTGGCCGAATGGCCGCGAGTCTGGCGCCAATCAATCAGCAGCATCGACATTAGCGAATCAGTGCTCAAGGGCACGGAATCGGCGGAAGAAACACTCGCGGTGCTGAAGAAGCTGAAATGGCCGGACAAAACCAAGATTTTGGAGTTAATGGGCAAGCATGTTGGCGTATCGGCGTTCAGTGAGAATGTGAAGCACTCCGGCGAGATAGAAGTACGGGAAATCCGGCGCACCATTGTCGAGACGGGCAAAACGTCTTGATTCTCGACATACCGACCGCCAAGGTATTCCGCCCGCTATTGGCGCCCGCAAGATACAAGGGCGCCTGGGGCGGTCGGGGTTCCGGGAAGTCGCATTTCTTTGCCGGCCTTGGGGTTGAGGATGCCCTGGCCTTTCCCGGGGAGAATGGGGGAGAGGGCCTGCGGATGGTGTGTATCCGCGAGGTGCAAAAGACCCTGAAGGAGTCCGCCAAGCGCCTGATTGAAGACAAGATTCAAAAGCTCGGGGTATCCAGGAGCTTTCGCATATTCGCGGACCGCATAGAGACCCCCGGGGATGGCATTGTCATGTTCCAGGGGATGCAGGACCACACAGCGGAATCCATCAAGTCCCTTGAGGGTTTTCACCGCGCCTGGTGTGAAGAGGCGCAGACAATCTCAAGCCGATCCCTGCAGCTGTTGCGCCCGACGATACGCACTCCGGGTTCACAACTGTGGTTTTCATGGAATCCACGCCTAAAGACAGATCCGGTGGATGTGATGCTCCGTCAGGGCATCGCTCCCACAGGGGCACAGGTAGTTCGGGCGAACTGGAGTGATAACCCGTGGTTTCCCGCGGAACTGGAGCAGGAGCGCAGGGATTGTCTGCGCGATGATGCGGACCAGTACGACAATATCTGGGAAGGTGGCTATATCACGGTCGCCAAAGGTGCCTACTACGCGCAGAGCCTGGTGAGAGCCCGGCAGGAAGGTCGCATAGGTCGAGTGGCTGCTGAGCCTCTGATGACCTACCGCGCTTTTGTGGATATTGGCGGTACCGGTGCGCGGGCAGATGCGTTCGCCATGTGGATAACGCAGTTTGTTGGTCGTGAAGTACGGGTCTTGCGCTACTACGAGCGCGTTGGTCAGCCGTTGAGCGCGCACTTGGAGTGGATGTGGGAGAACGACTTTGGCAATCACAACACCAAAATCTGGCTGCCTCACGATGGCGGTACCCATGACAGGGTTTTTGATGTGTCGTATGAGTCGGAGCTGCGTAAGGCGAATTTTGACGTCACCGTGGTACCCAATCAGGGCAAAGGTGCCGCTTCCGCGCGGATCGAGGCAGCACGACACCTCTTTCCGTCCATCTGGTTCGATGAGGAAGGTTGTACAGGCGGCCTGGAGGCACTGGGCTGGTATCACGAAAAAATTGATGAGGCGCGCAACATTGGCCTGGGACCGGAGCATGACTGGTCTTCCCATGGTGCAGATGCGTTCGGTCTGATGGCGGTGGCTTATGAACTGCCGCGCTCCCCGGGCGAGAAGGTTGGCAAAAAGCGCCCGCCCCGGGACTGGAGATCTTAATGGGTGAAGTCGCACTGAGAGACGATCCACAAGTGAAGGGTGGATTGCCGTTATACAAGCTGGAGCGGTTCCTGAGTGATATTGCCTATCAGCCGAACTGGCGCTCCGAGGCGGATCGGGCCTGTGCCTACTATGACGGCAACCAGCTGACGCCCGAGCAACAGGCGAAGATGAGGGAACTGGGCCAGCCGCTGCTGATTCACAATTTGATGGCGCCGGCCATTGACGGGGTGTTGGGGCTGGAGGCTCGGACCCGGGCGGACCTGATTGTGCGCGCCGACGATGAGGATTCCATGGAGGTGGCGGAAGCGCTGAATGAGCGCTTTAACGAAGCCGCGCGCCTGGTAAGGCTGGACAGGGCCTGTGCCGACGCCTTTGCTGGCCAGGTCAAGGCGGGCCTGGACTGGGTAGAGGTGAGCCGTACCAGCGACCCCTTCGGACCCGCCTATCGCTGTCACAAGGTGCATCGCAATGAGATCTGGTGGGACTGGCATTCGGTGCAACCGGATCTTTCCGACGCACGCTGGTTGGTACGCCGCCGTTGGGTGGACCGGGATGAGGCGATCATGGCCTTCCCCGCGCACGAGGATATGATCCAGTACGCCACCAACGGTTGGGAGAACTTCGACACCGATCTCCATTTGATGAACCGCCCGGATTTGGTCGGCGCTTACAGCGACTACACGGATACGGAGTTGCACTATGAGGACTGGTGGGACTCGAACCGCGACCGGACGCTGATCTACGAGGTTTACTACCGCCAGTATGTACGCCGGCCAGTGTTTTTTACCCCTGACGGACGGGTGATCGAGGCGGACCCGAAAAACAAATGGCATCAGGCGGTGATCGCCAGTGGCAAGGTGCAGGTACAGACCATGGCCTTCCCCAAAATACGCCTGGCATACTTTATAGGTCCACACCGATTGGTGGACGTGGATAGCCCGCACCCGCACAACCACTTTCCCTATGTGCCCTTCTGGGGGTTTAGGGAAGACAGTACCAATGTGCCCTACGGCCTGGGCCGCCGGATGTTGCCGGCGCAGGACGAGATCAATCTGCGCAGGCAGCGTCTGACGCGCCAGCTCAATAGCCGTTTGGTGGTCAAGGATGAAGACGCTATAGCGAATATGAGCGAAGAGGAGGTGATGGACGAGATTTACCGCCTGGACGGCATCATCAACCTTAACAAGAACCGCCAAAACAAGGACATAAGGGGCTTCGAGATTATCACCGAAGACTCCATTGCCCAGCAGCAGTTCTCCGTGATGCAGGAGGCGCAGAAGGTCATTCAGGATGTGGCCGGTGTTTATTCCGCATTCCTGGGGCAGGACAGTTCGGCCGCCTCTGGTGTTGCCATCAATTCGCTGGTGGAGCAGGGCAGCACCACGCTGGCGGAGCTGACCGATAATTTTCGTTATGCCCGGAACCAGGTAGCGGAGTTGCTGCTGGCGCACATTGTCGAGGACCTGGCGGACCAGCCCAACGTGGAGGTCAAGACGAACGTCGGCAAACCGGACAAGAGCAAAGTGATCCGGCTCAATGCGGTGGACGCGGACAACAGGCCGGCCACCAATGTGGTGACCAAGGCCAAATTGCATGTGGTGTTGGGAGATATTACCAGCACACCCGGGTACCGCGCCCAGGTCACGCAACGGATGATGGAGCTGGCATCAAGCCTACCGCCGGATATGCAGGTGATCATGCTGGATTTGATTGTGGAGAGTACGGACCTGCCCAACCGCGACAAGATTGTCGCGCGAATCCGCGAAGCGACTGGTCGCGGCCTGGACCCCGAAGAAATGACGCAAGCACAGCGCGCCCAGATGCAGCAGGCGCAGCAGTTCGAGCAGGCGATGCAACAGCTAGGTATGGCCGAGGCGCAGGAGAAGGTGCGCAAGCTATCCGCGGAAGCCGCCAAACTGGAGGCGCAAGCCGGTACCGAGCAGGGCAAAGCCCGTATGAGTGATAGCCAGTTGCATCATCTCGATATGCAAACGGAAAAACTGATCGCGGAACTCAAGAGCATTATTGCGGACGTGGCACTAAAACGCTCGCAACTCAGATTCCAGCAGGTTGGGGATAGCCCAATAACTGCGTGACCTATTGGCCGGCGACGGCCAACCCCGGATGTAAATAACCCGCTCTGTGCGGGTTTTTTTATGCCCGGGTTTTCGCACGCCTGAGCGATAGAGGGCAATTTTCGCACCCATGCGACAACTGGGATTCAACCTTTCGCATCTATGCGACAAATAGAGGAAGTGGACCAATGAGTTTTTCAGTAAGAGAAGATGGAGATCTGGAGGTCGAGTGTTCCGAGGAGGAGCTGGAAGCACTGTTGGAGAGTGGTGATGAAGAAGCCATCGCCGCAGTGTTGTACGGGGATTCCAAGGAAGCACCAAAAACGAATGAGCCGGAAAAGGAGCCTGACGATAAGCAGCCAGAGCCAGAGGCACCAGAACCGCAAGCAAACACCAATGCTGATGACCAGGGCGATACCGACGGCGATTCGCTCGACGCCGATCAGCAGGAAGTGGAGGGCGCGGACAAGGTGGTGGTCGGTCGCGATGGCAAGAGCCGGATTCCTTACTCTGTTCTCGACAATACCCGCAAAAAGCTGACTGAGGAGCGTAAGACTTTTCAGGAAGAGCGTGCCCAGTGGGAACAGGAAAAGGTGGAACTGCAGAAAGCGCAACGCCTCAATGAGGAATTGCGTAAGCAGCTGAAAGCCAATGACCTGCAGCCTGCCGCATTACCGGAAGATGTTGAAATCACCGAGGAGGAATTAAAGGGCCTCGATGAATACGGCGAGGTGGGCGATCTGGTACGCAAGATGGCGCTGCAAAACCGCTACCTAAAGGCGCAGTTGACTGGCAACGGTACTTCACCTGCACCGGTAGAGCCTGAAGGCGGTTCGGCACAGCAGGAGGTCGATGAGGCTCTAGCGGCCAATCAATCCCTGACGGAATGGAGTCAGTCCGATCCAGACCGATGGGAGTTCGCTGTTTCCGTCGATGAAAAACTCAAAAGTGATCCCGCTTTCAAGGACAAGTCTTTCGCGGAGCGCTTCGCGGAAGCGGAACGCAGAACCAAGGTCGCGTTTGGTGACCCGCTTGACCCTTCGCCTGACGGCAAAGCTGGCGATAAGCCGGACCTCGCCACGAAGGTGAAGGAAAAGATTCGGGAAGCTGAACAGACCGAACACCCTAAATCCCTAACCGATCTAGGCAGACCCCCGGCCGGAGAGAAGTCGCTCGCGGAGCGAGTGGAAGCGATGTCCGAGGAGGAAATGCTCGAGTTCGTGAGTAAACGCGATCCCGACGAAATTTTCAATCTGCTGGAAGGTTGATTCCTGGAGTTTAAGCCATGGCTACTCATATTTCCGCCAATAGCCCGGCGGGCAGACGTCTTTTCAATGTTGCACTGTTCACCGAGGCATCCCGCCCCAATTCCTTTGCCAATATGATGACCGGCAAGGCGCCGAAAACGGTGAGCAAGAACAAGGCCGACGGCAATGTTCAGACCAACCCCGGGGCGCCCATCGTGCGTATTACCAACCTGTCCAAACAGGCGGGTGACGAAGTGACGATGGACCTCTACCACCAGCTGCGTATGAAGCCCACGATGGGTGACCGCAAGATCGCCGGTCGCGGAGGTTCGCTGTCTTCCGCGCAGTTTAACCTGAAGATCGATCAGGGCCGTCTGCAGGTGGATTCCGGTGGTCGCATGAGCCAGCAGCGCACCAGCCACGACTTGCGCAATGTTGCGCGCACCATGCTGGGTCCGAACTATAACGCGCTGGACGACCAGCTTTGCCTGGTGCATCTGGCCGGTGCGCGCGGTGACCACGATGACGCTGAATGGGCGGTGCCGTTATCGTCAGACCCGGAGTTCGCGGAAATTGCAGTCAATCCGGTGAAGCCGCCAACCTATGACCGACATATGTACGCCGGTGATGCGTTGAGTCTCGATGGTGGCAGTGCCCTTGATAGCGCCGACCTGTTCGATCTGACTGCCGTGGACAACCTGCGCCTTGTGATCGACGAAATGCCCTTCCCGATCCAGCCGGTGAAGTTCGAGGGCGATCCCCAGGCCAACGACAACCCCTTCTATGTACTGTCCGTCTCTCCGCGCCAGTGGAATGATTTCTGGACTTCCATGTCCGGCAGTCAGTGGCAAACCCTGCTGTCCAACGCACATTCGCGTGCCAAGGGGTTCAACCACCCGCTGTTCATCGGCGAAGTGGCGATGTGGCGCAACATTTTGATCCGAAAGCGCTCCCGCACGATTCGCTTCAGTAGTGGCAGCAATGTGACCGTCTGCACCAACACCGCCAATGCCCAGACCACGACCGCGACCGTAGGAACCAACGTGGAGCGGGCAATACTGCTGGGTGGCCAGGCGTTGGCGACGGCCTTCGGGCGCAATGGCAAAAAGGCCGAAGGTGGTCACCACTTCCGCTTGCATGAGGAACTAACCGACGCCGGCAACATGATGGAACACACCGTCTACTGGACCAATGGCAAGGCGAAGGTTCAGTTCGAAGGTACCGATGGCCGCATCAACGACCACGGTTGCATGGTGCTGGACACTGCGGTCAGCGGCTAACCGGTGATGCCGCCGGCAACGGCGGCTCAACCCAAACTCATTGATGGAGATACGGCGATGAAAGAGCCAACCATTCACAATCTGCAAATGAACACCACCTACGGCAATTTGAATGCTGCCGTTGGCAGGGTGGAGTTCGAGGGCGAGGCTGCCGGTGCCGAGGGCAGACTATTCAAGCTTCCGCCCATGTGCAAAGTCGTGGGCCTCAAACTGGTCAACGATGCCTTGGGTGCCTCCACTACCGTCAAGGTGGATGCGGTGGATAAAGCGGGTAACAGGACGGCCATGCTTTCCCCCGCGAATACTGCCACTGCCGGTCGGGTGGATTACGACGGGGCACCGGTGATGCTGGATGTGGCGACAACCATTGCGGCAACCACTGCCGGAGGTGCTGCCACCGGAGTTATCGATGTAGTGCTGCAATACATCTATATCGGCGCGTAAACCGAGCCCGCGTAGTGCGGGCTTTTTTATTTTGGAGATAGAGATGAGTCAGCAAACCCTGAATATCAAGTACATCGGCAACAAGGCGACCAAGCGCGATACGGTTTGCCATAGCGGCATCGAGTGGGCGGGCAAAGGGGATGTTCAACCGGTGCCTGGCAATATTGCGGCGAAGTTGCTCCGTCACAGGGATGTATGGTGCCTCGCTGACGGTAAAGCCCCGGTGTCGCAAATACCTGTGGTGCCGGAACCGACCGATCCAGAGGATAAGACTCCATTGGGCCGCAAGTTGGGACTGGGAAATGCGCCACTGCCGCAGTCGGGGGAGCAAGCGCAGGATAATGGGATCGGTACGGGTGAGAACGCCGAAGGCGCGGGCAGCGAAGCGGTTTCCGACGATCAGGATGAAGTCCAGCAAAATGTTTCGCTCATTGAGCTATTGCGAGGGATGCCGAAGGATTCGGAGCACATCTCACAAAGGGGCAAGCCGATTATCGCCAAGGTGCGCGAGCTGGCCAATAACCCGAATCTGAAAATGGAGGATGTGGCCAAAGCCTGGAAGCAGGTCATCGGCGATGGTTAACACTCTGATTTCGGAGGTGCGCAATAGCCTCCGCGATGCCAGTGAAGTGCAGTACAGCGCTGAGGCCATTGGCAGTGCGCTGTTGGATGCGGAGCTGGTGATTGTGGCCTACAAGCCGGAGGCCACTGCGGAGGATGTGGAAGTCACCACGGTGGAAGGCGCCCGACAGGCCATTCCGGCTGACTATCTGCGGGTGCTGGATATTAAGCATAACGGCACCCTGGCGGAACCCGGCCGCAGTATTCGCCTGGTGGCACGGGAGCACCTGGACCTGATGGCGCCCAACTGGCGCGGCGCCAATACAGAGCCGGAGGCCCGGCAGTACACCTATGACGAGCACAACCCCAGGGTTTTTGAGCTGTCCCCGCCGGTAGTGGCCGGCACGGTGGTGGCGACTTTGGCAAAGCGCCCGGCTGAGTACGATGACCTGACAACGGCGACGCCAACGGTCGGGCCGGAATACCGCCCTGCATTGATTGAGTATGCGCTGTATCGGCTGTTCAGTGAGGACACCGAGGGCAGCGTGAACGAGTCCCGCAGCCGCAAGCACTACGCCAATTTCTTTAACTTCCTCGGGGTCAAAGTGCAGAACGAAGCGCGGGTTTCCCCGTGGCAGCCGGAGCGCAAGGTCTGATGCTGGAACATGAACTGGTTGATATTGATGCGTTTCTGCCCGGTATTGTGATCAGCGTGCCGGATGCGCCGGAGTCGTTGATCCGTCATCACCTTCTATCGGTATTGCAGGATTTTTGCGAGCACGCCTGTTACTGGCGGGAGCCTTTGGTGGATGTCTACACCATTGAGGGTATCGGCAGTTATTTTCTGGAAGGCCCGGGTGATACCGAGGTGGTCAAGGTGCTGGAGGTGAAGGATGCGGAGGGCAATGTGTTCACGCCGCGCCAAAAACCGATACCCGGCGAGCGCTGGTGGTGGCAGTCCCAGCCCGGTGTGCTGGATATTGACCCTGAACTGGGCGAGCAGGTCCTGACGGTGCAGGGGGCGGTCAAGCCCTCAAATACGGCCGCCAGTGTTTCCAGGACGCTGTTGACGGATTACCGCGACGCCATAGAGCAGGGCACCCTGGCCAGGCTCTACACCATGCCGCACAAACCCTGGTCGGCACCCGAGCTGTTTCAGTTGGCGCAGGGCCAGTATGTGGCGGCGCGCGATCAGGCGGCCCGCAAGGCCGGACGTGGATTTTCCACCACTCCGCGACGCTATCAGCCCAAACCCCGCACTTATTTCTGATTTTTTCTTGAGGCGCCTATGGCCAGTAAAAAGAACCTCACCGATGCAGTGATCGGGGACAGCCTGAGCCTGCCGCTGGTGTTTAAGGATGAGAATGGCGATCGTATCGATATTTCGGGGCGCACCTTCTGGTTGACGCTCAAGCTGAAACCGCAGGTGCCCGACGACCAGGCGGACGCCCAGGCCATTTTGACGGCGCCTGTGGATGCCAATAGCCAGAACGGCGAAACGGCGATTGGACTGAGCGCGGCGGAGACGGAGAATCTAAAGCCTGCCAGTTACTATTACGACCTGCAGATGGCCACGCCAATACCGGGCGGTGACACTGAAGTGCGGACCATTGTGTACGGCCGTATCCGCTTTGTGCAGCAGATTACCCGGAGCCGCTAAGCCATGAGCGACACCCTGCAGGTTCAAGCGGCAACAGAAACCGTTGAGATTGAAACGGTGGCCCGCCAGGCATTGGAGGTAACACTGGACGCGAGGGGCCAGCCCATTGCGGTTGAGATTACCGGTGATGTGGGCGTGGTGGCGCGCCTGGCGGCGCAGGTGGTGGAAGCGGAGCAAAACGCCGGGGCCAGTGCGGCGGCGGCTGCGCAGAGCAAAACCAATGCGGCGACCAGCGCGCAGAGTGCTGCCGGCAGTGCGACAGCTGCCGAAAACAGTGCCTCGGATGCGAGCGCCAGTGCGGTCACTGCCAACGACCACCGGATCGCTGCGGAAAACAGCGCGGCGAACTCCGGCAACAGCGCGGCTTCGGCCGAGACCAGTAAACAGGCCGCAGCCGACAGTGCCTCCTCCGCACAGAGCTGGGCCAACTCCGCGCAGATTTCCGCCGAACAGGCAGACACTGAAGCCGGGAAAGCCGAAACCAGTGCGACAGCCGCAGCGGGTTCCGCCTCGGCGGCGGCCACCAGTGCCAATGATGCCGCCACCAGTGCCGGGCAGGCGACGACCAGTGCACAGAATGCCGCCAACAGTGCCGCGACGGCTACCACACAGGCGGGCTTGGCCACTACTGCAAAAACCGATGCGCAGGCGGCGCGTGATGGGGCCATCAATGCGCAGGCCGGAGCCGAAACAGCACAGGGTATTGCCGGTAGTAGCGCGGTGGCCGCAGCGGACAGCGCAACGGTGGCGCAGACCGCAGAGAGCGGTGCGGTGGCGGCACAGCAAAAAGCCTTGCAGTGGGCCAACCACCCTGAAGACCAGTTGCTACCCGGAGAGACGCAATACTCCAGTGCCCACTGGGCGGCCAAGGCGGCCGAGTCCGCGGCATCCGCCTCGGGGCAGGTGGAGTTTCTGGGCTCCTGGGATGCGGCGGTCAATGGTACACCGCCGACCCCGGCCAACTCGGCCCGCTATGTCATCATCAGCGACGGCGTTGTGGATGGCAAAAATGTCTACGTCAACGACTTTATCACCTACTCGGTGCCGGATGCGGCCTGGTTTATAACCCCCGGCTCGGGGAACGTCGCCAGCGTCAATGGATATATTGGCGCGGTGGTACTGGATTACGGGGATTTTGCCGGGGCGCAGAATACGCTGTTCGATCCCGGTGTGGGTGTGCGCGGTAAAAACAGCGCTGGTGCCGCGAAATACCTGGCGCGGACCAGTGCCGATGGCGCCCAGGTGTGGCTGGGTGACGCCACCATGCCGACGGTGGTTCAATCGGCTTCGGTACCCCAGTGGAATAACGGTTCCGCCAGCGTTGACCTGCTGCATACCGGGAGCGGCAACCAATGGCTGGCGGGCCGTTTGGCGGTGGGCAAGTCACAAATGCCGGCACTGGCCAATGATGGCAACGAGTCCCTGATTGCGGATATTGGACTTTATGCGCACGCCAATACCGATGGGGGCGAGACCTTTATCGGCTTTGCCAGCGGTGACAGTTTCGATGCGCGGTTTTACTGCAACCCCGCTCAGAAGGTGGTGGATTTTGTCGGCGGCAGTGCCGGCTGGAAATTGCAGCAGGCCGGGCAGGATCTGCTGCACAGCGGGGGCGGGCAGACAGTCTCCGGCACAACCACTTTCGACAGGGTTCGCTTCCCGCGCGCCAGCGCTGAGCCTATCGAGTTCCTTCATCCTACCGCTGGATCATTCAAAGTCGGTTTTCAGGATGACTACCTACGCTTTCGCGGCAGTGGTGCGGATAACCCCGCGGGTATCCGCCTGGATGACGAATCAGAAGCGGTTGTGGCGCTGTCTCGTCATGGTGCTTCACAGTTTTATCGCGGACTCAACGCCAGTGCGATCAGCGAAGACGGCACCGCCCTGGCTGAAAAGTATCTGGGTATTTCTGCTACAGCGGCCGATGCCGCAAAGTTGGGCGGTGAGGAGGCGGCCCACTTTATCTCCGGCAAGAACGCGAGTGGCACCCTGGGCGTTCAGGGCACCAACGGTTGGAACGATGTTGTCAAAAGCGGTTTTTACAACGGCTCGGTTCAAGCCAATGATCCGCTGGGGAACGCCACCGGCTGGTACTGGGGTATTCACGTCAGCCACGAGAACACCAGTCAGCAATACGGCTGGACCCTGGTGTCCAGCAACAGCGCCAATCCGACCTGGTATCTGCGCGGTGTGCAGGCGGGCACCTGGGGCAACTGGTACCAAGTTATTACGAGCAAGGGTGGGCAGACCATTCACGGCGGCCTGGAAGTTCGCGATCTTACGGTGTCGAATACATCGCCTGCCCTGGAACTGTTCGAGTCAGACCAGACTGATCCCGGCAACAATCACAGGCTGACCGCTTCCGGTGGCCATGTGTATTTACAGTCGGAAGGCAACGTCCGCTTTACCGGCTACAACGCTGCCGACCTTACTGGCCTGAAAGCAAAGTTTGGTGGTGTCTATCACGATATTCTGCACAGCGGCGGTGGCCAGTCGATTGGCGGACTGACCACATTCAATTCCGCGAGCTATGGTCAGCATATCAAGATTGTCCGCGGTGGAGAGAGCTGGAGCATCACACCCTCCACCGCCGGCTCCCTGGATTTCAACCGCAACTCCGGGTCCGGCACCGCCAAACTCAGCGTGCCAGCGCTGAATACCAGCGGCCCCCTGACACAGAGCGGGCATCAGGTCTGGCATGATGGCAATACATCGGGCTTTACCCCGGCCTCGGCGCCGGCACTGGGCGTGGTGAACCTGAACAATTACCAGACCCCCGGCTTCTATTACCAGACCGCCAATGCCAACGCCAGCAGTGGGAGCAATTACCCAACCGCAAAAGCGGGTTCCCTGGTGGTCCAGGCCGCAGCCGGCGTCACCCAGCAGTATTACACCTACAATTTTCTGAGCAGTGATGCGCCCGACTTCTATTTTCGGGGCTATTACAACAGCAATTGGTCGGCCTGGAGAAAGGTGCTGCACTCCGGCAGTACAAACGCCTCTGTTGCGGGTTCACTGGGCATTGGTGTCACCCCTGGCGGCAACCTGGCCAACGGCAAGGGTATCGCCCTGGGGGATAACGATACCGGGATTCGCCAGAATGGCTCAGGGGTGCTGGAGCTGTGGGCGAATAACCAGGAGGTTATGCAGCTGACCAGCAGCACTATTTATTCCTACAAGCGCCATTACTTTAATGCGGAATTTACGGTCAACGACTCTGACGCAGGACTAAAAGAGCATTTCCGCGAAGTTGAATTGACGCGACTACTGGAAAAGCTGGTGCGGATCGAGTGGCTACTCTATGACCTGAAGGATGGCAGTGCCAGGGATCAGTTTGGCGTGGTGGCGCAGAGTATCCAAAAGATACTGCCGGAAGTGGTGGAGCGCAATCCGGTCACCGGAGATTTGTCCGTGTGCTACCCGATGATCTACAACTACTGGTGCGCGGTCAACGCCTGGCAGTCACAGCGGCTCACAAATCAGCAGCGGCGGCTCAGGAACCAGCAAAAAGCCCTCAATCGTTTGACGGCCCGGGTCAAAAAGCTGGAGGCGGCCTAGTGGGGTCAACACCGGGCAGCTATCCGCTGACCAGCGAGCAACTTGCGGGTCTGGACGGCATCAATAATACGTTTACCAGCGAAAACCTGGCGGCACGCAGCGATGTGCCGGGTCCGCCCTTTAGCAGCGACGACCTGCTGGGCCTGACGGACTATGTGCCCATGAGCGGGGCCTCGCTGTCAAAAACCAGTGTCACCAATGAAAATATCGCGCTGGTTGGGACTTCCCGAACACTGAGTTCCGGCACCATCACCGCCAGCGTCAGTGGTGGCACGGGCAACTACACCTATACCTGGCAGAAAGTCAGTGGCACCACCCTGTCACAAAGCGGCTCCGGGGCGTCGGTCAGTTTGACCCATACCAGCAGCAGCGGCGTGTCGGTTACGGCGGTCTACCGGTGCCGGATTACCGATGGTGTGGGCACCATCACCACCAACAATGTCACGATCAGCTTTACCCACTACCGGCTCAATACCGGGGCGATCACCAACGAAGTTGCGATTGACTACGCGCCGGCGACGGTGACCGCGACGGTGTTTGTGAACCGCAACGGCACCGCCAGTGGTACCGGCTACTGGATAGCGCCGGCCAGTTCCACCGTGGGGGATTTATTTGATGTGTATTTCAATATCACCCTGGGCACGGTCAGTAGTGGTTCGCCCACCACAACCCCGTTGACGATCAATACCCAGCGCTGGCAATCGGTGACGGCCAGCCAGTCGCGGCCGGATAAGCCGGGCCTGAGCAAGATAGCGGATGTGCGCGTGCGGATACGCAAAAAATCCGGTGGCGGCTACCTGTTCGACAAGACCGTCAGGATTTCGGCAATCGTGGAGACAGATTGGCTAGAGCCTTTTTAATGAACCCCTTATTTTTTCGAGCATCAGGAGTGCAAAGTATGCCAACTGGCAATCGGTCCAAAAGCAAATCTGTAACTAAAGAGGAGTATGTCATTACCGGGGAGCAACTGCAGCAGCTGCGCCAGTTATTGGGGGGCATAGTGCAGACAGGCTCGGTGTTTGATCCCGACCCGGTAAAGATGTACGGCGGCATGATTCAATCCAATCGAACCCTGGCGACACAGGCGGCGGATGTGTTGCAGAAGCTGCGCCCGGTGACCTGAATGCGCCACGCCCTCTTATACAGTTACGACCCCCAAAACGGCCTGCAAACACAGGCCGTTGTTGTATCCGATCTGCGCGATATAAACCGTATGATGGAAGTGGCGCGCAGTAAAGGGCTGGATGAGACCAGCGCACAAATGCAGGAAGTGATTGCGGCCTATGTGGACTATCCGCCTTTGATGGACCTGGTGCACCAGTGGGCACAGGCGGTGGACAAGACAGCATTGGAAGCGGAGTACCCCTGGCTGGCATTTTATCGGGGCGAGCCGGTGGCGTTGCCGGAGGACGACCCAGGGCTGCGCCAGGCTGAAGTGGATCAGGTGGTCGCGGAGTTTTATCGCCGGGTATTTAAGGCCGAGCGGGCGGAACGGTTGCGGGCGATCAAGGTGACGGTGGAGGGCAAGCAGCTGGATGGTGACGAGACGGCCCAGACCCGTATGGCGCGGGTGGTGACCATTGCCCAACACCAGCTGCTTAATGGTTTCATCAGCTATCTGGAGACACAGCAGGGCAATACAGCGTTGACCGCGCCAGAGTTGGTCAGCGGCCTGTTAATGGCATTCAACCAGATTCGCCAGGACCAGTCGGCCCAATGGATGCTGTCAGACAATAGCGCCAGCACATTCACCCCGAGTCAGTTGTGCGAGGGGTTGCACCTGGCGATGCGGGAGCAGGAAAGTTTGTGGGGCTTCGACGAAAGCGAACGGGTGCGTGATGGCCAAAATCAATAGCTATAACTTTGCCGGAGAAACCCCCCGTATCGATCCCAAGCTTCTGGACGGCCGCTTTGCCACCCGGGCAATGAATGTGGAGCTGCGCCGGGGACAGATAGCGCCGGCCTGTGCGCCGGCGGAAACGGGGCAAACCCTGGATACGGCGACACAGACCCTGTACCTGTTCAACCGTGAGGGCAATGAGGGGCAGGGCTTCTGGTTTGAATTTGCCGGCGATGTGGATGTGGTGCGGGGACAGATTGCCGGGGATACCACGGAGCGCACCTATTTTACCGGCGATGGTGTGCCCAAAATCACCGACGCCACCCTGGCCACCGGTGGCGCCGGCCCCTATCCCTCCGGGGTGCACGACCTGGGCCTGCCCGCACCCTCCGCAGCCCCCTTTGTGACTGGCCCGGACGGGGAACCGCCGGAGGGTGGCCAGTCGATCGACACCGCCTATATCGTCACCTTTGTGTCGGCGCGTGGAGAGGAGGGGCCGCCCAGTGTGCCCTCGCGCATTGTGGCGCGCTGGGACGGGGCCACGGTGGAATTGAGCGCGATTCCGGTGGCCAGCGGGAATTTTGTGGTGCAGTCCAAACGCATTTACCGGGCCGAATTAGCCGGGTTTCAGTTTGTGGCCGAGATCCCCGCCGCCCAGGATAGCTTTAGTGACAGTGTGAAGTCGGGACAACTGGGGGAGTCCTGTCCCAGCGGGGACTGGATTGCGCCGGACCCGAATATGACCGGGCTGACGGCGCTGCCCAATGGGGTGATGCTGGGGGCTTTTGGCAATACCCTGGCATTTTGCGAACCCTTTCAGCCCCACGCCTGGCCGATCCGCTACCAGTTGGCGATGGCTTATGATTTTGTTGCGGCGGCGGTGATTTCCAGCGGTGCGGTGATCGCTACGACCGGCAAACCCTATCTGGTGGCCGGTTCCGAACCGGCGGCCATGAGCCTGGTACCACTGGATGAGGTTCACGCCTGTGTCAGCAAACGCTCCCTGGTGGATATGGGGGAATACGTCATTTATGCCTCACCGGATGGGCTGGTTGCGGTGGGGGGCACCGATGCGCGTCTGGTCAGCGAACCATTGATACTGCCATCGCAGTTTAGGGAGCGCTTTAATCCATCGAGCATTCACGCCTATCGCTTCGAGGACCGCTATCTGGCGTTTTACGACAATGGAATTGAGCGGGGCAGTTTTAGTTTTTCCGTGCAGGAGGGGTTTCGCTTTTACGATGTGACGGCGGACACCGCCTACCTGGACGAGGCCAGTGGCGAACTGTACCTGTGCCAGGCGGGTGTGGTGAGCCGCTGGGGCGCCGGCCCGGACTCGCCCTATACCTGGCGCAGCAAAATCTGGCCAACGCCGCTCGGGGTGGGATTCGCCGCAGCCAAAATCGACGCCGATACCTATCCGGTGGATTTTGACGTTTACGCCGACGGCGAGCTGCTGCACAGCCTGTCGGTGACCGATGGCCACGCCTTTCGGCTGCCCTGCAGGCGCCGTTACCGCCATGTGCAGTTCGAGCTGCGCGGCACTGCGCCGGTATCGAATATCCAGCTGGCCGGCAGTATGAGCGAGATCAGCTGATGGCCAGGCGTGCGACCGGGCTGCCGAATCTTCCTTCAAAGGTAGACCGTGCCATTCGCCCGGTCCTGGAAAAAATAATTGAATTGGTCGAAGTAGGGCTGGGTACACGGGGCAATCCGCTCGACGCTTTTCTGACAAAACGCAACCTGATTGATACCGGGCTGGTGAAGTTGATCAACAACTCGCGGTTTGCAATTCCCGGCATAGATCTGGTTCCCACCAACTCGGCACCCGACCCGATTGTGCCGCCGGCGCCCACGGGCTTTGCGGTGACCAACGGTTTTAGCCATGTGTTTTTGCAGTGGAACAACCCCAACAGCCAGTACCGGGGCCACGCCTACACCACCATTTACCGGGCCACCGAGGACAACCTGGCCAACGCGGTGGCCATCGGCCAGTCCACCAGCTTTTTGTATGCGGATGTGGGGATACAGCGGGAAGTCACTTATTACTACTGGATTGCCTATACCTCGACCACCGACATCGAGGGACCGCACAATGGTACGGCGGGTACCGCTGGCAGTACGGCGCCGGACCCGGCGCTGGTGCTGGAGAGCCTGTCGGGGCAGATCAGCGAAACGCAGCTGTATCAAACGCTGCAGGACCGCCTGGACCTGATCGACAACCCGGCGACGGGACTGGTGGACAGTCTCAACAATGAAATCAGCAGTCGCCAGCAGGCGGTCAACAGTCTGCAGCAGCAAATCGATGGCCTGGTGGTGGCCACGGATGTGGAGATTTTTTATCAGCCGGAGGCGCCGACGCCGGAACAGGCCAGTAGTGGTGTGCTGGTGGAGGGCTCCCGCTGGTTCGACACCGACGATAACAATCACCCCTATGTATTTACGGAGGACGACGGCCTTTGGCACGATGCCCGTGATCAGTTGGTATTGAGTGTGGAGGCCAATTTAACCACCGAGCGGTTGGCGCGGATCGCAGCGGACGAAGCGCAACTGGCGCGCCTGGATGCCATGGAGTTGACGGTCAACGATCCTGCCAATGGCGTGGCGGCCAATGCCGGTGCCATCAGTGCCCAGAACCTGCGCATCACCAGCAATGAAGAACAGCTGATGGCCCAGGCCGGGCAACTGGACAGCCTGGAACTGACGGTGTTCGATGCCAATACCGGTGTGGGCGCCAATGCGTCCGCGCTGGCGGCCCAGGCGCTGGAAATTATCCGGGTCGGCGAGGATATCGCGGCCCAGGGCCAGGACATCGCCGGCCTGCAGGCCACGCTGGAAAACCCCAACAGCGGTTTGGCGGCCAGTGCAGCGGCCATCGATCAGTTGCAGATTGATGTGGCCTTTATCGACGGGGAGTTGCAGTCCCAGGCCACGGCCCTGACCCAGGTGCAGACCGAATCCGGTGAAAACACCACATCGGTGCAGGTGTTGCAGCAGAGCGTGGATGGCATCGAAGGGCAGTTTACGGTCAAGATCGACAGCAACGGCTATGTGGCCGGGTTCGGCCTGGCGGTGACCCAGAACGAGTACGACGGCACCCAGCACAGTGAAATGGTTTTCTCCGTGGACCGCTTTTCCGTGGGTGCGCCGGGGAAGGCCGAGCTGGCTTTTATTATCGATGGCAACCGGGTGGTGATGGATGGCGCGCTGATCAAGGACGCCACCATCAATACCGCGCAGGTGGGCAGCATCGCGGTGGACAGGATCACCGGGATCAACGCGGCCTTTGTGCTGGCCCGTATCGGCACCGGCAGTATCACCAACGCCTATATCGGCGACTTTATCCAGTCCGACAGCTTTGGCAATTCCGGCGGTACACAGGGCTGGCGCATCGACAAAACCGGCGCGGCCATTTTTAACCATATCTATGCGCGCGGGAATATTGAGGCGGACCGGCTGAAAGCCAATGCCGCCGATATCATCGATACCCTGCACATCAAAGGCAATGCGGTCACTGTGGCGCAGGCGATTGGCATCGGCAACGCCGACCTGAGAGCCAGGGGCAGTTCAGCAGTATTGGCACAAACCAGTTTTAACCCGGAGGGCGGTGGCTATCAGGTGATTGTCACCGGGGAGTTTTATCAATGGGATGACGGTGCTGTGCGGGTGGAACTGTATATCAATGGCATACGCCGGCAGAGCAATGTGATCTGGCAGGACGTGGGGGGCAGCTCGAATATGAACTGGTCGGTACCGGTGTCCATGAGTTATGGCGGTACCAGCGCCACCAGTGTCTCGGTGCGGGTGATCGCGCGGCATCTGGAGCACGATGGGGGACTGCTGCGCAACGCCAACCTGCTGATCCTGGGTACCAAACGGTGATTGTGGTGTTCGACCCCAGCGACGGGCGGATTCGCTGGACCCTGGATGGCACCATTACGCTGGTGGAACAGGAGACTTCGGTGCCCGACCACCTGCAATGGATTTGGGTGAATGCGTCGGTGGATGCCAATGAGGACTATGTGGTGGTGGCGAGCGAAACCATTGCCAAACGACCGCGCATGAAAGTCAGCTGGGAGTTCAACCCGGAAACCAGGGAGGTTGTTGTCAACAACATTCCGGCCGGTGCCCGGTTAACGGTGCCCAATTGGCAGGGCGTGATTGACGACGGATTTGTCGTATGGCCGGTGGCCGAGCCTGGCGTTTACCGAATCGAAATTGACTGCTTTCCCTACCACAGTGAGGTGATCCGTGCCGAGGTTGCCTGAATACGATCCGCTGGACGTGACCGCCACGCGACAGCAAATCAATGACTGGCGCCGTACACAAGAGGAGGCGCCTTTGCTGGTGGACGGCTTTTTCCTGGATGTGGATCGGGAGAGCCTGCACCGGATGGAATTGCGGCTGAACCACTGGGATCAGACGGGAACCGCAAGCGTCGCCTGGATGACCGCCGAGAACCATCAGTTGTGGCTTGCTCCGAATGACCTGCGCAAACTCTATGACAATGCCTTGGTGGAAAAATCCCGGCGCAGTGGCGCACTGCATGAGGCTGCGCAGCAATTCAAGCGCGATGGTGTCACGCTGCGGCAGCTCAGGGAATGGAAGGCTTAACTCTCCCGAAGCCGGATTAATTACCACTGCTTAACCTCTATTGCCTATGTTGGTGTTGCAACCTTTTTGCACGTTGGCAGCCTTTCAGGAGCCAATCGAGGCAATCGGTACGCGCTGTGGTGTGCCGGATCTTTTTATACAAATTCGATGCGGCGTGGCTAATGGTCGCGCTTTTCTAATGACCGACGACGACAGTTTTTGTGTGCTGCGCCCAAGAATCGAGAAAGGGGACAAGGTGATCGAGGTTTGGGCCGCGTCAGGTAAAGGTGGTAATGCAATCCGTGCTCACTTTCCGCAGGCACAGCAAATGGCGCTGGCGGTTGGCGCCAAGTATTTACAGTTCTGGACGGTGTTGCCGGCGCTAAACCGATTGGCCCGGCGTCTGGGGTTTGAGCCCCATCGCACCGAGGGCGATTTTACGATCTGGAGGATGCCTTTGTGAAACTTTCCATGGTCATTGATTCCGATGACAAGGGTCTGTACGACCAGCTTCCCGGTACGGGAGAATTTGACAACTTTCAGCCCTTTAGATTGCGGCGGTTATTCCATAAGGGTGGTGACAATAAAATCAAAGAGACCGCCGACGAAAAAGCCTTTGCGGATGTGGTGGCGCAAAAGTGGAATCACTATCAGCAGAAATACTCTGGTCTGGAGCAGGAGTTTATGGACCGGGTGAACGCGCAGGACAGTGAAGCGGCCATGGATTTTGCCGAGGGATCGGCGAATCAGCACAGCCGGGCCGAGTTCAGTGAGGCCAAGGCGGGTCTTCAGGACAATCTGGTGTCGGCAGGCATCAATCCCAACAGTGGCAAATTCAAAGCCGCCACCAACCAGATGGCAGTCGCCGAAGGGAAGTCCACCGGCGAGACGGTGACCCGTGCCGGCAACAGCCAAAAGGACCAGTATGTCACCGGGTTGCAGAACATCGTCAACATGGGGCAGGGCAAGTCGGCTACAGCCACAGCGGGCATGGGTGGTTTGGCTGACGCTGCGGCCGATAAAGCGGCCGACGATGCCGCCCAGGCGTTTAATGAATCGGCCCTGACTCAGCAAACGGTTGGCACCCTTGCGGGGGCGGCAACTGGCTATGGGCTCGACAGCTATAGGCGTCCGGACGAACAGGATCAATCCACGAACAACCAGGGTACATCGTGATGGGTGCATTAAATGGTGCGATGAATGGACTGCGTGATTACCAGGAGGGTGCCAATTATCGCGGAGGGGGCGTGTACTTCGATGGCAGTGCCGAAAATACGCTGGCCAGGATTTACCGCGCCGAGTGGCAGGATTATCTAAAACGCTTTGCCCCTTATGAGGACAAGGCCATCGACTTCGCCACCAACCCCGAGGCAGTGACCGAGGCGGTGGACCGGGCGGGTGAGGCGATGGATCAGAGCTTTACAACTTCAAAGGAAAGTCTGCAACGGGATCGCAGTCGCTTTGGCCTGTCGATGAGTCCACGGGAACATGCCAGCGAAAGTCGTTCCAACGCAGCCAGTGGAACTGCTGCGAAGCTGGCGGCGAGAAACAATACGCGGATGCATGTGCAGGACCGTCAGCAGCAGGTCATGTCCGGCGCGGGCGCCATTGGATTGAGAGAAGCGATTAGCGAGGGCCGTTAACCATGAGTGGAAGTTACGGATTAATCAGTGTTGGTCGCGGTGTGAAGCGGGACGCGATGCATGGACTGGAACAGGTTGCGCAGCAGGAGCGCGAGCGGGACATGCGCAACGACCAGCTGGAAATGGCCGAAAAGCAGCAGAAGGCCACCAATGTCAGCGCCGGTGCCGGTATTGGCGCCTCCATGGCCGCGGGTGCAAAGAGTGGTGCCTTTGCTGGGCCTATGGGGATGTTGTATGGGGCGGCCCTGGGCGCGTTGGCTGGCTGGGCAACCGGTGAACTTTTTTAAGGGGAAACAGAATGGCTGGATTAAGTACGGCCAATGCGGCCCAGGGCTTTATGCAGGGTTTTGGCTTTATGGAGAATGTGAAGGACCGGAGGCTTCAGCAGGATCGCCAGAGCAAAGCGGATGCACGCCAGACGGAGCGATACAACCGAGAGCTGGCGGAGTACAACCTAAAACAACTGGGTCGGGTTGCATCGATCATCGAATATGGGGGCAATCCAGATACGCCAGAGATGGCCGCACTGCTGTCTTTGCCGGAGACCATGAAAGGACTGCGAGAGGGTCAACTCCCGTTGGAGTCGCCGGAGGTTGCGCAGGCGGTACAGGCGACCTCCCCCGATCTGATCAGCGGCAGTGAAGTCGCCGACGAACTGGAGGGGGTCGCTTTTCTGACCCGTGGCAAGCAGCCGGGTACGGTTGTCATTGGTATGCGGCGCAACGGTGAGATTGTCCCCAAAACGGACCGGCAGTCAACGGCACAGGACGACCCGGTACATCAGTATAAGGTAGACCCATTGATGAAGCGGGGTATGGGTTGGGCGGGGCAGATAGACATCCTCAAAAACAATCCCAAAGAGCGGCGGGCACTGTTGAAGGCACTTGGGATGCTGAAAGACCCCGAGACCAATAAAAACGCCACCGAGATGGAGAGATTAATGCTTGCGCGGGATAAGGCGGAGCCGGGCAGTGATAACCACCAATCCCTGTCGGCGCGGATTAACTATCTGGAAGATCCAAGAAAGCCGAGCGGGCCGGAAAAACCGATCATAGAGAAGGTGAAGAGTGAGGATGGGTCTAGTGAAGCATTGGTGCGTGTCGACCCCAAAACCAATCAGTTGATTCCCCTTGAGGCGCCGCCCAGTAGAGTGGAGTTGGTGAAGAAGGCCGAAGCCTACGCGAAGACTCGTATCGACGAGACTGCGGGATACTTCTCCAGTGACGGTACGGATTTTAAGCCCTGGGGTGGCAGTCGGGAGCGCGCCAGGCAGTATTTTATTCAGGAATACCTGAATCTGTATGGTGCCGAGCAGGGTGGTGGACAACAGATGGCTTCCGGTGGAAACCCGGATATTCGAACAGTGCCCGGCTACCCCACTCCAACGGAGCGTCAGGTGCAGGGTCTATACCANGCGCTGTTGAAGGCACTTGGGATGCTCAAAGACCCCGAGACCAATAAGAACACCACCGAGATGGAGAGATTAATGCTTGCGCGGGATAAGGCAGAGCCGGGCAGTGATAACCACCAATCCCTGTCGGCGCGGATTCAATATTTGGAAGACCCCAGAAAGCCGAGCGGGCCGGAAAAACCGATCATAGAGAAGGTGAAGAGTGAGGATGGGTCTAGCGAAGCATTGGTGCGTGTTGACCCCAAAACCAATCAGTTGATTCCCCTTGAAGCCCCGCCCAGCAGAGTGGAGTTGGTGAAGAAGGCCGAAGCCTACGCGAAGACTCGTATCGACGAGACTGCGGGATACTTCTCCAGTGACGGTACGGATTTTAAGCCCTGGGGTGGCAGTCGG
>NZ_JBFRBC010000004.1:0-172828 GCF_040932045.1 Microbulbifer sp. TYP-18
AGAGGCAGCTGTTGTGGGCATGAAGGCCCTGAAATCGAAGGTCAAAACCATTACCTTTGATAACGGTTTGGAGTTTTCGGAGCACGAAAAAATTGGCGATGGGCTTGGCGCCGATGTCTACTTCGCTCATCCGTATGCTTCCTGGGAGCGTGGGATCAACGAAAATACCAACGGCCTAATCCGACAGTATTTTCCTAAAGGCACTGACTTCAATGAAGTCACGGATGAAGAGGTGCAAGCAGTGATGGATCGACTCAACGACCGTCTGAGAAAGACGAGGGGTTGTCGATCGCCAAACGAACTATTGATGGGGCAGCGAGCAGATTTACTCTCTGCGTAACGAAATTGCAGTTATTACTTGAAACCGAGACTATTAATCGATTATAGTTTAACATCTTGAATTTCCCTTTAAATAAACAGCCTGAGTTCAGGCTATTGTATTGTATTCCAGTATTTATTTTTCATCCAACGCACCCTTTATGAGCATCTGAATCTTTGTGCTTCTGTCATCTTCCCAGCTATTTTCTTGAGCCCTTAAAATAGTCGGAGAGCTTATCTTTTACCGAATAACTTTTAGCAGTTCAAAATTATCGAACACCTGCTGCCTTTACAGCGAGGTAACGTCAAAATACCGAATATCCAGGTCATAAACGCTGTTTTGTACGTGGCTGAGCATGGTTGTAAGTGGCGAGGGCTGCCTGAGCACTTTGGTAATTGGCACAGCATCTACACCCGTGTAAATCGCTGGGCTAAAAATGGTGTATTGGATCATGTCTTTGGTGTCCTTCAAGATGCCGATGTGATCAACATTCAAGTGGATGAAGTTTCTTTGGACAGTACGATCACTCAAGTCCATCCAGACGGCACAGGCGCATTAAAAAAAACGGCCCACAAGCCATTGGAAAATCAAGACGTGGATGGTCAACTAAGATTCACATGGTAGCGGCAGATGACCGCACTGCGCTGACCTTTTCCTTGTTCCCCGGTCAATCTGGCGATGCGCCAGAGGGCCGTAAATTGCTGAAGAGGCTAGAAAACTCAGGCCAACCTTCCATGAAGTCCGAGCATTGGCTTCACATCTACTGAAGAAGTCAGGTCACAGCCCGGAGGCTATTGCTGAAATTTGCGCCCATACTGACGCAGAAATCACCGAAAACTTCTACCTCTCAGGGCATGAGAGAGAATACGTGAATGTGGGGATCAATATAGATTCCAAACTGCTCAATCGGAAGTGATTGAGAGTTTTTGTACGGGGTTTTTGTACGCTTGAGGGGTGGTTTTTGTACGCTCAATGCGAGAACTCGTCTGAAACCCGCATGGCATAAGGCTTTGAATGGTCGGAGTGGCCGGATTTGAACCGACGACCACCACACCCCCAGTGTGGTGCGCTACCAGGCTGCGCTACACTCCGACAAGGAAAAATCAGCTCTCAGAAACTTTCCTAAGTACTTGATTTTAAAGGGCTCGAACTGCTTCGAGGCGCAAATCATACAGCAGTGACCGGGGATTGCAAGCCCATATTCACCTGTTTTGATCCACGGGGGTCAGGCCTCCAGCAAACGGGCCACGTCCTCCAGCTCGGCAATGAGCTGGGGCAGGATCTTTTGCAGATGCACTTTGTCAACTTTCTCACCACCGGATTCCATTTGCAGACGGGCTCCGCCAATGGTGTAGCCCTCTTCGTACAGCAGGGCACGGATCTGCCTGATAAGAATGACGTCCTGGTGCTGATAGTAGCGGCGGTTGCCGCGGCGCTTGACAGGGCTGAGCTGGGGAAATTCCTGCTCCCAGTACCGCAGCACATGGGGCTTTACCGCACACAGCTCGCTCACTTCACCAATGGTGAAATAGCGTTTACCGGGAATGGTTGGTAGTTCGCTATTGTGACTTGCTTCCAGCATTTTCTTCTACTCGTGCCTTGAGTTTTTGTCCCGGTTTGAACGTCACGACGCGTCGCGCGGAGATGGGGATCTCCTCACCAGTCTTGGGGTTGCGGCCGGGCCGCGGGCTTTTGTCCCGCAGATCGAAGTTGCCGAAACCGGACAGTTTTACCTGCTCGTTATTTTCCAGCGAGTCGCGGATCTCCTCGAAGAAGTACTCGACGATCTCCTTGGCCTCGCGCTTGTTAAAACCCAGCTGTTCGTACAGTTTTTCGGCGAGTCCGGCCTTGGTCAGTGCTTCTGTCATCGGTTTCTGCCCACAGGTTTGGGCGTCGACTCCAGATCGGAAGCCTAAATCATGGCGGCTTGCCTCCCGGTAGCGGACGCTCTGGGGTACCCCAACCCGCTGCTCCAGCGGATTGGGCAGCCTGCGCTCCGATACCTCGCCACCGACTAGCGCAAACTGGCGTTATATTTTTGTTTTAATTGTTCGAATACCGCATCCACCGCGGTATTGATTTCGTCATCGTTAAGGGTGCGCGACGGATGCTGAAACGTCAACCCCAAAGCGACACTTTTTCTATTGAAATCAATACCTTTGCCCCGATAGACATCAAAAATCTTGAGGTCGGTCAAGGTTTCACCGGCAGTTTCGACAGCTGTTTCGACCAAGTCGGAGGATTCCACCTGGGCGTCAATCAGCAGGGACAGGTCGCGGCGCACCTCTGGAAACCTGGACATCGGCTGGAAGCTGGGCAGATGCGCCTCGCCCAGGGCCTCCAGGCTCAACTCGAACACAAACGCGCTTCTGGGCAGGTCCAACTGCTTTTGCAGTTGCGGGTGCAGGGCGCCCAGTACACCCACGGGCCGGTCTTTTCGCAGTACCTGAGCACACTGGCCGGGGTGGAGGGCCGGGTGAGTGCCGGCGACGAAGCGGAACTCGTCGGCGTTGCCTTTGTAGTGCCGCAGCAACGCCTCGACATCGGACTTGATATCGTAGAAGTCCACCAGGTCTTTGTCGCCGGTCCAGTTTTCCTCATCGCGGCTGCCATAGATTAGGCCCGCCAGCATCGGCTCCTGATGCAGCCCCTCGGTGCCTTGGCCACCATCGGGAACGAAGCGAAGGCCAGACTCAAACAGGCGCACCCTGCCCTGCTGGCGATTGAGGTTGTACTGCAGGGCTTTGCACAATCCCGGCAAGAGGGAGCTGCGCATCACCGCCAGGTCAGCACTGATAGGGTTCTGCAGGGCTACCGGCTCCACCCCGGGATCGAACAAGGTGGCCGTCGCGCGATCGATAAAACTAAAGCTGATGGCTTCATGATATTCGCGCGCCAACAGGGTCTGGTGCAGTGCATCCCCACTGACTGCAGACTCCTGCTGGGGCAGGACATCCAGCGCAGCGGAGAAGCTGACGCTGGGGATTCGGTTGTAACCGTAGACCCGCGCCAGTTCTTCCAGAAGATCGCTCTCGATGGCGATATCGAAACGGAAACTCGGTACGGCGAAAGACCAGCCGTCGGCGGTCTTTTCCAGTAGCTCCAGGCCCAGGCGGGTTAAGATATCGACGATCTGCTCATCTGTAAGCGCAACGCCCAGCCCCGCCTCTACCCTGGCCCTGCGCAGGTGGATACGGCGTTCGGCGGGCATTACTTCGACCAGTTCGCGCAGGTGCACAGGCCCGGGCTGGCCGCCGACGATTTCCAACAGCAATTGGGTAGCGCGCTCCATGGCCCGCTCTTGCAGTCGGTAGTCCACACCGCGTTCGAAGCGGTGGGAAGAATCGGTGTGCAGGCCGTAGGAACGGGCCTTGCCGGCAATGGCCAAGGGACTGAAGAAGGCGCTCTCCAACAGGATATGTTGGGTGCCCTTTGTCACCGAGGTGTCCAGCCCGCCCATGATTCCGGCCATCGCCAGTGGCTTTTCCTCATCGGCAATCACCATGGTGCCTTCCTGCAGAGCGACTTTCTGGCCATCCAGCAAGGTCAGCTCCTCCCCGGCGGCGCACATGCGCACTTTGATACCTCCGGCAAGCTTCTCCAGATCAAAGGCGTGCATGGGCTGGCCGAGTTCCAGCAACACGTAATTGGTGACGTCGACCACCGGATCAATACTGCGCAGGCCGCTCCGGCGCAGGCGTTCCCGCATCCACAGCGGTGTCTGGGCACTGATGTCGATATTGCGAATCACACGACTCACATAGCGGGGGCAGGCGGATTCGGCCAACAGCGATACCGGCAGACTGTCGTCTATCTGCGCAGCAACCGGGTGGATTTCCGGGCCCTGCACAGTACAGCGGTTCAGAACACCAACCTCGCGAGCGATTCCTGCGATGCTCAGGCAGTCAGCGCGGTTGGGTGTCAGGTCCACTTCGATGGCGTTGTCGTCGAGTTGCAGGTACTCGCGCAGATCCCTGCCCACCGGGGCGTCCTGGGGCAGCTCCCAGAGCCCATCGCTGTCATCGCCGAGTGCTAGTTCGGTCTGTGCGCAGAGCATACCGAAGCTCTCGACACCGCGCAGCTTGGCTTTTTTGATCTTGAAATCACCGGGCAGCCTGGCGCCCACCAGAGCAAAAGGAATTTTGATACCGGCACGGGCATTGGGAGCACCGCACACCACCTGCATTTCTCCGTCGGGGTTGCCGGCCACCTTGCAAACCCGCAGCTTGTCCGCATCCGGGTGGGGTTCACAGGCGACGATTTCACCGACGACCACTCCAGAGAAGTCACCCGCAACCGCATCTACGCCATCCACTTCCAGGCCGGCCATGGTAATTTGATCGGCCAGTTCCTGAGTGGTGAGTTTCGGGTTTACCCATTCCCGCAGCCAGGAATCACTGAATTTCATAATAGGTTCTCTTTGTCCGTTCCCGCAGCGCTCTGTTTAGCGCCGGCCGCCCAGTGGCTCGCTTCACCGCCACCGGCATCAAATTCCCGACTGGCATCAAAACTGCCGGAGGAAGCGCAGATCATTGTCGAAAAACAGGCGCAAATCGTTGACGCCGTAGCGCAGCATGGCGAGACGCTCCACACCCATACCGAAGGCGAATCCGGAGTATTCATCGCTGTCGATATTGCAGGATGCAAACACATTCGGGTGCACCATGCCGCAACCCATCACTTCCAGCCAGCCGGTGCCGGAACAGACGCGACAACCCTCACCACCACAGGCGGTGCACTGGATATCCACCTCGGCGGAGGGCTCGGTGAAAGGGAAATAGGACGGGCGAAACCGCACCGGTACATCGGCTTCGAAAAACGCTTTTAGGAATTGATCCACACAGCCCTTTAGGTGCGCGAAACTTACGCCCCTGTCCACTACCAGCCCCTCTACCTGGTGGAACATGGGCGAGTGGGTGAGATCTGAATCGCAGCGGTATACGCGACCGGGGCAGATAATCCGGATTGGCGGTGCGGTTTTTTCCATAGTGCGAATCTGCACCGGGGATGTATGGGTGCGCAGCACCGTGGAGGGATCGATATAGAAGGTATCGTGCATGGCCCGCGCCGGGTGGTGGGCGGGTATATTGAGCGCCTCGAAATTGTGATAGTCGTCTTCCACTTCCGGTCCCTTCTCTACCGAGAAGCCGAGCCGGACGAACAGCTCTTCTATACGCTTCATTGTCCGGGTCACGGGGTGCGCATTGCCCTGGCGGGTGCCCCGACCCGGCAGAGTCACGTCGATTTTCTCCTCGGCCAGCTTGGCGGCGATAGCCGCCTGCTCCATCTCTGTGCGGCGGGCGTTGATGGATTCCTGCACCTGCTGCTTGGCTTCATTGATTTTTGCGCCAGCCGCGGGGCGTTCATCCGCGGACAGTTGGCCCAGCCCTTTCAGCAAGGCGGTGAGGTGGCCTTTTTTGCCGAGGTAATCGACTCTCACCTGATCCAGTACCGGCAGACTGTCAGCCTGCCTGACCAGCGCCAGCGCCTGATCCACAAGGGGCTGCAAATTTTGCATCGAACTGTTCCCAACTCAATTCTATTGACGTTATAAACCCGGCAAACCCATAGATGATGCCTCAGCAATGGGGTTATCGCCCTTGAATTCCCACGCGATTACTCGCAATCCGCCTTCCTTCTATGGCTATGGCGTGCACCGGTCTGCGCCCGGTGGAAGCCGGATAGTCATTTCCTTGGGGCGGCGGTGCCTCAAGCGATACCGGACAAAAAAATAGGGAAGGGCCATTACAACCCTTCCCTATTTCTATCTCAGCTATTCGGCTGAGGTACAACTCAGGCGGCCAGGGCTGCCTTGGCTTTTTCAACTACGGCGGCAAATGCGGCCTTGTCGTAGACAGCCAGATCCGCCAGTACGCGGCGGTCCAGGGCAATATCCGCCCTTTTCAGACCGGCGATCAGGCGGCTGTAGCTCAAACCTTCAGCGCGGGACTGGGCGTTGATACGCGTGATCCACAGGGCGCGGAAGTTGCGCTTCTTGACTCGGCGATCGCGGTAAGCGTATTGACCGGCCTTGATAACCGCCTGCTTGGCTACGCGAAACACACGCGAACGCGCGCCATAGTAGCCTTTGGCCTGCTTCAGAATTTTCTTGTGACGACGACGCGCCTCTACACCACGTTTTACACGGGCCATGATTCTATCCTCTTAAAACTATGCACTCTTTCTCTGCAGGGGACCAATTACTTGGCGCGCAGCATGCGGTCGACCAACCCGGCGTCAGACTTGTTCATGGTCTGAGTACCACGCAGCTGGCGCTTGCGCTTGGTGGTCATTTTGGTGAGGATATGGCTCTTGTTGGCGTGCTTGTGCTTATAGCCCGCAGCCGTCTTTTTGAAGCGCTTGGCGGCGCCACTATGGGTTTTTGCTTTCGGCATTTTGTACTCCAGTAAAAAACACAGCCCCGTGGGGCCAGGACTTGATTACCGCCGGCATATCCGGCGGCGGATTGAGAGTGAGTAGGCAGCCGTCGCCCGATCACTTCTCCAGTGGGAGCGGAGACGATTCTCCGATCCCTACTTCTTCTTCCTGGTCGGCGCGATGACCATAATCATCTGCCGGCCTTCCAGCTTGGGTCTCTGCTCGACCGTACCCAGTTCTTCCAGGTCCTTTTCGATGCGCTGCATCATTTCCATGCCCAGTTCCTGGTGGGCCATTTCACGGCCGCGAAAGCGCAGGGAAACCTTCGCCTTGTCACCCGCCTCCAGGAAACGGGTCAGGTTGCGCAGCTTTATCTGGTAGTCACCGATATCGGTGCCCGGCCGGAACTTCATTTCCTTGACCTGTTGCTGCTTTTGTTTCTTCTTGGCAGCATTTTTGGCCTTTTTGGCCTCAAATACATGCTTGCCATAGTCCATGATCTTACAGACCACGGGATCGGAGTCCGCGGCAATTTCAACGAGATCCAGACTGGCCTCCTGGGCCGCCTCGAGCGCCTGTTCCAGGGAAACAATGCCCACCTGTTCTCCATCGGCGCCGATAAGGCGTAGCTGGGATGCCTCTATCTGGTCGTTAATGCGGGCCTTCTTGGACCGCCCCTTACTCTCTCGTTTAATAGTTGTCGTCTCCTGTTACCCAAATAAAGTCAGCTCTGGCTATCGTCGCCGGATTGGCCATAGCGACCCACATCCCGCTCGAGGATCTCCAGAAATGACTCAAAAGTCATGGTTCCCAGGTCCTCACCGCTGCGTGTCCGAACGGCGACCGTCTGACTCTCCACTTCCTTATCGCCGATCACCAACAGATAAGGGACACGCTGAAGCGTGTGCTCGCGGATTTTAAAGCCGATCTTCTCGTTTCTCAAGTCAGCTGTGGCACGATATTGCAAACTACCCAGACGGGCCTCCAGGTCGCGGCAGTACGGGGCCTGGCGGTCGGTAATGTTCATGATGGCCACCTGCTGGGGTGCCAGCCAGGTGGGAAAGGCCCCTTCGTAATGCTCTATCAGTATGCCGATAAAGCGCTCGAAGGACCCCAGTGCCGCCCGGTGCAGCATCACCGGCACCTGGCGGGAGCCGTCTTCGGCCACATACTGGGCATCCAGGCGGCCGGGCATGGAGAAATCCACCTGAATGGTGCCGCACTGCCAGACCCGCCCGAGACAGTCCTTGAGTGAGAACTCGATTTTGGGGCCATAGAAGGCCCCCTCCCCCGGCAGCTCCTCCCAGGGCAGACCGGCGGCGTCCAGCGCCTGGGCCAGGGCCTTCTCCGCCTTGTCCCAGCTCTCATCGGAGCCCACGCGCTTGTCCGGGCGGGTGGAGAGGCGGTAGATGACGTCATCAAAGCCAAAGTCCCTGTAGATCGAATGCAGCAGGTCCATAAAGTCGGAAACCTCCGACTGGATCTGGTCTTCCGAACAGAAAATGTGACCGTCATCCTGTACGAATCCACGCACGCGCATCAGGCCGTGCAGGGAGCCGGATGGCTCACTGCGGTGGCAGGAGCCAAATTCGGCCAGGCGCAAGGGGAGATCCCGGTAGCTGCGCAGCCCCTGGTTGAACACCTGCACATGGCAGGGGCAGTTCATGGGCTTGATGGCAAACTGGCGCTCCTCGCTGGTGAGGGTAAACATATCGTCGCCAAACTTGTCCGCGTGGCCGGATTTGCGCCACAGGCTGAAATCCACCAGTTGCGGGGTCTTGATCTCTTTATAGCCGTACTCGCGCTGACGGCGGCGCATATACTGCTCGATGGTGCTGTATATGGTCCAGCCGTTGGGGTGCCAGAACACCATGCCGGGCGCCTCTTCCTGGATATGAAAGAGGTCAAATTTCTTCGCCAGCTTGCGGTGATCCCGCTTCTCCGCTTCCTCGATACGGTGCAGGTAGGCCTTCAGGTCCTTCTTGCTGGCCCAGGCGGTGCCGTAAACCCGCGTCAGCATCTCGTTGTTGGCGTCACCCCGCCAGTAGGCGCCGGCCACCTTGGTCAGCTTGAATGCCTTCAACTTGCCGGTGGAGGGCACGTGGGGGCCGCGACACAGGTCTTCAAAGTCCCCCTGGCGATACAGGGAGATATCCTCATCACTGGGAATGCTGGCGATGATTTCCGCCTTGTACTCCTCCCCCATTTCACGGAAGTGTTGCACCGCTTCTCTGCGCGGCATCAGCCGGCGACTGACGGGGATATCCTGCTTCGCCAGCTCCTCCATACGCCGCTGAATTTTTTCCAGGTCCTCCGGGGTAAACTGGCGCTCGTAGGCGAAATCGTAATAGAAGCCGTCCTCGATCACCGGGCCAATGGTGACCTGGGCACCCGGGTACAACTGCTTGACCGCCTGGGCCAAAAGGTGGGCGGTGGAGTGCCGGATGATTTCCAGCCCCTCCGGCTGGCGGTCGGTGACGATGGCCAGTTGCACGTCCCGCTCTATAACATAGCTGGTATCGACTTCTGTGCCGTCGACCACGCCGGCGAGTGCGGCCTTGGCCAGGCCGGCCCCAATATCGCTGGCCACATCGTATACCGAAACCGGCTGGGAGAATTCACGGCGGGAGCCGTCAGGGAGGGTGACTACAGGCATGGTACTTCCTTCTGTTCAGTGGCGGTCCCTACCAAAGACCGCATGACTATCCGCTCCAGTGATGCCGGATCTATCCGGTTGGAGCCTTTTCATTTTGTTAGTTGGGCAAGCTATCTGGTTGCCAGACCATCTCACTATGGCTGGGGGGATGCCTGAACGACGCCCCCGGGCTCCGTCAGGACAAGAAGCCCAAGCCGGTGGAAACCGGCTATGGGGTATTCCACCCGGGCAGTTTACCAGAAACTTCCCGGCGAAATTAAACACAATTGCCAAAATCTGGGCGTAACTCGCAGTGGTCCGGTGGTTGGCGACCTCGGCACAGCGACTCTGGCCGCTAATCTGCGACTGCGAAACGGAGAACACTGAACAACAGGACTGGGAGAGGATTTTGGCGGGCTGCTGAAGAAGGGCTTTTCAGTGGCCTGGGGATGTCGGATAGAAGTTCGGCAACAGCGTCGGCGACAGCAGATCCGGAAGCACTAGCAGGCTGTTGAAAAAGTCCTTTTCAGCAGCCTGCTGTCCCGAACAGGGATGTTCGGGCCGCAAATCAAGCATGTAACTGCTTGATTTGTCGTGGAGGGTTTGCGGACATGAGCCGCAAACCCGGGTTGAGGGAAGCCAGGGAGGGCTTTCTCAACAACCTGCTAGGCTGGAGATTATATTCGCAGCCCCCAGTGCCCTATATTGCCGGATCAGGGATTGGCTGGCGGGGCCTGCAAGCAGCTCTTCAGCCGCTTGCAGGAAATGGCGATAGCCCTACCCCGCCGCTAACACTTACTGGGTGATACCTTGGTGTGATCGTGCAGCTTGGGTGGTGTGGCATTGCCCCCATGCTGCTTCAACCACTCGCAGGCGTTGACAATATCGTCGCGGAGGATATGCACACTGTCCCGGTTCAGGTGCGGCCGCACTACCACCCGCAGGGTGTTGACCGACTCCGCATCCGGCGGCATCGAATAGGCGGACAGGACCCAGCCGCGCTCCCGCACCTTGGCGGACACATCGTATTCATTGAAGTTGAGGCCGTCCTTCAGGGTCAGCGCCACCACAGGAATGCGCTGGGTTTTATTCATAATCTCGAAGAAACCGCTGTCCACCAGCTCCTTGCGCAGCCAGTCCGCATTGTCCACCGTGCGCTGCATCACATCCTTGTAGCCGGAGAATCCCAGGCGGAGAAAATTGTAGTACTGGTGGGCCACCGGCGCCGCGCCGCGGCTGAAATTCAGTGTGGCGGTGGGCTGCTCACCGCCCAGATAGTTGACATAGAAAATCAGGTCTTCGTTGAACACCTTGTCATCGCGGAAGATCACCCAGCCCAGCCCCGGAGGCACCAGCCCGTACTTGTGCCCGGAGGTGTTGATGGACTGCACCCGCGGCAGGCGAAAATCCCATTTGTAATCCGGGTAGAGAAAGGGATTGATAAAGCCGCCGGAAGCGCCGTCGATATGCAGGGGGATTGAGATTCCGGTCTTGGCCTCATAGTCGTCCAGCCATTTGTGGATACCTTCAAAATCATCGTCCTCGCCGGTAAAAGTCTGCCCGGCGATGGCCACCACCGCGGTGGTGTTTTCATCCACAAACTCATCCAGTCGCTCGGCGGTCAAGCGGTAGTCCCCCACCTTTAGCGGCACTATGCGCGGCTCCACGTCGAAATAGCGCATAAACTTCTTCCACACTATCTGCACATTGCCGCCGGTGACAAGGTTCGGCTTGCTGCCGTCTTTGCCGGCCTTCTCCCGCGCCTGGCGCCAGTTCCACTTGTGCGCCAAACCGGCCAGCATACAGGCCTCGGATGAACCTATGGTGGCGGTGCCGTAGGGGGTGACATCGGCGGGTCCGTTCCACAGGCTGTGCAACCAGCGCACCATGCGCTTCTCCATCGCAAAAAGCTGCGGGTACATGTCGTGGTCAATATAGTTTTTGAGGTAATTGCGGAGTGCCACCTGTTCCGCTTCCGGTTCGTCGAAGGTGGTAACAAAGGAAGACAGGTTCATGGCCGGCTGGGCGTCGGTCCAAGCCTCGGCGTTGACCATGGCCTCAGCGGTCCGGGGGGCAACCCCCTCCGCAGGCATCTTATCTTCAGGGATATCGTGGTTGTACTGGTCGTAGGGGGTTTCATGGGAAGGCTGGGGTTTCATTTAGGGCTTCCTTGAATTTGCGCTGGGCCTGCTTGAAAAGTAGACCAGCCGCGGCCGGCATGGGCATCGGGAGACAAAATTTAGGTGTTTTTAGCGGCCAAAAAGCCCTGCGGGACTGTCGCTTTCTCCAGCCGGCCCGGGACGCACATGGACCTCTAAAATGGCGTGAAATAACGCTTTTGATCAGGCGAACAAAAGCTGTACAGCTTAACGCCACACCCACCTATTCATAGTGGCGATGGCTTTCTTCCCTACCCACATTGCCGAGCTATGGCCACAGGAAAATAAAATGGACAGGCCCCACTGACAATCAGCTGACAAAAGCCTTTGCCGGCTTTACTCAACCGGGCCTTGCGACCCCAATATCCCCGCTGGAGACCGCTGCCCGCGGACTGGACCCACTACCGGAGCCATTTGTCCCAGTAACCTGTGCGCCTCTGCATTTCCTCAATGACCGATTCCGGCAGCAGCTCGATGGGCGTACGATCTTCCCGTATCTGCCAGCCACCCCCCAGCGAGAGATATATCTGCACCAGGTTGCTGGCCACCAGGCCCTGGGTCACCGCCAGGGTGTCCTGCTGGGTGACATCCGAGGTCAGGGTTGTGATAACCGTGTTGAACTCTATAAGGCCATTGGTGTACTGGGATAGAGACAGGTTCACCGATTCCTTGGAGGCCTCTGCGGCCCTGGCATAGTAAATCAGCTGCTGCTGGGATTTTAGGTAGGCAACAATTGCATTTTCCGCGTCTACCTGGGCCTGTAAAACCGTCTGTTGGTAGTCTGCCAGAAGCTGCTGGAAAGTTGCGTCCTGCAGTCGCACATTGCTGCGCAGCCGGCCGTAGTTGAAGACATTCCACTCAAAATCAAACAGCAGGTCCCAGGTCTCGCTCTCCCCTTCAAACAGTTTCCCCGCGTCCATGGCCAGGGTGCCAATGGACCCACCGATGGAAAAAGTGGGGTAAAGCTCAGCCCTGGCGACACCAATCTGTGCCGCCTGCGCAGCCAGTAATCGCTCTGCCTGGCGAATATCCGGGCGCTGCCGCAGCAAATCCTGGGGCATACCCACCGCGATACGGGCTGGCACAGTGGGTATCCCGGAAAAACCGCCGAGAAGGTAGTTGAGATGGTGCGGAGGCTCGCCCAGCAGTATCGCCAGGGTATTTTTCAGCTGCTGTAGCGTGATCTCCAGATCCGGTACAGTTGCCTGGGTATTGCTCAGCAATGTCTGGGCCTGCTCCACATCCAGTGCGCTGACCTCCCCCGCCTCGAATTTCACCGTGGCGATCCGCAGGCTCTCCCGCTGCAGGCGAATATTTTCTTCGGCGACCTCCAGACGCCGCTGGGTAGTACGGATGTTGATATAGGTCTGCGCCACTTGCGCCACCAGGGAGACCAGAACCCCGTCGTAGTCGGCCATGCTGGCTTCGAAATCCGCGGACGCGGACTGCACCAGGCGCCGCAGCCGGCCCCACATGTCCAGCTCCCAACTGAGGTTAAAATCCAGGCTGAATTCGTTCTCGATCACTCCCGGCTCGTCCAGACCTTTTGAGCGCTCTGCGGATCCGGTAATCTGCTGCAACTGTGGATACTGATTGCCGATGGATATGGCCAGTTGCTGCTGGGCCTGCAATACCCGCAATGCGGCAGATCTCAGCTCCAGATTCTGGCTTATCGCCCCTGCGATCAGGTCGTCAAGCAGCGCATCGGAAAAGGCCGACTCCCACCAGAGGGGATTGACCGCATCTAAAGTGTCAATGCCGCTGTCGTCGCGGTACATCCAAAAATCCTCGACGGCCACGGGGGGGGGATGATAGTCCGGGCCCAGCATACAGCCGTAACCCGCCAGCAGGGAAAATACCCCCGCAAATGCGAAAAAGCGCGAAACCGCCCAACAACGCGATTCAGGGTTCCGGCGCCATTTCATCTTTTTTATCGGCTTTATCGGCATCCGCCGTGCCGCCCATAACGAACACCGAGCCGGTAAAGCCGACTATGAGCCTGACGGGGGGAGGAACCCTGGTCAAATGAATTCGGACCGGCACCCGCTGGGCGAGGCGAATCCACTCGAAGGTTGGGTTGACTTCTGGAAGCAGGTCGTTACCGGCGGTCCCATCCTGTTGCGCTATGCCCCAGCCGATACTGTCCACATAGCCTTCCAGAGGGTTGTCCGGATAGGCCATTAGTGTCACCACGGCGCGGTCCCCGGGCGCAATACGGCGAATAAAAGTTTCCCGGAAGTAGCCGTCCACCCAGTAACTGTTGGAATCCACCAGCGCCATTGCGGGCTGGTTGGCCACCGCCTGGTCGCCGTAACGAAAGTCCACGTTGGTCACATAGCCGGATACGGGCGCGGTCACGGTGGTATATTCCAGGTTGAGTTCCGCCTGGCGCAAAGCGGCCAGCGCTGCCCTCAGGCTCGGGTTATTCTGCCCGAGCGCCCCGAGTTGAGCCCTGGCCTGCTCCAACTCCGCCCTGGACTGCTCGGAGGTAGCCTGGGATTCCACCAGCGCCGCCTCCGCACCGATGCGATTCTCCACCGATGAGTCGTACTCGGCTTGAGCGGCTTCCAGGGACTTTTGTGAAGTGGCGCGCAGCGGTAACAATTGTTGCTGACGTTCAAATTCCGCTTTGGCCTTGACCACCTCCGCCTCCAGCGCCTTGATATTGCTGCGCGCCTGCTCTACCGCTGCGTCGGACTCCCGCACCCTGGCCTCGTAGGCAAAGACATTTTGTCTCTGCGCCTCATAGGTATCGAGGGATTCCTCGTACTCCGCCCTGGTTTCCGCCAATGCCGCCTCGAAGGAGCGCGGGTCTATCTGAAACAGCAGGTCTCCCGCCTCGACGAACTGGTTATTCTTGACAGGCAGATCCACAATCTGCCCTGACACTCTCGGTGTAATCTGGATAACCTCCGCCTGCACCTGGCCATCCCTGGTCCAGGGATTTTTTAAATAATTCCACAGCTGTGCGAGCAACATCAGCAGTGCAATAAGAATCAGACCTCCTGTTAACATATATTTCTTTGAAAAGCGCATTGCTAAATACCCACAAAAACCTTTCCTATCACAATTGCATAGATGACGCTCATCGCAACAATAGCGGCAGGAGGGTTTGCAAAGTATCTGGAAATCCGATAGCGGTCCAAACTGCGTGCAGTCAATAACGCTGCCAGCAATCCCAGAAGACCAGACAACAACAGTGGTGAAAAATAGACCTCGCCTATTGCCAATTCGTGGGGTACACTATTCACTTTGCCGCCTCATTCAAGTTAAAAAATCTAGGCTGGCAAAATTCGTCCCAATTAATTTCTTTGAATAATTCAAGTACTTCCAATAAAAAAATATTGATATACTGAGTAATACCCAGAAAATACAGAAATTTGATTATCTTACCGTGCTCACCGGGATCATCTTTAGCGTTAAAGAATAATTTATCAGTGGAAAAAGTTTCACTTTTAAAAAGCTTGGCATACTGCTCCTTAAGTCGCTCAGTATCTAAATCTGCTTTACTGGACGATAAATTCAACATTGTTTGACTGGTAAGCGCCCTCCATTGTAGAACCTCATTGGCGATTTTATTTGATGCTATTAAAGGGCCTCTATTTCTATCCAACTCATAAAAAGTATTAACCTGATTGCCAAGCAGGATAACCAGCTTAACTATTTTACGCAGCTGTTCTTCGGTCATGGAATTTGTATCTTTTACATCGATACCGTTTACCCAATATTTAAGTGTCTCCCTGGTTTTTAGAACCACATTGATGTGGTACTGAATAATTAATCGCCGTAAAAAATTAAATTTTGATACAGGCGTAAAATTTTTGTCTGAGAGCAGATAAGCAGCACTAGCAAAAAAGCGCCTTATAATCTGCCTGAATTTATTTTCCGGAATTAGTGAAAACGGTATATTTTTCACTATCCCAAGTATGGAAAAAATTATTAAAATTGCGAAAACCAAATCCAAAACAGCAAGAAAACTGTATTCTTGTTGATTACTTAAATTGAATACATTTTGCGAAAAAAGCAAAGCCATTAATTTTACGAAAGGCTGGCTTTTAAAAAACAAATCAGAAAAGTAACCAACACTAAAAAACCATAGAAATAGTATTGGACCCAATGCAAAATAGCTGGAGAGCTTTGGAAATAGAAAGAAATATAAAGGTGCGGCAGCCATGCAGGCTAAAATTGTAGTTAAGCATTGCACGGAAAGGCTTGACATGGGTTTTGTAGCCATCAAAGCCCCCATAACCCCGGTAAGGGTTATCACCAACATACCATCAACCAGATCGGGAATATAGATATACGCGAGATAGGCGATCCATATGCCCAAAACAGCGCGAATTACTGTGGCAATCCTATCGGGAGTGGGCATAAAAAATGAAAACCAGTTGCTTTTGGTTTCGTCCGGATATTTTAAATATGAGCTTCCCGGCTCACTGATATCAACTATAGAGCGGCCAAGAGATCGGGTGTCTATCTCAAGCTTTTTTAATCTCAGGTAAGTAACTGATAAGGCTGCTGCCTCGAAGGTGGGCAGGGATTTTATCTTGTTGATATTTTCCTCTATTGTATGACCTTTTGAACTTCCGGGAAACTCTAGCTTTTTATTCTGGGTGAAGAAAGTATAAATTTGTGTGAACCACACTCCCAATTCCCTGGAGAGGTTCTTTATATTTGGAAGGAAATCCGGTATATAAAGCCGTTTTGTTATTGCCAGGCTCTCCTCGAACTTCAGCAATGCCTGGGTGACCACTGTTGCCCGGCTGCCATAGTGACGCCATTGCCGACGGGACTCCCAGATTTCATAGCTGTCAACGCTGGCATCCTCTATGGCGCTGCGCAACTGCGCATCCGCCTGTATTAGATCCAGGCGTTGCTGGGAAAGATCCCTGGTCTTGTGCCGGTCGTAGATTTTGGAAAAACAACGGCTGCTGAATTCACATTGCTGTTCCGCGAGCTCGATTGATGCTTTATCCAGCTCCGGTCGACTTCGGTTGGGCCATATCAGGACGGCAACAAGGCTGTAGACAACGACACCTAACAGCGTCTCCTGTATCCGCAGGATTCCCTTTTCAAACGTCAGGGAAAAGTCACCGCCGGTCGCATCCCATAAAACCAGGGTAACGAATGCTCCGACGGTCCAGAAATATTCGAATTTTGATTCCTGCAGGAAGTAAATACAGATCCCGACCCAACTGGACAAGGCGATCATAAAGAGCCAGCGGTCCTGGGGAAAAATTCCGAAAATCGTCCAGGACACCAGCAGTGCAACAATGGTGCCGCCTATTCGCATAAAGGCGCGGTTGATGGATTGGCCGAGGTTTATCTGGCTGCACACCACCACCGCAAAGCCAGCCCAATACGGCTTGTCCCAGTCGAGCCCCAGGGCGACTCCGTAAACTATCGTCAGGGCCCCGGCAACCTTGATAGCTTCCTTGCTGCTACGTGAAATGGGCACTACTCTCTCCGGCCAAATTACCCGCACAGAGACAGCAGCTTTTAACCCCGGGGATCAGAGGAAAAACACAACTGGACTGCATAAGTCGCAGTTGTGCCAATCCTATGCCCGAAAAGTCAGACCGCTATGGTTTGACAATTGCCAACTCGCGGCTTGCGGGATCTTAGCTGCCGGCAGGCTCACTCTTAAACAGGTTGAGCCCCAGCGTCTCTGATAAAAACTTTGCTGCCATTTGCCCTTTTACACTATTGCCGGCTTCGTCAAGCGGTGGCGCGAAAGCGCCAATGCCCATTTTGCCCGGAGCCACAGCGATGATGCCACCGCCAACACCGCTCTTGCCGGGCAGTCCCACCAGCCACAGCCACTGGCCGGTACTGTCGTAGAGCCCCGCAGTAGCCATCACCGCCAGTATATGGCGCACCACTTCCGGCGATACGACGCGCTTACCGGTAACCGGGTTGGTGCCGCCATTGGCCAGGGTCGCAGCCATGGTGGCCAGGTCGCGGGCGGTGACATTCACCGAGCACTGGCGGGTATAGACTTCGGTGCTTTTGGTGGGCTCATCCCACATATGGTCATAGCTTTGCAGTAGTGTGGCGATAGCGCGGTTGTGCTGGTTGGTGTCCATCTCGGACTTGTAGACCGGCTCGTTGACCGATAGTGACCGCCCGGCGAAGGCGGACATATTGTCCAGTATGGCTTTCCATTTAGCGTCGAAATCGCCTTTGGGCTGAAGCAGGCTGACGGTGGCAATGGCGCCGGCGTTGACCAGTGGATTGACCGTACGGGCCGGTTCCAACTCGATGGCGATCACCGAGTTAAACGGCAGACCCGTGGCGTTGACGCCGATTTTTGACGGCAGCACATCAATTCCCTGCTGTTCCGCCACCAGCGCGGCGGTGAAGGGCTTGGAGGCGGATTCGATGGCAAACTCATAGCCGCTGTCACCGGTTTCGATCACGTCCCCGTTGACGGTCACCACAGCGACTCCATAGAGCTGCGATGGCACCTTGGCCAGTGCCGGTATATAAGAGGCGTTCTTGCCGTCCCGATTGCCCTTGAATTTATCGTGGGCCTGCTGCACCGCTTTCTGGATATCCGCCTTGGCAGGCTGGTGCGCATCCGCCGCCACACCGGTGGGAATCAGCAACAGGCAGAGAAGGAACAGTGCGTGTCGCCAAGCGGTCGTAGCGTTGAATGACAATGTGGTGGTTACTTCCATGATGATTGATCCCTCAATGTGTAGGAGAAGGAGTAACTGAACGAAAATTGCAGGCGCACATCCTCGGACTCAAAGCCGTCGGAGAAGTTATTGCGCTTGCCCCACTGCAGTTCAACGCCGCCCATTACCTGGGAGGTCGGGTAGTAGCGCAGATTGGCAGTGGCATAGCGGCCTTTGCTGAACGCGTCCGGTGCCTGGCCATTGGTATTGTCCATTTTCAGATAGGAATAGCCGATGCTGCTGCTCCACTTCTGATGCCACTTGTGGTCCAGGTAAACAGTGGCGCCCCACACCGGTAACACCTTGCCGATCACCGGCCGGCGCGCATCGCGAAAATTCAGTTTGGGCGCTATATCCACCGGTGCGTCGTTAAAATAGCTCTCCACTCCGGCCCCGCGCACCGCCTGCAGGCGCAGCACATTGCGATCGTCGGGCTTGACGTTGGAGCTGAGACTGATGCCCCAGCCGGTGTCGCTGCCACTCAGGTCAAGATCGTCGTCCCTATCCAGGTCGTCGTATTTAAAATAGCGGGCGATGGCCGCGACGCGCAGATAACCCCAGTCGGTCTTGTGCCTGTAGGCGGCGGACAGGTCCGGGCGCGGGAAACGCAGCTCCACGTCCGGGATATCGGAGCGATCGGCGAAAATCCCCTCATCGCCGGTGGCCCCCGGTCGCTCCAGCGCTATCACAAGCTCCCGGTCACCCTGCAGCGGCTGCCAGAAGGCCTGCACATTGCGGAAAAACAGCACCCCGTTGGGACCCCAGTAATCCAGGGTGTTGGGCACAACGTCCAGGTCCATAAAGGGACTCCAGAGCTGCCCGGCACCGAATTTCCCCAGTTGGCCATAGGCGAGCCTCAGGCGCGTCTGCGTCTGCCCGGCTTCATCGCCAACGCCGAACCAGTCGAATTCCACAGCCGTATAGAGCTTGCCACAGTCGGTGGGGGTAGTGACGTGCAGGCCCAGGCGCGTGGGGCGGACGCTGGCATAAAAATGGCCGTCGCGACCAAATTCACCCGGAAAGGACGGCAACTTGGAGGGGCGGTTCACATCGAACCAGTCGGGGTCGTTGGTCTGGAAATCGTAGATAAAATCTGCGTGGGCCGAACCGTAGATCTCCAGGGACATTTCTTCCGGAAGCTGCACCTGTGCCTGGGCACCCAGGGCTGTCCACAAGCCCGCCAGCAGCCACCAGGAGCACTGTTTGCGGATGCGTTTATTATACTGCTGCATTGCGGCCTCCTTGCCGACAAAAAAGAAACTTTCGCGCGACCGATACCCGGGGCGCCGGCGGCCTAAAATACCGGAATGCCCCGGCGCTCCTTCACCGCAAGGATAGCCCTAGCCCTCTTTGTGGAAGGACTTGTGCCCGTGTTCACCCCCGGCCTTCCAACCCGGCTTGCGCAGGGCGTAAATCAGCAGCGGCAGAGCCGTAAACACCACGGCACCGCCAGCCACCAGGACCACATACATGGCCGGGCTGCCCACCGGCAACTGGTCCGGTGGAAAGAAGGACACCACGAAGGCAAAGGCCACCGCCAAAAAGCCGATTCCGGCCACCAGCCATAAACCCGTCTTGCCGCCGGGAATACTAAAACTGCGCGGCAGGTCCGGCTGGGTGCTGCGCAGGCGAATGACCGCCGCATAGAGCAGCAGGTACATAATGATATAGAGGGTGACAGTCATCGCCGAGATCAGGAAGAAGGCAGTGCTGACATCCTTGATCACGAAATAGATGGACGAGATCAGAGTCACAATCAGGCCCTGGACCAGCAGGATATTGCGCTGCATGCCCTTGGCATTGGTGCGCTGCAACCAGGGGGGCAGCATGCCGTCCTGGGCGGTGGCCAGCAGGCCGCGGCTGGGCCCGGCGAGCCACGCCAGGGCGCCACCGACAGCACCGTAGCAAACCAGTATTGAGAGGATGTTCACCGGCCAGCCGACACCCATCAGCTTTTCGAAAGCCCGCTCGAAAGTGACAAACAGGCCGCTCTGCAGGGTGATATCGCTATAGGGCAGTATCGCCGCCAGGGCCAGGGCACCGAGAGTGAAAATGGCGAAGGACAGCAACGCCGCCAGTAAAATAGCCAGCGGATAGTCCCGCTTGGGATTGCGCATCTCCGCCGCGTGGGTGCCCTGGGCCTCCACCCCGGCGAAGTTCAGCAGTATGCCGCCAAGGAAAGCCAGAGAACCCAGCCCGGCCACATGGGGGAACCAGCGGGGGTGGTGTTTACCGCCGGTCTCGGTCACCGTCACCGCCGGGTCCGTGGTGGTCTCCCAGCCGATGGCGTTTCCATCCATCGCCCACCAGACCGCCAGCAACATCAATATAACGCCGGGAACCAGTGTGCCCAGCAGGAACCCCATCTTGGTCACCTTGGCCAGAAAGTCGGTGCCACTCAGAGCCACCAGTGTGGCGACCCAATACAGGATGATGCAGAAGAGGCCCACAAAAGTATTGTTTTCCGCCAAATTGGGCAGGCCTATGGCATAGGCGATAGCGGCGGCAGCGAAACTGAGGCCGGTGGGATACCAGACCACATTCTGTATCCACTGCAGCCAGATGGAGACAAAGCCCCACTTGGGACTGAAAGCCTCGCCCATCCAGGTGTAGACGCCGCCGGTGCGGTCGGCAAAAGCGCCACCCAGCTCAGCGGCCACCAGCCCTGCGGGAATCAAAAAGAGAAAGGTGGCGAAGCCGATATAGAAGAACATGGTGAGTTCTTCCTGCGCCATCATCGGCAGACCGCGCAAACTGGTCACCACTGTGGCGGCGGTCATAAAGCCCAGCGTGGCGGCGGTCAGGGTTTTGGTTCCGGGGCCGGATACCTTCGCGGCCTGCGCTTTGTCAGTCACATCAGTCCTCCTTGACTTCTTATCGAGCAAGGCGTCTCCAGCCTCTTTGTGATGCGGGCTTACGGCACAAGCCCCCTAAGTTTCCATGACAAGTCAAGCACAATTATCCGGAATTGCGAATGCGCCACTAGCGAGGCATGTCACGATTGGTTGTAGTTCACGGGGATTTGGAGAGGCGGTCGCTGCCAGGTTTGCCCTTCCCCACTGACTGACGGAGGCTACCTGCTCAGCCTGAAGAGAGGGAAATTGGGGATACAGGTCAGACGGCACCTTTCAGAAGTTATCCTGGTCGGAGCCTAGACCTCCAGGGTGTGGTATTGCCATATGCTGCTGCAATCACTCCCGAATATTGAGGATATTATTGGCGAGAATTGTCATGGTGTTCCGACCCAAAAGCCGACACAGGATCACCTTCAGAGAATTAACGCATTCCGCAATTGGAATCATCGGACAGGTAACACAGTAAAGGTTTGGTTTTTCTTGTCGCAAATTAAACTTTCAGCCCGCAAATATTCAAAAGCTTCTGAAGGTTACCAATTTCACAACCCCAGTCTTTCCCTATTGTAAAAAATAAAAGTGGAAAAACTATAAACTGAAAATGAATATTCCTTTTTCAAATCCCAGACAAGAATATTTAATTCCAGAAAGCTTCTAACTTGCCTATTTTCCTTTACTAAAAAGGAAATCTATCATTGTTTCAATTACCAGAAAAGCAAAAACTATCGACAGCTGATTTATCCGACTATTTACTTGCAGGCAATTATTATTCCGCAAGTTTTCTGACTGATTTATTGAGCGACCTGAATAATTCCTGCTCGACCAACACGGCTTTGTGAACCATTCCCTTGAAAGAAAAAAAAGTCCGACCTATAAAGGGCGCGCATTGATTGAATCTATTTCAATGCAGAAATACAACATTAACCACACATTTATCAAGGGAATAATAATATGAATAAAATATTACAAAACGCTTTAATGGTATTTGCCGCATTATTTGCCAGCTTTAGCTATGCAAACTGCACTTTGGTTGACAGGACAGTCAATCTGCAAGCCGCCTATCCTTTCGTTATTGCCCCCACTACGTTAAACATAAAAGAAGCGCAAGGAACCTGTAATTCCCTACAAGCAGATACCACCCATGGACTTCTTAAGAACTCTGTGGCTGGGCTACCTTTACGATGTGTGCCGGTTGAATTCGCTGACGTGTCAATTCTATTCGAAGACAACGACGGCAATGTAATTGTAGATACGCTTCCCAACGCAATCGCTACTGCCGCAGCCTGTAGGTAGGCAAACTTTGGTAGTTCAGTCCTGTACTGAACTACCCTGTCTAATTGGATTCTATCCATTTAAATTCCAGCAAATCAGGAGATTGCCTTCTCCTTCAGTAGTTCCATAGTGGGAAGTTTAGCGAATCTTCCTTACGGCACCCACTCAATTAGCGAGTGCTGACCAATGGACTAGACCAAAGGCTTAGGATTCACTGGGACTGTTTACTTTCCTTCATCGACCACTGCAAAAAGGCATTATCTGATTTTATTGGCTACCAGTCTGCACCATATTCAAACGATTGATCCGGCCGCCAGTAAATTTATAAAAAAGCCACTTCTTGCGCCTCTCCAGTCTGAATTGAGAATGTCGGAATAAACACGCCAGGACGACACTCCCTCTTCCCACAGAAGTTCACCAGGGCCTGGCCCTGGGAAACAACTGTGAAAACCATCCCGCAGAATCCGCAATGAAATAAAAGAGTGTTATTTTGCGCCTGTCTGGTCAGGACGCCACCCTAGCGCCCCACTCCAGTCCCTCTGATCGATTACACTTATGGCCGCAGGGAAGACATAAGAGCGCGTCTATGAACAGGCAGGGTAGCGAATCAGCTATGCCAGGGAGCCACTATCTACTGCTGGTCTTCTTTTTGCTGTTGACTGGCTGCGACAAAGGAACTGGTGGCAAGGGCGACAACACTGAACACACTTCTTACAGCCGGGATCCTGGCTCCAGCCCCAGGGTGGCCCCGGTAGATACTTCCGGTCTGCAACAACTAGTGGGAAACCAGCATAAAAGGGCCGAGGCGCGCAAGCCAACTTACACTGGCTCCGCGGCCTGTATTAATTGTCATCGCAGCCAATACGCCGCCTGGAAAAATTCACATCACGATCTGGCCATGCAGACAGCCGACGCCAGTTCGGTGCTGGGAGATTTCGAGCAGGCGGAGTTCGACTACTTTGGCACTCTGTCGAGGTTCTACAAAAAGGGAGGTAAATTCTACGTAGATACCGACGGGCCCACCGGCGAACTGCAGGAATACCCCATCGCCTATACCTTCGGTGTCAGTCCCCTGCAACAGTATTTGATCGAGTTTCCCGGAGGCCGCCTCCAGGCTTTGAGCATCGCCTGGGATAGCAGAGACAAATCGGAGGGCGGTCAGCGTTGGTTTCACCTATACCCGGAAGAGCCGGTGAGACACGGGGACCAGTTGCATTGGACCGGTGTCAACCAGAATTGGAATTTCATGTGCGCAGACTGCCATTCCACCAATCTGCACAAAAACTATGATCTGGCAACGGATAGCTACTCCACCAGCTGGTCGGATATAAACATAGGCTGCGAGGCCTGCCACGGCCCCGGCTCCAGACACATCCAGTGGGCAAAGCAGCCAGGTGCGGACAACATCGATAATGGCCTGACCATAAGGTATCCCGGGCGCAAGAGCAGCGACTGGACCATGGACTGGGACACTGGCATAGCCCGGCGGACATCGAGCCATAAATCCCGCCTGGAACTCGGTGTCTGCGGTCAATGCCATTCCCGCAGGTCTACCAGCTTTCCCGGCCGCAAACCCGACGAATTCCTGTTGGATTACTTCAACCTGGCGCTGCTGCGGGAACCCCTCTATCACGCCGACGGCCAGATCAAAGGTGAAGTCTTTGTTTATGGTTCCTTTGTGCAAAGCCGGATGCACGCCGCTGGTGTCACCTGTGGCGACTGCCACAAACCCCACAACCTGCAACTCCGCGCTTCCGGCAATGATCTCTGCGCGGGATGCCATATGCCGGCCAGATTCGATACCGCGGAACACCATTTGCACGCCGCGGACAGCGCCGGCGCTCAATGTATCAATTGCCACATGCCGGCCCGGACTTATATGCAGGTGGATGCGCGGCGGGACCACAGCTTTCGCATACCGCGGCCGGATCTGGCCAAAACCCTCGGCACTCCGGACGTCTGCACCGACTGTCACCGGGATGAAACCAGCGAATGGGCAGCCGCTGTTTTGACAGATAGATTCGGCCCGCCGGAGGAACAGCACTTCGGCGCGGCCCTCCACGCCGGGCGCAGAGGACTCCCGGGCGCGGAAGCCCAATTGCTGCGCCTTATCGCCGATGAATCGCAACCGGCTATTGCGCGGGCGACCGCAGTGACTATGCTGCCCCGCTACCTTTCTCCAAAATCTGCGCCGATACTGCAGGCCATTGCCCAGGGGGATAACGCTCTGCTCAACCTGGGCTTGGCTCAGGCACTTGAAATGGTGCCGGGAAATATCAGGCCGGCTTTCGCCATTCCCCTGCTCTACGACAACAGCCGGGTGGTGGCGGCCCTATCGGCCAACAGCCTGGTTGGCGCGCCACTGGAAAATTATCCCCGCGATATTCGCCAGCAGTTCGATTCAGCTCTGAACCACTACCGCATTTCGGAAACCTTTAATGCCGACCGCCCTGAATCCCTGACCAATCTGGCCACCATGCACTGGCAAGAGGGCAATACACAACTGGCGGAAACCATGTTCAAACGGGCACTGGCCAAAGCACCCTACTATACCCCCGCCTATATTAATCTGGCGGACCTCTACCGGGTTTCCAACCGAGAAAAGGAGGCGGAGGCACTGCTGCGTCGCGGATTACAACAGGCCACCAATCCGGAGCCGGTCCAGCATTCGCTGGGACTCTGCCTGGTCCGGCAGCAGAGAAGTCACGAGGCAATGGAATATTTACGCAAGGCGGCAGAGGGAACCGACACATCCAGCCGCTATATTTATGTTTACGCTATCGCCCTGAACTCCGAGGGGCGGACCGACTCTGCCCTGGCGGTACTGGAACGGGGCCTGCAGCGCTTTCCCAACGACGGCGGTATTATCCGCGCACTGGCCAGCCTCTACCACCAGTCCGGCAATGACAAAAAAGCGCAGCACTATGAGGCGCTGTTGAATCCCAGTGGCTGAATGGACGTCAACAGGCCCTAGCAGGTTGTTGCAAAAGGCATCCTGCCTTTTGCAACACACGAAAAGCGAAAAATGTGATTTCCACTTTTCTCCCAAAATCACCGACTTAGGCGTCGCCGATTTTGCCGGAACATCCATATTCCGGTACCAGGCTGTTGAGGGGTTATTAAAAACTGCGTTGCAGCGAAGCGCCAAAAAAATTCACCGAATAATTCTTATAGGTGCCCTGCAATCGCGGGTTAAAAGGCGGGCGCCCGGTCTGGTCGATATCCGTATCGCCAAACCATAGCAATGTGTAGCCGAGGTCGAGGCGCAAGCCATAGCAGAGTTCCTTTTGGCCACCGAAACCCAGGCGCCAGGCCGCATCCGTCACCAGATCCGCGGTGCGGTTCTCGGTGTTGACCATACCGCTATCGTAGGCAATTCCCGCAGACAGTGACCAGTCCTGCAGGGTGCCGCTATCAAATTTGTGGCGGATTCCAATGGCGCCATGCCAGGTATCTTTGTAGTTTCGGTTGAGAGTAACGCTAACCTGAGCTGGATTGTCGATTTCAAGTCCGAAATATCCAAATTCTGACCAGTGCTGCCAATTCAGGTTGGCGTACACAGTGGCTGTTGGGGAAAGGCGCTGCTGAACACTGGCGGTGAGCGTTTGCGGAACATCCACATTGATCCGCAAATTGCGGCCATTGAACTGCTCTGCCAGTGGCCCGAACAGGGGACCGAAATTCTTTAACTGCAGCCGGTAGTTGAAATCCCAGGAGATGGTTGAGGTGTATGTCAGACCCAGAACAGTATCACTGGTGGGCTTGTAAATAACCCCCAGGCTGCCGCCGGGGGACACCTGTGTGTCGTCATACCTGAGACTGGCGTCTCCCGGGAGAATGCCCGCCCGTGGCGACGACTCAAAGCGGTAATAGCCGGTTGCAAGGATAAACCCGAGCCCCAGGGAAAGCCTGTCACTGGCCCGCCAGCTGAGAGAAGGCATGATATTGCCGCTCAGCAGGTCCACTTTGCGTACGAATCGCCGTCCCTTCCACTGACTGTCATAGGCCACTGACCCACCGAAATTGCCACTGACACTAAACCCCCAGCCAAAATTCTCATTCAAGCGACCCGCAGCAAAAAAGCCTCCGCCGGGAAACCACTCGATGGCATTGCCGCCATCATTGCCCGGCACATTGCTCTCACCGCCGTCGCTGAAATCCAGATGGCCGTACAGCAGTTGTCCCGACGCCATTATCTCGGTGGATTCCCGCCAGACGGTGCCGGCGGGATTGGTGAAGGCGGTGGACGCGTCCTCCGGCATAGCCGCCCAACCCGCTCCCGCTGTGCCCAGCGTCGGTGTGCCCATTTCCCAAAACAACAGTCCCCCGGCAAAAGCCAGCTGGGTTGCAGTGAGCGTTGAGGTCAGTGCCGTATAGATCAACAGCTTGCGCGTCCCTGAGCCCAATTCAGCCCCATTACTCATCGTCAGGTCCCTCTGCTCCAGGCGCCCAGCATTCTGTCAAGGTGTGATCAAAGTTCACTAGAGATAAAATCAGCGCAGTGGTGCCAGGCTTTTACATCGGCTAGGCGTTGTTTTTCCTATCTCCCAGCCGGGTAAAATCCAGCGGAAAAATTAAGGAAACGAGTACGCCTGTAAAATCCTGCCAGCCAATATTCAGTAAAGACTGATACCGTGCTTGGTGGCTTTGACTTCCATTTTTTGGCGTCGATTATTTTGATTATTCACCCGGCAACTAGGGCCCGCTCAGACTCACTGAGTTGGCCCTGTTGGGACACAGGGATGTGCCGCCGCGGGAATGAGACCGGCGCAAGCCCAGGGAAAACCGTCGATTTCGCGTCATAGCGCAGGTTTCCATGGGCAGGAATCCGATGGATTAAAGGTTATCCGAGAAGGTGGCGGGCGATAATCAAACGCTGGATTTCGCTGGTTCCCTCGTAGATGGTGGTAATACGCGCGTCCCGGGCCATACGCTCCAGCGGATAATCCCGCGTGTACCCCGCTCCTCCATGCATTTGTAAAGCGGTGTAGCACGCCTCATTGGCCTTTTCCGTTGCGAACAACTTTGCCATCGAGGCGGCGGGCCCAAAAGGCAGGCCGGCATCCTTTTGCCAGGCGGCCTGTAACAGCAACAGTCGCGCCGCTTCCATTTCAGTATATTTATCCGCCAACTGCCACTGCAGCCCCTGGAACCGCGCCAACGGCTGCCCAAACTGCTCGCGCTCCTGAATATAGGCGCGCGCCTGATCCAGTGCCTCCAGGCCGAGGCCAAGCGCCAGCGAACCTATTCCGATGCGCCCACCCGCCAGTTCTCCGGCGGCGATACGAAAACCGCGGTTCTCCTCCCCCATCAGGTTGGCGAGAGGGATACGGCAATTGTCGAATACAACCTCGTTGGTGACAGAGGCTTTCTGGCCCATTTTTTCCTCCGCCTTGCCGATGATCAGGCCGGGTGTACCCGCCTCCACCAGGAAACAGGAGATGCCTTTACCTTTTGGCGCCTCGGGATCGGTCACCGCCCAAACCACGAACACTCCGGCGAATTCAGCACTTGAGATATAGAGCTTGCTGCCATTGAGGATATAGTTATCGCCCTCCTTGACCGCTCGTGTGCGCATGGCGGCCGCGTCGGAGCCGGACGTCGATTCCGTAAGGCAGAAGGAACCGGCAGCATATTCACCACTACAGATTTTTGGCAGATATTTTTCTTTTTGCGCCTCACTACCCACCGCCTGAATCACCTCGGCAACCATATTGGTTACAGAGGTGGTAGTGGCGGTGGAGGCACAGCCACGGGCAAGAGCTGCAATTGCCAGGCTGAAGGCCACAGTGCCGGCGCCGGTGCCGCCGTACTCGGGTTCGATATTGATACCCATAAAGCCCAGTTCAGCCAAAGCTTTAAGTTTCTGCAGCAGCAGTTCGCGGTTCCCGCTTTTATCCAACTCTGCGGCTATCGGCTTCAATTCGCTGTCAGCAAATTGATGGGCCGCCTCGGCAATCATCTGTTGTTCTTCGGTCAGTGCGAAATTCATAGGCTACCTATGCTATTTATGTGTAGAGTCCGGCGGCGCCATGGCTCCGCCCCAAGACATCCTACCCAACAGGCCGCGCAATGCGCCCCGCTGGATCCCGACGCCGAGCAGGATCAACACCAGACCCACAACCGTGGCCGGGTGAATCTTCTCCCCCACCAGCAGTGCAACCAGCACCAGTGACAGCGGCGGCGAGAGGTAAATCAAATTACTGATGCGGGCGGTGTTGTCGCAGGCCATCAACGCGGCCTGCCAGAGCAAAAAGGCGATACCCATTTCAAACAGGCCCACATAAACCGCCCCCATCCAGCCGGCCAGGGGCGGCCACTGCCAGTCTCCCCGTATCAGGATCACCAGGGCAAGCCAGGGCAAACCGCACAGGAAAGTCAATAACAGGTTGACCGCCGGGCTGCCTCCGATACGGGTGCTGAGTAGCCAGTAGCAGCACCAGATAAGCGTACTGAGTAACGCCAGTCCCACACCGGGCAGATTGTCCAGTTGAAATCCGTGCAGACTACCGCCGCTGGCAATGACCAGGACACCCCCATAACAGACCAGAGCCGCAAACAGGTCCCGCCGTCGCACTCGCTGTTTAAGTAGCGGTACCGACAGCAGTGCCAGCAATACGCCCCATGTATAGTTCAGAGACAGTGCCTGCTGCGCGGGCAGCATATCGTAAGCGTGAAACAGCACCAGATAGTAGAGAAACGGATTGCAAAATCCCAGCGCCATATACAGCCGGCAGCGTTTGCGCCACGAGACCCCCAGAGTGCGCCATTCCTTATGCCATGTGACCACCAGCCCCAGCAGCAGAGTGGAGACAAGCGCAGCGATGGTCACCAGCTGCAGCGGTGACACAAACTGCAGTGACAGCTTGAAGGCACTGGCCACTGTGGACCAGCACAGCACTGCCGCCAGCGCCAGTAGATAGGCGCGGCGGTTGTTGACGGTAGAAGAATTCTTCATCGCTTTGAGATGTCTCCCACAGCAGAAACCCGCTTGGCGAGGGTAATCAGGAAGCTATGCCAGCTATCCCCTGTTAGCCCGGCAAACAAACTGGTTACGAAATCAGTGCGTCACAGGCGTATATGGCTGACGCCAGCCCTCTTCGACACAGGCCAGCACTGAGGCAAATGGCCCTAGGAGGAGCGCTTGCTGGATCTGGAATCACCCTCGGGGTCCGGCACCGCCACGGCGGTATCGGTCTTGACCTCTTCGATCACTACATAGGTGTGGGTCTCCCGCACCCCTGGAATCGAAGCCAGTTTCTCGCCCAGGAAACGGCGGTAGCCGAGCATGTCCTTGATGCGGATTTTCACCAGGTAGTCAAAGCCGCCGGCAACCATATGGCACTCCTGGACCTCCTCCAGGCCCGAGACATGCCTGTTGAAGGCTTCCAGCGCTTCGGTAGCCGTGTCCGTCAGTGTCACCTGAATGTATACCACCAGACCGGCATGGACTTTCAGCGGGTCCAGCAAAGCCACATAATCCCGGATAAAGCCTTCCCGCTCGAGGCGCTTGACCCTTTCCAGGCAGGGAGTCGGACTGAGGTTGACCCGGCGCGCCAGCTCCACATTGGGCAGGCGGCCGTGCCGCTGCAGGATACTGAGTATTTGACGGTCTATTCTATCCAGGTCTTCCAACTGTCGAGACATGACAACATACCCTACTGGTTATCAGCTAAATAGGCGTGATATTTAACCACATTTGCCGCCAATATGGCGATTAATTCTGAACAAAATGCCACATAATCCGATTTTTATTCTGGTCGTACTAACTGATATTTGGGAGTGATCATGTCCACAAACTTCGCCGGAGAACTGCACCGCGCGCGCCAGCAGGCCCGCCAGTATCTGCACGCCGACGAAAACCAGTGTGTTAGCGAACTGTTGTCGGCCCCACGCCCCAGTGACCAATCGCGCCAGAAAATTCTCGATACCTCCCGCGCCCTGGTGGCCGAGTCCCGCAAACACAGGAGCAAGCGCGGCACATTGGATGCCTTCCTGCAGCAATTCGGCCTATCCAATAGGGAAGGTGTGGCACTCATGTGCCTGGCGGAATCCCTGCTGCGGGTTCCGGACGCTGATACTGCCGACAAACTGATCGCGGAAAAAGTCCATTCCGGCAACTGGTCCAGCCATCGTGGCCAGTCCGATTCCCTGTTTGTGAACGCGTCCACCTGGGGGTTGATGCTGACCGGCAATATCGTCGAGCTGGACCCGGATATCACCGAAAAACCCTCCCACTGGGTAAAGCGTCTGGTCAGCCGTATGGGTGAACCCATGGTACGCACCTCAATGATGCAGGCCATGAAGATCATGGGCGGTCAATATGTGCTGGGAAGGTCCATCGCAGAGGCACTGAAACGCGGCCCGGCGGAAAACCTGCCTGGCACGCGCTTTTCCTTCGATATGCTGGGGGAAGGTGCCCGTACCATGGCGGACGCCCAACGCTATTTCGACGCCTACATGGCGGCAATTGAAGCCATCGGTACGGATAACAGCAAGCGTGACGTAGTGGAGGCCAACGGAATCTCCATCAAACTCTCCGCCCTGCACCCCCGCTACACAGCCCTGCAGCGCGAGCGGGTGATGACCGAGCTGCTGCCCCAAGTAAAGGCTCTGTGCCTGGCCGCCGCTGAACACGGTATGGGGCTCAATATCGACGCCGAGGAAGCGGACCGCCTAGATATCTCTCTGGACATCTTCGAAGCCCTGGCCCGCGCCCCGGAGCTTGCGGCCTGGCAGGGACTCGGATTCGTCCTGCAGGCCTACCAGAAGCGCGCTCCGCATGTGGCGGACTGGCTCATCGCCCTGGGTCGCGACACGGGGCGCAAGCTGATGGTACGCCTGGTCAAAGGCGCCTACTGGGACAGCGAAATCAAGCATGCACAGCAGCTGGGACTGCCCGATTACCCGGTATATACACGCAAGTGCCATACGGACCTGTCTTACCAGGTATGTGCAAAGAAGCTGCTCGACGCGAGCGATGCCATCTATGCCCAGTTCGCCACCCACAACGCCTATACCGTAGGCCAGATACTGGAGCTGGCCGGCGACCGCGACGACTACGAATTCCAGCGCCTGCACGGCATGGGCCACCTGCTCTACGCCCAGGTGGAGGCAGTGCACGGCAAGCCGGTGCCGGTGCGTGTCTATGCTCCGGTCGGGGCGCACAAGGACCTGCTGCCCTACCTGGTGCGCCGCCTGCTGGAGAACGGCGCCAACAGTTCCTTCGTCAATCGCTTTATGGACGAAAAAACCCCGATTGATACGCTGGTGCAGGACACCATCGAACTGAGCGAGAATTGCAAGCCCTATCGCCATCCACAGATTCCCCTGCCCAAAGACATCTACTTGGGCCACGAAGTGCTGCCGCGCAACAATTCCTGCGGAATTGAGCTGACAGACCCCCTGGCAGTGGAACCACTGCTGCAGGTGGTCAACGACATCCGCGGTAAACAGTTCAGGGGCGGCCCCATCATCAAAGGCGCCATGGGGGAAACCACAGAACCAGTCTACAGTCCCGCTACCGGCGAATTGGTGGGGTATACCGCCGACGCGGACAAACACCAGATCGATACCGCCTATGCCGCCGCCGTTGAGGCCCAGATCGCCTGGGATCGTATGGGCGGCATGGCCCGTGCAGAGATTCTCGATCGCGTCGCCGAGCTGTATGAAAAGCACATGGATGATCTGGTGGCGCTGGTCTGCGCTGAGGCCGGCCGCACTTTGAATGACGGCGTGTCGGAAGTGCGGGAAGCGGTGGACTTCTGCCGTTATTACGCCAACGGCGCCCGGCGTCATTTTGACGCGCCACAGGACCTGCCCGGCCCCACCGGTGAGAGCAACCAGCTCTACCTGACCGGGCGCGGGGTATTTGTGGCAATCAGCCCCTGGAACTTTCCCCTGGCCATTTTTACCGGCCAGGTGGTGGCGGCACTGGCGGCGGGCAATGCGGTGCTGGCCAAGCCCGCGGAGCAGACGCCCTTGATCGCCGCCCGGGCCGTGCAACTGATGTTGCAAGCGGGGGTACCGGAGGAGGTTCTTCACCTGATCACCGGCACTGGTGCTGCGGTGGGACCACTGCTGATCGGCGACCCGCGCCTGGGTGGCGTCGCCTTTACCGGCTCCACCGAAACCGCCCGCCTGATCAACCGGCAGCTGGCAGATAAAGAGGGCCCCATCATCCCGCTGATTGCCGAAACCGGCGGCCAGAATGTGATGATCGTGGATTCCACCGCCCTGCCCGAACAGGTGGTCGACGATGTGATTCAATCCGCTTTCCTCAGCGCCGGCCAGCGCTGTTCAGCGCTGCGAATTCTGTGTGTCCAGGACGTGATTGCGGACAGTCTGCTGGCAATGCTCAAAGGCGCCTGCGAAGAGCTTTCCCTGGGCGACCCCTCCAAACTGGAAACCGATATCGGCCCGGTCATCGACGACAAAGCCCTGGCCATGTTGGAGGCCCACAGCGAGCGCATGCAGAAAGAAGCCAGTGTCCTGTTCGCCTACGACCCAAAGAAAAAACCCGCAAGTGGCTCTTTCTTTGGCCCGCTAGTGGTGGAAATCGAGGACTTCTCGCTGCTAAAGCGAGAGGTATTTGGCCCCATTTTGCATGTAGTGCGCTTCAAAGGCGGCGAATTGGAAAATGTGATTCGGCAGATCAATGCCACCGGCTACGGTTTGACGTTTGGACTGCACTCCCGCATCGAGGGGCGCGCCAGCGCCATATTCAAGCGGGTCAAGGTGGGCAACTGCTACGTAAACCGGGATATGGTCGGCGCTGTCGTCGGGGTAAACCCCTTTGGGGGCCAGGGTTTGTCCGGGACCGGACCCAAGGCAGGAGGGCCGCACTACCTGTTCCGCTTCGCCGAGGAAAAAACCAAAACCATCAACACAGTGGCCACTGGTGGCAACACACAACTGTTCACTTTAGGGCAGTAGCCTCTTAACCGCCACCCCGGCTACCGGGGCGGCGGCGTTTTGACAACCGGTGTTTTCTAGTTCTGTCATTGAAAAAGCTCATGTACGTGAGCTCGACGGTCAATCAGCAACTACCCGCAGAACGAGCGGTTGCTGAACTATAGAAATAACCTGTATTTATCCGACAGATGCACTATTGGAATCTGATACCCAGCCAACTCCCAGGATGGGTTGGCTGGGCATACCGACTCTTCTAATAGGTTACTACCGCAAACTAACCAAATGCTAGACTTTTCTTCGGCAGGTTCAACTGCTGTCCTAAGGCATTTGCTCCAATTGCGCCCGGATCTCATCGGCGGTCGGACGCAACTGGGACAACCCTTTTTTTAATCTACGCTGCCCAAGGTAGTACACAATAGGTGCTGCGACAAAAATAGAGGAACTTGTGCCAATAGCAATTCCAAACAGCATTGGCAATGCAAAGCTGGCCACGGCAGCTCCTCCGGCGATCGCCATTGGCAGCAGCGCTATAAAGGTGGTTGTAGAGGTGAAAACTGTCCGCGTCAAGGTGGAGGTGATACTCTCATTGAGTAATTGCAGGAGCGGTTTATCCGGCGTTTGTCTCAGGTTTTCCCTGACCCTATCAAAAACAACCACTTTGTCATTGATGGAGTAACCCATCAGGGCCAACAATGCTGCTACTGCCGTGAGGTTAAATTCCACACCGGCCAGCACAAAAAAACCGATTGTCTTGGTGAGATCCAGGGCAATGGTCAGGATTGCTGCCAGGGCAAAGTGATACTCGAAACGCATCCATAGATAAGCCAGCATACCAGCGCCAGCCAGCAGTAATGTCAAAATAGTCGCATCAGAGAAATTGCCACTCACCTTGGACCCGACCATTTCCACACGGGGGAATTTGGCCTCAGGCGAATCCCGCAGCACGGCTTGTTTTAGCTGCTCCACGGGCAGACCCGTGGCGACCTCATCATCCCCCTGCCCTGCATTACCCAATGGAACACGAATCAGGTAATTTCCGCCACCCTCGCCAAATTCCTGGATGGCTGCATGGTTGAAGCCCTGCTGAGTCAGGGTTTTTCTCAGGTCCTCGACGGAGGTGTTCGGCGCCTGAACCTCTACGAGGGTTCCACCGCTAAAGTCAATCCCGTAGTTCAGCCCTGGATGGATGAAAAGTATCACTGCAGATAGGGATAAAACGACGGATAGGGCAAGTCCGGCAATCCGCCCTCTCATAAAATTAATGGTTTGGCTGCTCAGCCGATTGATAAGTTGGATACCAGGGAGCTGGAACGGGCGCCGACCAGCTTTACGCACACGCCACTTCATCAGGGGTCGTGTTACGGAGATGGCTGTAAACAGGGATGTCAATAACCCTATGCCGATAGTCACAGCAAAACCCCGTACCGGGCCGCTGCCAAACAAAAACAACAGGCTGACGGCGATGAGGGTGGTAAGGTTGGAATCCACTATGGTGCGATAGGCCTGCTTGAATCCTTCCTCGAATGCTCCGTAAGCTGACCGACCCTTGCGCCCCTCCTCCCGAATACGTTCATTGATGAGTATGTTTGCATCCACTGCCATGCCGACGGTGAGGATAATTCCCGCAATACCCGGCAGGGTGAGTGTTGCCCCCAGTACACTGAGAACCCCGAATACAAGGCCGACATTAACACCCAACCCCAGGCAAGCGATCAATCCCCAACGGCGATATACGGTTAGCATGAAACCGATAACCAGCACTGCGCCAATAAGACCTGTGGTTATCCCCATGGCAATGGAGTCCCTGCCAAGGTCCGGGCCCACAGTGCGCTCTTCAATGACCTTCAATGGTGCAGGCAGTGCCCCAGCGCGTAACAGTACGGCCAGATCGCCTGCCTCGCCGGAGGTAAAGGACCCGCTGATTTCTCCGCTACCCCCAGCAATTACACCGCGAATCACCGGGGCCGTGATGACACGGTCATCCAATACAATAGCCAGTGGACGACCAATATTTTGCCTGGTCATGTCGCCAAAGAGCCGGGCGCCCTCTTTGTCGAGCCGAAAGTTGACCACTGGCTCTCCCGTTTCCGGGTTATAGGCTAGCCGCGCATCGGCGATGTGCTTGCCCTCGAGGGCAACCCGCCGTTCCAGCTTGTAGGGTGCTCCATTCTTACCCGCCAGAGTGATGGTGCTGACATGAGAGTTGGAACTGCTAGGGGCGGCCCAGTGGAAGCTCATTTTTGCAGTAGTACCCAGGAGCTGACGGATATGCTGTGGATTATCTACACCGGGCAACTGCACCTGGATACCATCTGAGCCCTGGCGGGTAATACTCGGCTCCACCAAACCCACTTCATCCAGGCGTTGCCGTACCACCTGAAGACTACGCTCCACGGCATCAGCGGTCAGGCTGTCGCGATATGCGTCAGTAGTTACAAGGGCAAGCTGTCCATTGTCTCTATCAATTGAATAGGAGGAGGCATTCCCTATGGATTTAACAACATCGCGGGCAATAGACTCTAAATCATCCAGACTTACCGAGCCTTTGGGGGCAATATAAATAGCCTTCTCAGTAGTTCTTGATAGGCTGTAGTCAAGCTGTGCGCCGTGCAGAGCTGTGCCAATTTGCTCTGCCAATTGCTCGTTCTTACTTTTCAGCAGATCCCGCGTATCCACTTCCAAAAGCAGATGCGATCCACCGCGCAAGTCAAGCCCCAGAGCCAGGGTATTGGCTGTGTACCAGTCGGGCAGTTTGCCGATAACAGAGTCAGGTAAAAGGTTGGGTAGCGCACTGAGCAGGCCCAGAAAAATAGCCAGGCAGTACGCAACCGCTCTCATAGAGAGGAATTTCATGGGTAACCCTCATAAGATATTTGTGCCAAAAGCGGCCAAATCTAATTTGTATAGAAAATTGAAAACAGAGGATTAAACTTGTGGCGGCTCGCGTGGGGACGGCAGTTGGTAGCGGATTATTCCCGTAAACTGGACATTTGTGAGAAAGGGGGAATTGAGTGGGAATAAATAGGGGTCAAATAGGCTTGTAGCAGTTACGCCTGCCCAGCAGGGTTGGTCGGGACTGTCGCCGGAATCGGAAAAAAACTTGCCTTTGCGAACACCGGGCCGGACACGTAAATCGCTGCCAGCACCGGCTAAAACCTGCTGTGCCCCCTGGCTGGCGAATACCGGCGGTGCTATTCCGTTTCTGTGGTCCGGCAGATTTACAGCCCAGACAATCAATCCACAAAGGACCAGGAATCCCAAAGGAATAGTCCATTGAGAAGGGACTCTGCGGATAATTTGTAATAGCTGTGTAGAGACCATATGGAATCTGGAGTGCTAGCTTTCTAGACACTCACTATGGGGGCGCCGGTCACCGAAATCAATAGGCGGTCAGCTTTGTACGGGATTGGCCGAAAAGGGCCCACAATCCTTCTGGGTTGCTTTCAACCAGTTGATTTTACGCTGTTTTCCAATAGGCCCTTGTGCCGGGCTGGTCTGGCTAAAGTGGGGTTTAACGCCCCCCTTGAATCGCCTTGAATTCTCTGCGCCGCCGGTGCAGAACCGGTTCCGTATACCCGTTGGGTTGTGAACAACCCTCCAGTACCAGTTCACAGGCAGCCTGGAAGGCGATGCTCTGCTCGCAGTCCGGTGCCATATTGCGATAGCCCGGGTTACCCGCATTCTGCTGATCCACCACCGCTGCCATGCGGCGCATGGTCTGCATCACCTGCTCGCGATTGACGATGTCGTGGCGCAACCAGTTGGCAATGTGCTGGGAGGAAATGCGCAGAGTGGCGCGGTCCTCCATCAGGCCCACATTATGGATATCCGGTACCTTGGAGCAACCGATTCCCTGCTCCACCCAGCGTACTACATATCCCAGAATCCCCTGGACATTATTGTCCAGCTCCAGCTGTATCTCCTCTGCGCTCCAGTCGGGGTGGTCCGCCACCGGCACCGTGAGGATATCGTCCAGTTTGGCCCTGGCCCGTTGGGTCAATTCCTCCTGGCGCTGGTCGACGTCCACCTGCAGATAGTGCAGCGCGTGCAGGGTGGCCGCCGTTGGGGACGGCACCCAGGCCGTGTTGGCACCGGCCAGCGGATGGGCGATCTTTGCCTCCATCATAGCCGCCATCTGGTCCGGGACGGGCCACATGCCCTTGCCGATTTGAGCCCGACCCCTGAAGCCCGTCGCCAGGCCCATATCCACATTCCAGTCCTCGTAGGCGGCAATCCATTTTGACTGCTTCATGTCGCCCTTGCGAACCATTGGTCCGGCCAGCATGGAGGTGTGGATCTCATCACCGGTACGATCGAGAAATCCGGTGTTGATAAATACCACGCGTTGCCTCGCTGCGTGGATACAGCCCTTGAGGTTGACGGTAGTGCGCCGCTCCTCATCCATAATTCCCATTTTGATGCAGTTGCGCTCCAACCCTAGCGCGTCCTCAATACGGTCAAACAGGGTATTGGCGAAATGTACCTCTTCCGGACCGTGCATCTTTGGCTTGACGATATAGATGCTGCCAGTGCGGGAGTTCTTCATCTCCCCTGCCCCGCGCAAATCGTGTAGGGCGATCAGGCTGGTAACCATAGCGTCCAGGATACCTTCGGGCACTTCCCTGCCATCGCCATCTATCACGGCGTCACTGGTCATCAGGTGCCCTACATTACGCACCAACATCAGGCTTCTGCCGGGCAGTGTGATGCAGGTACCATCCCGTCCCGTATATTCGCGATCCGGATTCAGCTTGCGCAGCAGGGTTTTGTCGCCCTTGCGGATTGATTCCTCCAGGGTACCCTGCATCAAACCCAGCCAGTTGCGGTAGACGGCCACCTTGTCCGCCGCGTCCACGGCCGCAACGGAATCTTCACAGTCCATGATGGTGGTCACCGCCGCCTCCATCAGTAAGTCCCTGATTCCGGCGGGATCGGCTTTGCCCACGGGGCTGTCGCGATCTATCTGAATCTCGAAATGAAGGCCGTTGCGCTGCAGCAGAATAGCGCTCGGCTCACTGGGATCTCCATTGAAGCCGATAAACTCACCGCGGCGCTTTAAAGTCGCCACTTCCCCATTGCGCAATAGGGCTTCCATCAACAAACCATTGACCCGGTACTCCACCACGTCGCGGTGACTGCCGTTGGTAAGCGGCACCGACTGATCGAGAAAATCCCGGCCAAACTCGATTACCCGCTCACCGCGCAAGGGATTGTAGGCAGCGCCCCTTTCCGCACCGTCCGCCTCACTGATTACATCGCTGCCGTAGAGTGCGTCGTAGAGACTGCCCCAGCGGGCATTGGCCGCATTCAGCGCATAGCGCGCATTCATCACCGGAACCACCAACTGCGGTCCCGCCACAGTGGCCATTTCCGGGTCCACCTTGTCCGTGGAAATTGTGAAATCCCCAGGCTCGTCCAGGAGGTAGCCGATTTCCTGCAGGAAGCGCCGGTACCTGTCCAGATCACGAAAAGCACCGGGATTTTCCTCGTGCCAGCGGTCGATGGTTTGCTGCAGTTCATCCCGCCGCTGCAGAAGGGCGCGGTTGAGCGGAGCCAGATCGACCAGTATCTTTTCCAGAGCGGCCCAGAACGCTTCGGCACTGACACCGGTCCCCGGTATCACTTCATCGTCAATCAGTTTCTGCAGTTCTGATGCCACACGCAGATTGCCGATTTGAACGCGTTCTGTCATAGCAGTGTCCTTGGTTGGGGAAAACTTCTGTTGGGAGAACTCCGGGCATTCTACACAGTGGGTTGTTTATAGCGTTAATTTATAGATCGAATCTCCGCCATTCATTTTCTGAATTTTCACCTCTCAAAGCAGAAGCACAACAACGGGTGGGTCCCAGTGTCGCACTCCGCGAACCACTACAACTGGCGCGCCGTATCCAGAATCAGCCGGCGCAGCCAGCGGTGCGGTGCGCTTTGCTGGAGCAAGGGGCTCCAGGCCATCTTCAACTCCAGCGGAGGAATTTCCAGTGGAGGGTCGCGGCGCACAATGCGTGGGTTGTCGCGGGCCAGTTGCGCCAGTCGCGTGGGTACCGTCACTATCAGGTCGCTCTGCTCCGCCAGCAACATAGCCACCTGGTAGTGGCGGGTAAAAACAGCGATTTCACGTTTCTTTCCCAGCCGCGCTATGGCCTCGTCCACCCAGCCCAGACGCTGCACATCCTCCGGGTTCACACCGACGCCGACCCCCATCCCGGTCTTGCTCACCCAGATGTGCTGAGCGGCCAGATAACTGTGCAGATTGTAGTCGCGAAGAATGGGGTTATCCGCCCCCATGACGCAGGAAAAAGCGTCCTGCCAGACAGTGGCCTGGTGGAAACTCTGCGGCATACTGTCGAAACGGTTGATCACCATATCCACCTTGCCCTGCTCCACATCCACAAAGCTCACATCGCTGGGGGTCATAATATCCAGGCTGATACCCGGAGCCAGCTCTCGCAGCTGGGTCAGCAGCGATGGGATCAGTGTCGACTCCGCATAGTCGCTGGCCATGATCCGAAAAGTCCTGCGCGCCTGTTGCGGCTGGAAATCCCGGTTCGGCTGAATCACACGGTCGATACAGGCCAGGGCTTCGCGGGTCATAGGCTGCAGTTCCAGCGCCCGCTCGGTGGGCATCATGCCCTCCCTTGTGCGCACCAGCAAAGGGTCGCCAAAAAGCTCCCGCAGCCGCTTGAGGCCGTTGCTCATGGCGGGTTGCGACAGGCCCAGGTGATTGGCGGCACGGGTGACATTGCGCTCCCGCAGCAGCACGTCCAGGTACACCAGCAGGTTGAGATCGGCTCTTTCCAACTTCATAACATATTTGCCAAACTAATAGCGAAGATAACAATAATAAATTAGGCGAATTATGCCAGCATGCCTAACATAATCAACACTTATTCGCAGTCACAGTTTCGAGGAGAGTGAGAGATGACCACTGGCAGTTATGAGCGCAATGCGGAAATCGCGGCCATCGACAAGGACTGGGCGGAGAATTTCCGCTGGCAGGGAGTCAAGCGTACCTACAGTGCCGAAGATGTAGTACGTCTGCGCGGCTCCCTCAAACGCGAAAACACCATCGCCCAACACGGCGCCGAGAAGCTCTGGCAATTGCTACATGAGGGTGGCCGCCCCTCCTATCGCCCCGACAAGGATTTCGTCAACGCCCTCGGCGCCCTGACCGGCGGCCAGGCGGTACAACAGGTGAAAGCCGGTGTGCAGGCCATTTACCTGTCCGGCTGGCAGGTGGCAGCCGATGCCAATACCTCCGAAACCATGTATCCGGACCAGTCCCTCTATGCGGTCGACTCTGTACCTTCCGTCGTGCGCCGGATCAACAATGCCCTGGAACGCGCGGATCAGATTCAGTGGAAGAGCGGTAAAAACCCCGGTGACGAAGGCTATATCGACTATTTTGCGCCGATAGTGGCAGATGGTGAAGCGGGTTTCGGCGGTGTTCTGAACGCCTACGAGTTAATGAAAAATATGATTCGCGCCGGCGCCTCCGGTGTCCATTTCGAGGATCAGCTGGCGTCCGTGAAAAAGTGCGGCCATATGGGTGGCAAGGTGTTGGTGCCCACCCAGGAGGCTATTCAAAAATTGGTCGCCGCGCGGCTGGCGGCCGACGTCGAGGGCGTAGCCACCATCCTGGTGGCCCGCACCGACGCCAATGCGGCCGACCTGCTCACCTCTGACTGCGACCCCTACGATGCCCCCTTCCTTACCGGCGAGCGCACAGGTGAGGGTTTTTACCGGGTCAAAGCCGGCATTGACCAGGCAATAGCCCGCGGCCTGGCGTACGCGCCTTATGCAGACCTGTTGTGGTGCGAGACCGCCACTCCGGATCTGGCCGAGGCGAAAAAATTCGCGGAAGCCGTTCACAAGGAGTACCCGCATCAGCTGCTGGCTTACAATTGCTCGCCCTCCTTCAACTGGAAAAAACACCTGGACGATACCACTATCGCCAAATTCCAGCGGGAGCTGTCGGCAATGGGTTACAAATTCCAGTTCATTACCCTGGCAGGTATCCACAATATGTGGAACAGCATGTTCAACCTGGCTTATGACTATGCCCGCGAAGATATGTCCGCCTACATAAAGTTACAAGAAAAGGAATTTGCCGACGCAGACAAGGGCTACACATTTGTAGCCCACCAGCAGGAGGTCGGAACCGGCTACTTCGATGATATGACCAATGTTATCCAGGGCGGCCAGTCTTCCGTAACCGCCCTGACCGGCTCAACTGAAGAAGAGCAGTTCAAGTAAATTCCGATTGCCAATTTCTATACTGTGATTGGGCCGCTGTGCGGCCCTTTTTTTCTTGCACTCCGGCAATAGATGTCGCGGCCATTCAGAAGGCAGCCTTGGCTTTTACCACAACCTAACCCCTACCATAGATAAACTGTTTGCCACACAAAAAATACATATAAATCAATAAATTAAGAGCGGTTAATGAAAAATTTATTAACTATGTATAGCTTCTACATAAAACGAAGTCTTAGTGACAGGAATCGGAGCTCCCAGATTCGTAGCTCCCGAAATACCGCAGAATCAGAATGAGTTAATTGTCTTTAAAAATCTCCGATGCACTTTCATCCGGTGCCGCCACTTCCCTAAACCAGCCACCCCAATTAAGAGGCCAACCAGGCTGGTGGCAAATTGAAATAAAGGGACCAATTAGAGTCCCAAATGCAGGATAAGTATTGCAGTTTTGTGAACTAATTCGCAAAAATTGGGAGCAATTCATAAAAAATTCACCTTTTTGTCATAGATGGCGATATCCGTAGTAACCTTATGCCGTCCGGAGATACCGGGCATGTAAATCTCTAGGTTTAGAGAAAGTGGAATGCCATAGCAGTCAGTTGCTCTCTTCCCAGGCATTCCGGTTCGTCTTCTGCATTCTGACCATTCCAGCGAGCCGGCTTTTTCGGGCTAAGCTTTGTCATTTTTGCGCAAGGATTTAAGCGCCTAGTTAGTATTGCCATGGGGTATTCCCCTGCCCGCAGGGCCCGGCAAATACACAAGCACATATAGGGAAATATCAAATGAAACAGCTTTTACTTGGGATTACCTGTTCACTGGCCTTAGTTACCAGTGTCCAGGCCGCAGATAAAGTTCCAGCGACTCCGGATATGCTGCCTGCACAGACGGGGGCTGCGGCGAGATCCGATGTCAGTCTGGAAAAGGTGCGCAGTCGCACCTTAGCCGATGGCCGGGTTGTTACCCGCTACCGCCAGACCCATCAGGGAATACCGGTATGGGGCCAGACGGTTACCGGTTCGAGCCTGGGCTCAGCGGTAAAGGTTACCGGCAACGTAGTCACAGGGCTCGCTGTGGAGCTTCCCTCTGTGCAACCATCACTCCCGGCTCGCAACGCGCTGGAGCGGGCTATGTCCAGGGCGATCGACAACCGCCTGCAGGAGGGTTCTCTAACAGGGGCCCTGTCGGTACCGGCCCTGCGGCTAGCCGCGCGGAACCCGAACCAGCGATTGTATATTTATCTCGACCAAAACAACCGTTCCCGCCTCGCTTACCTGGTCAATTGGGTTGAGTATGGCGATGAACCTTCAAGGCCCTTCTATTTTATAGATGCGCGCACTGGCGAGGTATTGGAGCACTGGGAAGGCCTTACCTTTGCACAGAATGCCACCGGCCCGGGAGGTAACGAGAAGACCGGTCGCTACCTCTATGGCACCGATTTCCCGCCAATGGTTGTCGACGATAGCTGCCGTATGAGCACCGACAATGTGGAAACCGTCGATATGGATAACCGCACCAGCGGTGGCTCTGTATTCCAGTTTAACTGTCCATTCAATGATTACCGCTTTATCAATGGCGCCTATTCGCCTCTCAATGATGCGCACTTCTTCGGTGGAGTGGTATTCGATATGTTCAGCGACTGGTATAACACCTCACCGCTGACCCAAAAGCTGCGTATGCGGGTCCACTATGGTAACAGCTTTGAAAATGCCTTCTGGGATGGCCAGCAGATGACTTTTGGGGACGGCGCCAGCCGTTTCTACCCGCTGGTCAGCCTGGATGTGTCGGCGCACGAAGTCAGCCATGGTTTTACCGAGCAGAACTCTGACCTACAGTATTTTAACCAGTCCGGTGGCGTCAATGAGGCTTTCTCGGATATAGCCGGCGAGGCGGCAGAGTACTATATGCGCGGCAGCAATGACTGGCTCGTGGGTGCGGAAATTTTCAAAAGCAGCGGTGCCCTGCGTTATTTTGAAGACCCCACCCGAGATGGACGTTCCATCGGCCACGCCAGTGACTATTTCAACGGCATGAACGTGCATTACAGCTCCGGGGTTTTCAACCGGGCCTTCTTCCTGATCGCCAATAGCAACGGCTGGGATACCCGGCAGGCATTTGATATTTTCGTACTCGCCAACCAAATGTACTGGAGCCCCTCCTCCAGTTTTGTCAATGCGGCCTGCGGTGTGGTATCTGCCACCAACGATCTGAACTATGACCTAACCGCTGTGACTGCAGCATTCGACACCGTTGGTGTGTCCACAGCCAGCTGTGGCGGCGGTAACCCGGGTGGCGGTGTTCTGGTCAATGGTGTACCGGTGACAAGTCTCTCCGGCACAACCGGTGACGAAATTTACTACACTCTGACAGTGCCTGCCGGTGCCAGCAACCTGGTTTTTCAGATGTCCGGTGGCAGTGGCGATGCGGACCTCTATCTCCGCTATGGTGCACAGCCTACGACAGGCACCTACGATTGCCGCCCCTATTTCGTGGGCAATAATGAAACCTGTAGTTATTCCAACCCCCAGGCCGGCACCTATTATGTAATGGTACGTGCTTACAGCAGCTATTCTGGTGTCTCCCTAATGGGTAGTTTTTAAAAGAGGTGGCACTATTAAACTGGCAACTCAATAAGTTGTCGAATTAATAAAAGGGGCAGCCAATGGTTGCCCCTTTTCAATTGGATAGCATTCGGCTGCTTTGTAGATGGGTAAATAGCGCCAGTTTAGAAAGCTGTGATTGACTGGTTTAACTTCCAGCCGGTCACACGTTTACCAACCAGGTCTTTGACTGGATGTGCAGAAAAATAACAAATTTTGGAAGTTCTCGCTGGCGGCGCCGTAGTGCGACGCCGCCAGCAACTATTGGGACATACCAAAGCTTAAGTAATTAGCTCATCCCGTTAGATTAAGAATCTAGGGCATGACAATATAAGTATCTTCCTGGAACGGTACCGAATTGACTTCCAGACCATCAACTTTGAACTCAAGGGGCCTATTGGTGGGGATATCACCATATAGTCGATACTCACCTCTAGCGTTGGTAAAGGTCCGGTACTCAACATCTCCAGCGGTTACCACCACCTCTTTAGAGCTTAAGGGCTGGCCCGAAATACTTACCAACGACCCCTGAAATGGTGGGACTCCCCCTGGGGGAATTGGCACGAATGCAAAAGTCTTATAGATAACATCATAGTAAACCTGCATAGCGGTTGGTCCGGTGTAACCAAAAGATGGCCCACCGACGGTTACAGAAGCTGATTCTGAGGTGCCGGATGAGTTTGCCCGGGTATCAGAGTCTGTCCAGGTCCACTTGCTCTGCTGTGATATGTTCAGTGTAAATAGGTTTTCGAAACCAACACTGCCACTTTGCGTCATTCCTACAGTGTATTGATTCGTGACTGAAGACGAGGAAGAGCTTGTCTGGCCGAATGTAGCCGTAAAACTCAGTGTGGAAACCGGATCGTTGGCCGCGTAAGGCGGCTCATAGGGAAAGGTCGTGTAAACTGATTTATAACGATTTGTATCCAATGGGATGGATGGATCAGCCAGGGGATTGGCCTTTAAAATTTCCGGGTAATCCGCTGTAGTGATTCCATAAGCCTCCAAGCGGTCAGTTACCCCTGGAGGCATTTGGCTCGGATTTTTTAACCAGCCCACGTACACATATTGAAGATCCATTACCTCAGAGTTATCAATCGTCCACTCCCCTGCATTTGGGGTCATCGTCATATTCACTTTGGGTCCAAGCCAAAGCCAGATTTGATCGCGATTATGGTCGATACCATCGACGGATGGACCTGCTCGACTAATTGACAGTGATGCTGATTTTTTAATATCCATGGACTCACTATTCATGGAATTTACGCCGAAGCCCCAACTGCCACCTATACTTCCACCACTGCCAAGAACGCCGCCTGAGGCTGTTACTGAAACCGAATAGCTGTTATTAAACGAGTTGCTGGCTGAAACTGTGGACCCAAGTGAGCTTGATAGTCCGTAATTGACAGAGCTGCTACTGCCGCCCCCCTGCGTTCCCGGTGGAGCATACACAACCGTTAAAACCTTATATTTGGGCACGACATCGCCTGTATATTCCTCCGGGGGCGGAGTGATGCATGGCCCAAAAAAACCGTTAGTACCACAAACCTTATACCCTTGAACCCCATTGACTGAGCAGCTTGCAGTCCACCCGGCAGGAGTACAAAAGGCGTAAACCTGTGACACTGCACCAAACAAACCGATTATTAAAAACAGGAACCTATTTCTTATCTTTGCTCTTATCATTACGCACTCCGTTTAATCTATAAAATGCCTTTGCGCTACCTATACAGCAATCTATTTGAACTGCTACTGATATGAAATTAAATCCAAGATAAAAATTTTATATAAATAGTCAAACCTGTATTTTTATCTGTCATCCAGTAAGCATTGAGCCGAGAAAAAACATAAAATTTTATTTAAAAAAAAGATATTTTATTTTGTGATGAAGGTCGCATTTTTGGCATTAAAAGACAAATTCTTTAGTAACTAGCAGGATGACCAGATTTAGAACCGGTGCTTTGTGTAAAAGCGTAGAATATAAGACGTCGATTCTCACAGGGAAATCATCAACTACATGACTATTTGTAACTGTATGCACTATGAAATATTTCTTGTTTTTCCGCACCAATTCTTCTTCTACACAAAATTCATAGTCATTTGCACTTCTGAAATAAATTCCTATCCCTGGCGTATTCCATAAATACAGTTATTGGTCTGGTAACCATTAAATTTCCAGGTTAAAAAACACAAGGAGATTCCACCGCAAAGCGGAAGCCGGTTGTACTCTTAGAAAAGCCAGCGATTCAGTGTACTTGTGTAGATCTTTAAGGGCGACAATCCAACAGGTACAGGATCATCGAATGAGTTGTAAGGCTGGTAGAAAACCTATAAGTGCTGGAGTATTGTCAAATAACTGTGCTCTCAGGGAGTCCCTGGGAGTATTTACGTCCTGAGCAGATTCAATAATTTACCGACCTACCCTGGTCGCAGACATAGCCTTGTAATCCTATAGCCTGGAAGCAATTGTTTAGTTATTCTGCCAATTCAACTTGGAGCGGCAGGTCTCATAAAAATTGTGGTCGATTGGGTGAATCAATGTCAGTCTATGGGGTTTCTTATGTATGCGAATAATATCGCCAGGCTCGGTGATTATCTGGTCGTGTCCGTCACAAGTAACATGCGGCTTGGCGCGGTTGTGTTCGCCGATAATAATCTTGAACTCACTGCTGCCCTCAACAACAATCGGACGGCTGCTGAGCGTGTGGGGATTGAGCGGAACCAGGACAATGGCGTCAAGTTTCGGATGCATGATCGGACCGCCTCCGGAAAGAGCATAGGCGGTGGAGCCGGTAGGCGTGGACACAATCAGGCCGTCTGAGCGCTGGGTGTATACGAATTGACCGTCGATATAGAGGTCAAATTCAATCATACGGATAAATTCCCCCGGGTGTAAAACCACATCATTTAATGCAGAGCCCTTTCCAACCGGCCTGCCTTCCCGGGTGACAGTCACATCCAGCAAAAAACGGCTCTCAGCCATATATTTGCCAGCAAGCACTTCGTCTACTTTCTGTTCAATCTGATCCGGAGTTATATCGGTGAGAAAGCCCAGCCGGCCGCGGTTGATACCCAGGAGTGGCACGCTGAACTTGGCAAGGGCACGGGCGGCGGTTAGAAGGCTGCCATCACCTCCGACAACGATCACCAGATCGCAGAGCTCGCCCAGCCTGTCTTTGGGAGCTATACGCAGATTACCGGCGGACACGACAGCGGCGGTTTCCTGTTCCAGCACAATGGCATAGCCTTTGCGCTGCAAAAACGCCATCAGGCGTTTCAGCGAAACAACCGTATCTTCATTTTCAGTGCGGCCAATTAGACCGATATTTTGGAATTCCGACACAGCTACTCCAAGCAGCCCCGATTCGTGGGCCCGGCGACTGGCAGTATTTACACTCTCCACTTGCTTAATCTTTGCACAAATGGAGAAGGCTTTCCCAAAAATGCGGCAGGCGATTATGCCTTAGCCAGGCACGGGAGTCGAATGCTGGCGCCGAGCCGCGGTATGCCGGTTTCCCCATGGTGTATATTTTTTGTACTACCGGTTCAGTTGAAAATCGCGCCTGTTTCCCGACCACTGCTGTCGAAAATTTATTCCTGGGCCGTTGCAAACCTTTCCCCCAGCCCGACTGGCCTTAGCCCGTAAAGGGGGAAACTGTATCCTATTGTAAGCTTCGCCTTGAAATGGATAATTCAAATCAAGAGCGAATGACCTCTATTGAGATTTACCTGACTCAATGTAATCATTGAGGACACCAGGGTCCCGATACCAGTTGGTGAATAACTGAAGAAATTCCGATTAACTGTCTATTCTCAGCGTGTCCGTCAAGCCGCGCCCTTCTTTAAGTGATTCGAATACTCTGACCAACTGTGCACCGGGTACCTATGTATCAATTTCAACACCTGGTTCTCGGCGCCAATTTTACTGCCGAAGGCAGTCGGTCGATTAACTGTCACAAATTTCTGCTAAGAAAATCAGGTTGAGTTTTTTCAGTGCCCTGGCAAACAGAAATGCGGATCTCCAGTTGCCGAACCTGAATTTAAGACAAAAAAAAGCCGAGCTTTGGGCCCGGCTGAATTCAAGTCCTGTGAGTCCCCGCATAGTTGCGGTCTGTATGACACTTTGACCCACTCAGGATGCAAAAGGTCAATTCAATACCCGATATCCGCGACCGCGCAGACAGTTTCTGACGATACTTTGTTCCTCAGCACCGGCACTCCCGACCCCGGAAACACCGCCCAGTATTGCGCCGGCTCCGGCGCCAGCCGCAGCAGCACTACTGGAATCGCCCAAAATGGCCCCGAGGGCTCCACCCAATACGGCCCCGCCGGCGGCTCTGGTTACGCCACGGCGACCGGCGTCACTGCCGGCGGCCACCGAAAGCCCTTTGCAATCCGCCAAGTCCATCTGGTACTGGCGCATGTTGACACCATAGGTATCAATCACTATCCCTCCGGCACCCGGCACCTGGTCTGGCTGTGATACACAGGCGGTAATCAGCGCGGCACTCAATCCCAGGCCACTCAGAAATCCAAACTTCATGACTGCACCTCACATGCGCACTTTCGGGCAAGCTCTCTGTGGAGTTGCCCTAATGTCGCCTCATTCAACTTAGGTTTAGACCCAAGAGGAACTTAGCGCCAGTGAGCGCCCGGTAAAATACTGACCATAAGGTTTCGAAAATAAGTATTTGGGACTCCAGCTAGGGCCTGTTGACACTAACGGAGTTGGCCCTGTTGTGACAGAAAAGGTGCCAATCGAGGCGAGAGGAGCGCGGTTTGGTTGTTCCAAATGAGCGACGAGCAACGAAGAGTGGCGCCTTTTTCTGCACAACCCGAAGGGCTGCCGCCGGTTTCCGCGCCCTGCGCGTTAGAAATTCCTTATGTGGACCCACCACACAGCGTAATTCCTGCCTTGCAGGTCACAAAAGCAGTAGCAGGGCTATCTAAGTTAGTGTGAACAGGCCCCAGGCGGTGACGCTTTACAGATAGGGGAAAAAGTGGAGAGGGCATTCTCAATAGGAATAGTGAATTGTCAGTCGCTGGCTGATGCCACTGTCACTGAGCAGATTTACCACTCCTTCAAACAATCGCAATCGACGGCTGGCTTTATCGTAAACCAGATACAAATCCCCGACAAAAATACGCAGTAGGGGCTGGGCAAGATCGACTTTCAGGCACAGGCTGGGAGTATCGCTCTCACGGCAGGGAATTTTCCGGGCGCGCAACTTTATCGATCGACCATGTAGAGGCGATGCAAACTGAAATTGGACTGTACGCCCTGCCGCGAGGTGCGCCCACTGCTCGCGGACGAAAACATCGAAACCTGCATCGGCAACATCGACATCCCTGGCACTGATCAGTGAAAATTGCCAGGGGGCAGTGGCATTCTTGCGGTAAGCCAGCTTCAACCGTTGCCCCTGAAGAGATATTTGGCGCTCCTCACCCTGGCGAATATCGTGTTGCTGGAACTGTGGCCGCGTATTGTCAATTCCGGTCACGTATTTTTCGGCAATCTTATGTCCGCTCGCTGAGTAGTAGAGCACCCGCCGGCTGTTGTTTACCGAGGGCAGATGATATTCGCAGTATTGAATTTCTCCACTGTCAAGACTGGTGGCCACACCAGTGGCGTAAACTGCACCTTCATAAGTGCATAGCGCCGCCGTCATTGCCAGGCTGGCCGCAAGGTCAGGCATACCCTACCCTGCTGAATAAGGAGCCCCGTGCGAGCCAGGCCACCAGTGGCAGAAACAGAGCCCAAACCAGGGACAATACGGCAAGTGACAGTACTACAGGCTCGCGAAACATTACTGTGCCATTGAGCCAGGCGCCCATATAATAGCTGAATGGCCCAGCGACTCCCCCCACAGCAGCCGCAAGCCAGAGGTTTTTTTGCAGAAAAAAGAAAGCGTAGCGCAGGGCCATGGCGAAATTCACCCACAGGAGAAGCAGCCAAAAAGGCGGGAATTTCGATCCGTCAATATTGATCATAAGGCCCTGGGAAAATAGGAAGCCATCGATCAGAACCCCGAACACCCAGATCATCCCCACCCATAAAAATTCATGAGGCAGGTTGGCGATAAAGCGCAGGTGCACATAGAGATTCAACAGGGTAAACGCGCACACCAGAGCTAGATTATCCACCAATACACACAGGGGCCAGGCGATATCAAACAGTAGTGCATTGACCAAAATACGCCACATGGATTTTCCCTAAGGTGTCTTGTAATCCGGTTTGGCGAATACAAACTGGGCGGACCCAATCGCCCGCTCAAGAAATCCCCCCTCACAGTAGCACAAGTAAAACTCCCACATGCGTACAAACTGCTGATCAAACCCCTGTCGATGCACTTCATCCAGCTTGTTCAGGAAAGCACTTCTCCAGGCATTCAGGGTGGCGGCATAGTGCAGAGTGATATCCTCGAACCCCAGCATCTGCATATCTGTGTCCTCGCAGATATGCTTTGCAATAATGGCGTTAGAGGGTAGGCAGCCCCCCGGAAATATATAGCGTTGAATAAAGTCCACTTGGTCTTTGTAGCGGTCAAAGCGTTGGTCCCTGATGGTGATCGCCTGCTTTACCATCAATCCGCCGCTTTTCAGCAGGTGGCTGCAATGCCTGAAAAAACGGTGGTAAAACCGGTGACCCACGGCTTCTATCATTTCAATGGATACGAGCTTATCGTACTGACCACCGAGTTCCCGGTAGTCTTGCAATAGCAAATTGATCCGATCTGCGAGCCCTTCTCGTGCCACCCGGGCTCGTACATATTCATACTGCCGGCGGGAAATCGTCGTGGTGGTAACCCGGCAACCATAGTGTTTGGCGGCGTGAAGTGCCATACCGCCCCAACCGGTGCCAATTTCCAGTAGGTGATCCCCGGGTTTCAGCTGCAGCTTCCGGCAAATCTGGTCGAGTTTATACTGGGAGGCCTCCTGCAGCGAGGCATCGGGCCGGGGAAAAACCGCCGATGAGTACATCATCGTTTCATCGAGGAACAGGCGAAAGAAGTCATTGCCCAGGTCATAATGCGCGGCGATATTTTTGCGCGCCCCCTTGCGTGTGTTGGCATTAAAGCCATGCAGAAGCCGCAATATGAATTTGTTGGCCGTGCTCCAGCGGGAATCGATATTTTCCAGCAGTTGCATGTTGGACACCATTAACCGGATAACCGCCACAAGGTCCGGGGAAGTCCAGGCGCCCTCCATATAGGCTTCGCCGGCGCCTATAGTCCCATTAAGTAAAATCTGCACATAGGTGCTCTCGTGGTGGACACAGATATGAGCCGCAATTTCCGCGTCCTCGCGGGGCTGCCCAAAGGACAGGGGCTCTGCCCCCGCCTCCTCCACCAGCAGATTGCCTTTCTGAATAGCCGCGAGTTTTCCCAACACCAGGCGCCGCGCCAACCGACTGAGCCAATGATTCGCAGCGGTTTTATCCTGCTTGCGCGCAGGTGTCTGTAGTTCTGCGGATTTCATCGGCGACTGTCTCCTGCTTCAGACCCCAATGGGGAACCGGGATGCGTGTGAATGGGCACGCGTTTGAGCCACAACCTCAGTGCCTGCCAATAGATGGCAGAGATGACTTGTACGGTCATCAGCGGGTAGCGGATCAGCGCCCTCCTCAGAGATACTGCTGTGGCTTCCTCACGCTGGAGGGCGAGAGTTGCATCAAAGATCCGCTCGCCCTGCTGAGTGCTCTGCAAGTAAGTTGTCAGACGATGGCCGGGGGTAACACTGCGCCACCGGTATCCCTGCTCCATAGGCATAAACGGCGAGACATGGAATTTCTTGCAGAATTTTGCTTTTTGTACCCGACCTTGCCCACGACAGTCCAAAAGGTAACTGTGGCGCTCCTTCCATGGCGTATTGTGAACGTCCAGCAGAATCCACTGCACTTCCCTGCCCGTGGTATCAAAGCAGTAATAAACACTGAGGGGGTTCATGTTGTAACCGAAATACCGCCAGTTCGCCAATAGCCGAATGGGACCCTCCGGGCGAACCCCACATTCCTGCTCCACCCGGCCGCGCACCGCTTCCTCCAGGGAAACTTTCCCGTCACCATAGAAGTCGGCGCGACAAAATCGCGCCGGTGCCCAGCCACCCCGTGACCATAGGGGTGTCAGGGAGGTCAATAAATCCAGTTCCGCCAGATCCAGATACACCATAAACACTCGATAGCGAAACTGATGCGGCCTGGGGGCAAACCGCCGATGCTGAACCCAACCGGCGTAAAGTGCGCTTTCCATTACAAGTCGACTCCCAGCGCCCTGGTCACCCGCAGGGCACTGTTGACTCCGTCTTCGTGAAATCCGTTGGCCCAATATGCACCACAGTACCAGGTGCGATTCACTCCATTAATTTTTCCCCATGCTTTTTGCGCCTGCATACCAGCGATGGAAAATTGCGGATGAGCATATTCAAACCGGTGTAGAATCCTGCCCGGCTCTATATTAGATTCAGAATTTAGTGTCACACAATAGGTCAGTTTAGCGTCCAGTCGCTGTAGAATATTCATGTTGTATGTCAGGACCGGTAACTGTGTGTCTCCTTCCTGCAGACGGTAATTCCAACTGGCCCAACTGCGGCGATAGCGGGGTAGCAGGCGACAATCCGTGTGCAGTACCACAGAGTTTCGCGCGTATGGAATGGCGCCCAGCAGCTCGCGCTCTTCCCTGCTGGGGTCCCCCAGACAGCGGAGTGCCTGGTCGGAGTGACAGGCAAGCACTACCGCGTCGAACTCCATCTCTTCGCCCCCTGCCAGCAAGGATACCCCATCAGGTTTGCGCAATACGCTTTGCACCGGAGTGGCCAAACGTACCCTGTCCTTGAAGGTGGCCACCAGTGGCTCGATATATTCGCGGGAACCACCGCGAATCACCCGCCATTGAGGGCGGTTAAAGAGGTTCAGTAAGCCGTGATTAAAGAAAAAACGCACGAAAAAGCTGGCGGAAAATTCCAACATCTGCTTTGTGCTGGCAGACCAAATGGCCGAGCCCATAGGCACCAGGTAACGCCAGACAAATTCCTCAGAATAGCCATTCTGTGCCAGGTAATCACCCAGGGTCAGCTGCTCATCCAGCTTGCCGGCATGCCAGTCACTGACCGCCGAGCGGTTAAAACGCAGAATATCGCGCAGCATGCGCCAGTGCCCCGGCCTGAACAAGTTTGATCGCTGCGCAAAAAGGCTGTTGAGATTGTTGCCCGCATATTCAAAATCATCCCTGTCAGAGCAGACACTAAAACCCATATCCGTGGGTTGGGAAGCCACGCCCAGCTGGTTCAATAAGTGAATGAAATTTGGATAGGTCCAGTCATTAAATACGATAAAACCCGTATCTATGGCCAATGTACGACCGTCTTCCTCCACCTCGACAGTAGCGGTGTGCCCCCCCAGCCGGTCTTCGGCCTCAAACAGAGTAATATCGTACCGCCTATTCAATAAGTAGGCGGCGGTAAGACCGGCTATACCGCTGCCCGCTACAGCTATGCGCATCAAGATTTCCTTAGTGATCGAATACGTGTCAATCTCGGGGCGCAGTAACGGAGCCAGAGGGCGTCGAAAAACCCCAAAAACCGCAGTGGCCAGCTGAGTCTCAGGGGAAAGTCGATAACCCGCCGACCGCGCAGCAATCCGTGCTCAATGCGCTCGGCAGCTTCTTCCGCAGTCATTAGCAACGGCATTTGGAAATCGTTCGCGCGGGTTAAGGGGGTATCGATAAATCCGGGGCGGATGTGTACCACCCGCAGTGGCAGGCGGGATACATCCGCTCGCACCGAATCCAAAAAATATCCCAGTGCCGCTTTGGATGCGCCATAAGCCTCCGCGCGGGGAAATCCCACCACGGAGGAAAGGCTTCCCACCGCAGCGAACACCGGTGCCCGGCTGCCCGCCAGAAGTGGCAGCGCCGCACGCAGGCTATTCACGACACCAAAAAAATTGGCATCGAAAACGCGCCGGTAACTGGCTGCGTCCAGCTGCAGGCCGTCGTCGTATTCGCAGGTTCCCGCACAGGCCACAACCAGGTCCAGGTTATCCGTGAGCCCCGCCAACCTGTGTCCCACGGCATCCATAGCTTCATCCTGAGTCACGTCGCACTCCAACACCCGAATACGCGTTGGCGCCGACTGTTGCAGCTGCCGCAGCGCATCGGCATTTCGGCTGCTGACAATCACGAAATTGTTTTGTGATACCAGTCGCAGTGCCAGTGCGCATCCTATACCCGAACTGGCGCCGGTTATCCACACGGACTTGTCACGAATTGCGGCCATTATTGGGGTCCCTCCCCGGCTATACGGGATTTCACGCCTCGCACCAAGCTACCCAGCAGAGGCAGCCGTTCGTATACCATTGCCCCGAGGTCGTAGAAGTCCTCATGGTAATAAACCCGATGCTCAAATCGCAGCAGGCTGCAGCCCCGTAAACTGAGGGTCTGCCCAGCATTGAGTCGCGGATGGGCATAGTGCATCTGCCAGGGCAGGCAGGCCTCGTCGGTACCGACAACCGCATCGTCGAACTGGAATCGGCAGGTAATCATTCTTGCGCTCATACTGGCGAAATAATCTTTCAGAGCCGCCAGCCCCTCCACCCGGTGCAGAGGGTCACAAAAAATTACCTGTTGCGAATAGAGTTCACCCAGGCAATCCGGGTCAACTGCCAGAAAGTCGGTATAGTATTGCTTCAACTGTGTTATCAGCTTGCTCATGGAGTAATTCCCGCTGCTCTGTGTGCCGATACGGCGCGCTTGCCGCTTTGTTACGCTCTCCCTAACCAAATGGATTCACTGCCAAAACTAGGGCCTGTTCACACTAACTGAGATAGCCCTGCTGCCACTGGTTTTGTGGCCTGCAAGGCAGGAATTGCGCAGTGTGGTGGGTCCACATGAGCAATTTCTAACGCCGCAGGGCGCGGAATCCAGAGGCAGCCCTTTGGGTTGTGCCCGAAAAGGCGCCACCCTTCGTTGCTCGTCGCTCATTTGGAGCAACCAAACCTCTCTCCTCTTGCCTCGATTGGCCCCTTTTCAGTCACAACAGGGCCAACTCAGTTAGTGTGAACAGGCCCTAAGACCCCCAGATTCCTTTCCGGGCTTTTCGCAACTTGAAGCTGCCACTGTCAAATCCATGGGTTGCAGGTTAGTGTGGCACAGGCCCGAGCCCTACCACGGGCCAGAGCCGTTATTGGCAATCGCAACAGAAGTCATTGCAGCGGGTTTCAAGAGTGGCAATTCAATCGATAAAGTGTTATCGGCCGGCCTATCGGGTCAATAATTAGCCAACTTACAAGCCGGGGTAGGTGAAGCGGCAATCCCGGTGAGGCAGACATTAACCCAATAATTCAACAAGTAGCCGGGTTAATGGTGATCCAGTCACTTGGAAATGCCGTATTGTGCCCCGACTGCCAGTAAAAGATTGCTAAAATGGCGCAAATAAACCGGACCTGTAGTCAGTTGAACACAGTGGAAGCACCCCATCAGCGCGATGACGACTGGAGCAACCTCCTCACCCTGGTTGGCAGCCGGGCTGACCGGAGTGCATTCGAGCGGCTGTTCCACCATTTCGCTCCGCTGATTAAGGGTTTTCACTACAGCCGCAGCGCTCAGGCATACTGTGCCGAAGCTGCTGATGAGCTGGTACAGGAAGTGATGTTTCGCGTCTGGCGCAAAGCGCCAAGTTTCGATTCCAGTAAGGCCTCCGCCAATACGTGGATCTACACCATCATGCGTAACTGTCGCATCGATATGCTCCGCCGCAATAGCCGCCGGCGGGAAGCGGATACCGACATCGAAGTGGATGATATCTGGGATGAGACGCCGGATGCGCAGCCACTGCTATATCTACAGCAAAAACGCAGTGAGCGGACTATCGCGGAATCCCTGGACAGTCTGCCGGCGGAACAGCGGCACGTTTTGGAAAAGGCCTATATGGAGGGGAAGTCTCACAGTGAGATATCCAGCGAGCTGGGATTGCCTCTGGGCACAGTGAAATCCCGCGTGCGGCTGGCGCTCAAGAAGTTGCAAGTGAAATTGAGCAGGTAGAAACCCCATGATTCGTCACCACCCAGACAGCAACGTCTTAATGGAATACGCCGCAGGCACCCTGCCCTGGGCGATGAGTCTGGCAGTCGGCGCGCATCTCCAGTTGTGCCCCAGATGTCGTGAAGGGCGTCACCAGCTGGACTGTGTCGGCGGCGGGCTGCTAAGGCACACAGAGCCACAGGCGGTCCATTCCGACAGCCTGGCCCGCGTACTGCAGCGCATCGACCAGGATGAGAATAACCCGAGCCAAAGTGATCTGATCGGCCCGGAAGTAAACACAGCACACAGCGCGGCTGTGGACAGCGGTAATCGCGACCGCCCCCTGGACCAACTGCCGCGGCTGGTGGACAAACTGGTGCGTGACAACCAACCGCTTCACTGGCGGCGCATGTCCTCGTCCCTGCAGATGGCCCGGCTTGCCAGTGGGCAGAATCAATGCGAGGTGGCGCTCCAGCGTATCCGCCAAGGCGGCAAGGTGGTGGAACACGACCACCGCGGCCGCGAGATCACCCTGGTGTTATATGGCAGTTTTTCCGATGCCGATGGTGTCTACGCACCGGGAGACTTTCTGGTGCGCGAACCGGGGGAGGTACACAGGCCCATGGCCACCCAGGACCAGGAATGCCTGTGTCTCTCCGTCGCGGAAGCGGCCGTTTCGGTTACCGGCATACTCGGCTGGCTGGTCAATCCGCTGCTGCGCTTTCGGCCCGCCTGAGCCGAGTTGATTGGGTCCCCCCTAACTCCGGTTCAATTTGCGTAGGGCCTTACTAACCAACTCAGTATCAGTTTGCTCTAGCGTTAAATATACAGCCCCACTTTTGTCAACTAAAAATCCTATTTGACTATTAACCAGCTGATCTACCCTAAATTTATCTTTCCCTATATGTATCAAAGGTAGTGGCTTGATTTCATTCTGCGAATTTAATAATACAAGGATACCGTCCTGCTCTTCTATTCTTACTCTCTTTGCAAAAGGGGAAAAATGATGTGGGGTTAAATTTTCATAATTACCAACAATACTTTTAACCAAACCTTTTGAAGGGGTTTCTACAGTGGCTTCAATATCTTTTTTCCAGCCCATAGAGTCTATCACACTGGAAACAATTTGATCTATGGTTGATAACCTTGCCCGATAAGCACCATTCCCAAAGATGAATATTCCTCTACCATTTTCCACTGTTGCCATTATTAATCCACCAGTTCCGTTGTTATAACCACTATGGGAAAACCAATCTAAGTTTCCAACGGCTAGATTACGCATCCACCCTATACTCCAGCCACCAGATAACTTAGTGGTTTGGATTTTAATAAGTTCTTGCGCGACAACTCTAGATATAACCTTAGTACTTACACCAGATAATGCTTTTTGAATTTCGATAGAAAGTTTGGCCATATCCATCGCATTAGTCCATAGCCCGCAAGCAGCTTCTGGGCAGATAGGAATACCGGTGGAAATGACTTCTCGTTTGTCATTGTGCGCTTTGGCAACATTCGATGGAAATTTAGATTGCCCATGCTGGTAGAATACTGTGCTTTCCATTCCTAGTGGAGTGAAAAGCATAGCTTCCGCCAGTTTTGCGATGCTTTTACCTGTAATATCCTCTAATGCAATCTGGGAAATTAGAAATCCCCCTCCGCTATATTTCCAATTGCTGCCAGGTTCAAAAGATATTGTAATCTTTTCATTTTTATATGTGTCAAGAGTTTCCGCTGTTGTTGGAATTATGTCACCTAAGTATTTAGAACCATAGCCACTATGGCTTGTACCTGCGGTATGTGTAAGTAAATGACGTAATGTTATGGCTTTACCTTTATCGAGGTCGGATTCAGACATCTTCCAACTTTTCAAATAGCTTATTACTGGTGCATCAAGATCTAGCTCCCCCTGCTCTGCCAGCATAACCGCTAATGTCGCGACAACAGGTTTAGAAATTGAAGCAGCGTTAAATGAGGTGTTGTTATCAACATCACTTTTTGTCGTGAAATCTTTTTTACCACCAGCAAAAGAAAAGATAACTTCGTAATCATCGACTACTGCAACACTAATTCCGGCTAATTCATTATCTGTAAGTAATTGTTCATAAGTCTTAGATTCTCCGCCTTTAAAGTGAACTTTGGAAATTGCTTCATTTGCATGAGAGTACCATGTGAAAGAGAGGCAAAGTAAAGTCATACAAATTATTTTTATAGTCATATAAATCCCAATGAATATAGATTAGTGCCACATGGAAACATAACGAACCTGTAGAAAGTTGAATGAAGGTCTTTGCCAACGTCATTAACATTTGCGCGGCCAAGGAGCATCAACTATCTCATTTTGTTACGTGCTACTCGATGTATGTTACGGAATTGCAAGAAGGACAGGTAGCAATCTTACGAGTACTCGATAATTCCCAGGCATTTCCACAATTTCCACACTGTCGCCATTCTCCCACCAGTGACTGAGCAACTACCATGCTACTAGACGGTATCTGCGAGCCAAAATGCTCATTGTTACCTATAAAATCCGGCGTTAATTTGAAGAATAGTCTTTTACATTGAATGACAAGCTCTCCATCCAATGAAAGCTCAATTAACCTATCTGGCGACTCGATAATTTTTCCAGCACTTTCCATAAACTCTTCTGGCCCTGTGATATTAAGATGACTAACATTTATACACAGCAATTCAAATGAAGAAGGATTCCATTGAGCTTGAAACAAAACTCTTACATCTAATCTGTGATCCATATTCATGGATTTATCTTGCATTACATAGCCACGATTAATTGCCTGCATTTCCTTCATCATGCTGTCATGAAAAGTTACTGTCTTCTCCAGAAATTTCTCTAAATCTTCAGCACTTATTATTTCCGTGTAATCGCCAATTCTCATATCACGTAACGCCTTTAGTTGCGGAAAACGAAGCTGCGCCTGGGTTTTCCGCAACCCAAACTTGTTATACTATTACCGCATACGCCTAATTGATTTATTACGGTTGCCATTTTAATAGTAAACCGCGGTTTGAAAATTTTTAATGCACTAAAATATCCGCTAATAGCAGTTACTGCGACGCCATTTATTATCTGATGTGTAATTGGAATCCATAGCTCGGCAACTTCACTTCGGGTTAATTCCATTGCCTCAGTCTCAACCCCTGATACTGAGGCAGGGACTTTGATAATTAGCTTGTCCATCATTTCGTGATTGCCCTTTGCGTTAACACTTTTTGGCTCTTTGATGACTTATAGTTCTATTTCAGCTTTCTCTTGTGCATCGGTGTACTCTGCAAATGTTTGAAGAGGAAATAATAAAACGGTAGTGATTACTAGTGATTTAATCATATTCGTATAACGGATCATTAAACGGCAATAGTTGGCTCCAATGTGAAGCGAAGCGGAATCGAGCCAACCATTACGAATCCGCTTTTAAATCCGTGTTATATGCGCTATATTCAATCAACTATTGTTTGCCTTTATATTTTCAATAACTTGCGCATCCACCCAGTAACTTTTACCTACCCACTTACGACTTCCATCTTCTTCCGTTACCCACTCACCACGAATAAAAACAAATATTTTCCATTTGGCGAGACACGAGGGCTTTGTTCATAAATTGATGTATTTATTTCGTTTCCCATATTTATAGCCTGTCCCCATGATCCATCACTCTCCTTAAAGCTAATATAAATATCTGGTTGGCTACTACCGTGGTTTTCATCTCGTTCTACATCCCACATCAAGTAAGATTCATCTGGTGCGATGTATGGGTGAGCAATATAATTACCTTGGTTAATATCAGGTCCTAATTTTTTGGGTTCTTCATATTTTCCACTTATCAAGCGCGAATAACCAATATTTCCATGGCCATCATCTTCTTTTTTGAAAAAAGGAAAATAAAAGGTGCCTTTAGCTGAAACTGACAAACCGTGAGCTTGTTCTTTTAAAAAGTCTCCCATCTCTTTAGGCTTTGACCATCCAGTTTTTGTCCGTTCGCTATACTTTTTTCCAAGGTACATGGTATTTCCATCAATAGAAAATAAAGGCCATTTTAAATCTGTCTCATAAATCTCGCCCCACTGATTCTTTTCATAATGAATTACGAAAAATGCACGTTTTTTATATTTGCCATTTTTCCTTGTAAAATAGAATGATTTCATATCAGGTGAAAATGTACCATCTTCAAATAAATCATCTGGTGAAAGTACTTTGGGCGCAAAAAGTTTTGGGGTGATGCCTGGTGGTCGTTCACCAAAGTAGCGATTTTCTAAAGTTGGAAATTTATCAAAACCGTAACCGGTAACACTAAATATTACAATAAAGAGAAATATAAAAATTGAAGTGTAAGTACGGTTCATAATTTATCCTTAATTTAAAATCAGTTATTGATTTAGTTTCCATTATGCAGATGACGATTGATTTTCCTGTGCATATAGCGCTTCAATAATCGGCGCTGATTTGCTGCTTTCGGCGCCGAAGGCGCGAAATTGATTGATTTGTTCCATGCGCCTAGCACGGAACCACAGAAAACGCAGAGCCAATCGCGTTTGCTATGCCATTAATAATTTCAGTTGTGACCCTAGCCTTATTGAAACTTATATCGATCAGAAACCCAAAGATTGTTGCTATATAGAGCAGATACCCAAATCCCATATAGTCATTGTAAAGAATGGTATAAAACCAATCTTGACCAAAGATATATATACTTGAAGATATTATTGTTGATACGACCAACAACAGGCCAGGAATGAACAAATGCGTAATAGCTCTGGGTTTTAAAAATGATATAGTAAGGAGAATAAGGAACATGAAAAAATTTGACGCAAGAAATATTCTAAGGTCAAGCTTCAGGCTGGCTGTGATTTCGAGGTATTTTCCCTTTACGACATTAGTTAAAGTGCTTTCAGCAATTTGAATATTCTTTATTCTTTCCATGTAGCCCGAGGCTATAGACTGAGCTAGTGCTTTTTTCTTCTCGCAATCATACCCACACATAAAAGCGATTATGCTGGCAATTTTTTCAGGTAAATCATTGTCTAAATTAGACTGAATTTTCTCTTTCTCCAGACCTAGTCTATCTGCAATATTTAATGCCGCATCTGTTACGGATGAATCACCAATAGCTTGATGCTTTGCGCGAACTTCCTTTTCAATCTGGGTTTTTATGAATTCCTTGGCGGACTCTTCAACTTTTTCAGTTGAAATAAGCGTTACAGAGAATAGTCCGCCAAACAATAATATCCCGAATATGCCAATTAACTTTAATGTAGTGCTCATATCTTCCTTAGCTTTAACGCCAGCAAAAGGTGTGCTGCCTTTTGGCGTCGCTCTTGTTGCGATTGTTATATCGTTTACTTTTTAGGCCTAAGTGTCTCAATAATATGCGCATCTACCCAGAAGATATCCACATTTTCGAACTTGTCGGAGCCCATATTTCTAACAAAGAATAGATATTTCCCATCTGGCGTAACCTTTGGGCCTGCTTCGTAAGCATCTGTATTTACTTTATCACCCATGTTAATAGCATCACCCCATGAGCCATCGTGTTGCCGAAAACTGATATAAAGGTCTACATTACCAAATCCGCTGTCTTTTATGCCGTCCCACATAATGTAGGATTCATCTGGTGCGATGAAGGGGTGAGAATTCCTTGTTCCGGAGTTAATCTTTTTGCTGAACGGTCTTGGCGCTTCACGCTTGCCATCTATCAACCGTGAATATCGTAGAAGGCCGTTATCTTCTGGGTGTCTTTCATCAATGGTATAGGTCCCTTTCAATGAAGCAGAAAGGCTCATGATGTTTATTTCTGAAAAAGGAGCTTCAATATCTTTTATCTCTGACCAGCCAGTATCTGTACGTTCCCTATATTGCTTGCCCAAATGCATAGTTTTGCCGTCCGGCGAGAAGAAAGGATAAAAGGGTCGAGACTCTTTACTAATTGTCTCAACCCATTGGTTACCTTCTTGTTTATAAATGACAGTTTCAAATTTATTATTATCTATTCGTTTCCTAACAAAATAAAACTCATCCATGTCAGGTGAGAAAACGCCACCATCATCAAACCCCTTTGTCGTAACAATGCCTGGGGCAAAAGGCTCAGGTATTAATCCCGGTGGCTTTTGTCCAAGATAGGGACCTTCAAGTATTGGAAAATTATCTTTGGCATGACTCACACTGCTCATCATCAATGCAGAAAGTAGCAGCGATAGTGAAGGGTATATAGATTTCATGATCCTTTCCTTTTTATCTAAATCCGTAGTTTATTTGACTTTCTATTGAAGCCGCCTTCTATAGATATAACGCCCTACCCAGCGGGCAAATGGGAGCGTAGCGAGTTTTGCTCCGCTGGAGTAGCTTGTTATATGGTTTGCTATTTAGGTCGGAGCTTCTCGATGATTTGTGCATCCACCCAGGAGATATTTGCATCTTCGTTTCCGCGTTTTGTCCGCAAACTAAAGAATAGAAATTTTCCATCGGGTGACACACTTGCATTTTTTTCAGAGTGAGCTGTATTGATCTTGTCGCCCATGTTGATGGCAGGGCCCCATGAGCCATCCTTCGCTCGATAGCTGATGTAGAGGTCAGATCTGCCATATCCACTTTCTCTAACGCTATCAAAGATAATGTAGCTTTCATCCGGTGCAATGAAGGGGTGGGCATTGTATCTGCCGATGCCAAACTGCGGGCCCAGTGACTTAGGCTGTTCATATTTACCGTTTATCAAACGTGAATAGCGAATAGGGGTATCTAATTCGGGGGTAAAGGTATCAAAATAATAAGTGCCGTTGGAAGACGCCGAAAGCCGCATAATGTCTATATCTTCGAAAGGTGCACCGTGCTTTGTTATCTCCGACCAACCGTCGCTGGTGCGCTCAATATAATTATTGGCTAAATAGATGGTCTTGCCATCGGGAGAAACACTTGGCTGGCTCGTATTATGTTTGACAATAGAATGCTGCCATTGATTATTTTTATACTCAATGACATTCAAGGAATAAACTTCTTTTTCATCAGACCTGACGAAATAAAAGGTATTCATGTCCGCCCCGAACATGCCCTGAATTTCAATAAATTCCTCCGTATTAACAATACCGGGTGCAAAAATCTCAGGCGTTGAGCCTGGTGGCGTTTGACCGAGATAAGGACCATCTGGAATGGGAATTTCATCTTGGCCATAACTGGTGCCGCTCATCACTAGAGCAGAAAACAGTAGAACAGTTGCAGAGCTAACGTGCTTCATTATTTATTCCTTATTTTGAAACCAACGAATCATTTCACTTTGCTTAAATGCGATTGACCAAGCGGTCAATTTAACCAATCCGGCTTCAAAATACCTGACGTCCGTATGACTTTTAGATGATTTTGTTCTGACGACGATAAACAAGTTATTCCAAGCATATAACGCCCGCAGCAGGGGCGGCTTACCTTGTGTGTATTTTGCGCAAAATTTGGAGCGAAGCGACCTGCGCAAAATATGCACAAGGTGAGACGTCCCACGGAGGCCCATAGGGCCGGAGTACATTGCCTGCGCTTGTTAGCTATCTATTTGACGCGCGAGCGTGTACCCAAAAAACCAAAGCCGAAAACAAACATACAGAAGAGTAGGATAATTATTAGTTCTCTATAAACATAAAAGCCAGGACCTTTAGATTCCAATACGGCACAATTAGGATTAGATGAATCAATAAAAACCTGGATCTTTTTTCCCGCTGGATGCTTCTCAACGAATTCTTGCGAGCCTATGGTTTTCAAGGAAAGATTGACTCTATCTCCATTATAGTACTTTCCGTCGTACATATACTCGTACAGCACCTCGGCTTTAATTGCATCATAGCGGCGCCCTTCCAAAAATGAACTCAAAATTTCACCTGATACGGAAGTGTCATAACTACAATATATTGCATTTACTAGAGACGAAGGTGCTCCGAAAACATCCTCCCGCAATACTACGATCAAGACACAGAGCAGAGAAACCACTAGAAGTTTGATCAAATTTTCTCCGTTGGTATGTCGATAGTTTACGCCTTGATCTGCGGCGGGCCGCGCGAAGCGTGGACCGTCCGGTGGAGGCCCACAGGGGCGGAACGAACAGCATCAACTTGTTAGGGCTAGTCACTGCTTGAACCGACAAATATCCAGCGCTGACCACTTGAATGGATATCATACGAAAAATCCCAAAATACTGGATATGCAGGATGGCCGTTTTTAAAGCCAAACTCTACAACCATTTCTGCATCTTCGATACCGATAATTGAAAATATCTTGCCCATTAATTCGGTTATTTCAACCTTTTTAGACTCAAGCTTTAATGGGCCTGAACTTGTATCGCCTTTATACAAAACCATATCCATAATCTCAGACATGGCCTCGTTCGGTGTGGAAGGAACTACACCAGAAACTTCGCAGTCTTTTGAAATTAACCTTTTGAGGGTGTCGGTCAAGCCCAGCTCTGGATCGGCAGGGCCATAAAGATTGAACCAAACCTCGTAGTTAACTCCATAAAGAAGATTCTCAATTCTTTTGAACTCTTCCAATCTTGTATCTTGCGCGATTCTCATAGAGCTCTAACGCTCCACTTAGCGGGAGCAGACTGCACGGCTATACTCCGCGAGGCACGAGCGCAGCCGGGCGGGCTGAAATCCGCCTACAGTGCCTTGTTAGGAGCACCACTCAGAATGGCTGGCATGGCGTTCCTTGGTGATACCACATTTGCCAGCTACCTGAACTCATAGTCCAAATTGAACAACGCTTTGAATACGACGGCTCACTGTCGCCTCTTTTAAGTGTTGCTCGGTAGAGTAACTGAACGCACTCGTCACTCAGTCTTCTAACCTCATAGTTATCTGCTGTAATTTCAGGAGCATCTTCACTAGGAAGGCGAGACAACACCTTAGATTTGCCAAATTGATTTCCGGCCGCACCGATTTCAATAAAGTCATCTGATATCAGTCTTTGAAGCTCAGCTGTTGAAGCGCGAGTACTAGAACGAAACAAATATTCTTCTAAGGTGATAATTACGGAACCTAATTCTTCCACTGAACCCTCGGGTGCTTCCTAACAGTTTATTGGGCGGAATTCCGTCTATACCGCCCAGTTCGTCGGTATTGATCGAATAAAAAACCTATAAAAATCATAAGGTTACACCTTGCTAGTAGCCGCTGCCTGCCGCGGACAGTAAGCTTTGGTACTCATGAGGCCTCCGGGGCGGCTTCTATAGCATCCGTTATCTCTGCAAATATCCTATAAAATCCGTTAGAAAGCCAATATAAATCGGGCCTTTCGAGCCTCGGATATGTCGGTACTCATGAGGCCCGCTACTGAGATACAGCGTTAACTTACGTTATGACTGGATATATACGGCATTTAGTGAGATAAACTCGTGTCCCGATCTCCATTTCTTGAGTCAGTCCGCTGTGAGCTTCGCTCGCGCCACTACAGTCTGCGAACCGAAAAAACCTACCTCTACTGGATTCGCCAGTTCATTTACTTTCACGACAAACAGCACCCTGACACCCTTCACAATGCAGAAATCGAGCGTTTTCTGTCGCACTTGGCTGTCAAAAGTGAGGTAAGTTCGTCAACGCAAAACCAGGCTCTCTGCGCCCTGGTCTTCATGTATCGTCACGTGATCGGGCGGAAGATTGAGGGCTTGAAGTTCGGATACGCGCGTCGGCCCGGAAATCTCCCTACGGTATTGTCGCCCGAGGTGGTACAAGCGATTCTCGCACAGCTTAGCGGAAAGTACTGGTTACTCACTGCCCTGTTGTATGGGTGTGGCTTTCGAATCCAGGAAGCATTGACGCTCAGGGTCAAGGATATCGACTTTGCGAACCGCGCCATTTTCATCTTCCGGGGCAAAGGTGGTAAGGACCGCTATACCCTATTACCTGTCTCATTGGTTGATTAAGTCGGTGCAACCTCAGGCTCCCCTGACGCAGTACTGAATTAATCAGAGGCTCCCTAGCAGGTTGTTGAAAAAGGCATCCTGCCTGTTTCAACACACGAAAAGCGAAAATGTGATTTTCACTTTTCTCCCAAAATCAACGACTTAGGCGTCGCCGATTTTGCCGGAACATCCATATTCCGGCACCAGGCTATTGAAATTCTTCGAATTTCAATAGCCTGCTAGGGATATCCCCGCTCAAACACTGGCCGCTTGGGGGGATATGCCAGTCCCCTGGCCACTGAATTCCGCCAGCAACCGATCCCAACGGTCGCTCACCTCCGCGAAACTGCGTGCCCGCACATGTCCGTAACCCCGTACCTTCCGCGGCAGTTCCAGCAGTTCCCGGGCGGGGCCGATATTGTCGCGGCGCAAGTGTGTGGCCACGGTGTAAACCGCCTCCTCCACCTGTCGCGCCCAGCGGCGCTCACTGCGGCGCTCGCAACTATAGCCAAAGGGATCCAATACCGTACCCCGCAGAAACCTTGCTTTGGCCAGCAATGGCATCAGCCGGCCCACCCAGGGGCCCAGCACCATCTTTCGCACCCGGCCACTGGCGTCCGGGCGCGCCAGTAGCGGCGGGGCCATATGGAAGCGAAGCCGGTACCGGCCGGTAAATGTCTCCTCGAGTTGTCGCTTGAAGTCCGCACCACTATAGAGCCGCGCCACCTCGTATTCGTCCTTGTATGCCATAGCCTTGAACAGGCTGAGTGCCGCCTCCCGTGTCAGAGACTCCTGCCCCGGTGACAGCTTGCTCTCCTGCGCCCGCAATGCCCGCATAGCCAGGTGGAATCTGTGCGCATAGGCATCATTTTGATAACGGCCCAGTTCTGCGCCGAGTCGTTCGATCAGCTGGTCGGTGCCCTCGTCTGGTTGAGGCAACCGCACCGGCTGTGCCGGGACCGCCAGCGCCGCAATGGCGGCGGGGTCTTCGGCCAGCAGACGGCCGGCGCGGAAAGCGCGCAGATTATTCTCTACCGCGACCCCATTGAGCTCGATTGCGCGCTCAAGGGCCGCCTCGCCGACGGGCAAAAGCCCCTTCTGCACCGCATAACCCAACATCATCAGATTTGAGGTAACTGTGTCCCCGAACAGGGCCTGCGCATAGCTGTTGGCATCAAATGCATGGTATTCCCCACTCAGTGACTGGATGCTCTGTTGCGTGGCTTCGGCCGGAAAGGCCAGCTCCTCCCCCCGGGACAGTTCGCGCACGCTGGCCGCTACCGGAACCTCCGCCACATTGACCAGCGCCTTCAGCCGGGACACAGCAAACTTGGCCCTCTGAGCAGCGGCCGTCACCATATCGCAGCCCAACAGCAGCTCTGCACCACCGTCCCTTATCCGCGCGGTGGCAATCTGCTTCGGCGTCCCGGCGATTTTCACATGGGCTACCACTGCGCCATTCTTTTGCGACAGGCCGGTGAAATAGAGGGTACTGCTGCCCTTCTGTTCCAGGTGTGCGGCCATACCCAGCAAAGCCGCTACCGTCAGCACTCCACTGCCACCGATACCGGCAACAAGAATACTCAGGGGCTGCGCCAACTCGGCTACTGGTGCCGCGGACAGCTTCCGGATTTCCGCATCCAGGGACTGCGCCAGAGTCTGTACCGGTGGTTTTTTCAGCTCACCGCCTTCGACACTGACAAAACTCGGACAAAATCCATCCGCACAACGCATATCCTTGTTGCAACTGGACTGATTGACCTGGCGCTTGCGACCGAATCCCGTGTCCAGGGGCTCTACAGCGATGCAATTGGATTGCACACTGCAATCACCACAGCCTTCGCACACCCGGTGGTTAATCAGCAGGCGCCTGGGGGGATCGAACATCTGTTTTTTCTTGCGGCGCCGACGCTTTTCCGCCGCACACACCTGTTCGTAAATAATTGCGGTAACGCCGGGGGTCTCGCGCAGTCGACGCTGCACTGCATCCAGCTCGGAACGGCACATTATCTCCACCTGGGCGGGCAATCTGTGGCGCTGCTCCCGCCAGTGATCCGGGTTTTCGCTCAGCAACACCACTTCGCCAACCCCCTCGGCGATAAGCTGCGCAGCCAAACTGGGGGCATTGACCTCTCCGTCCGCAGGTTGACCGCCGGTCATGGCCACCGCATCGTTGAGCAGTATTTTATAGGTGATATTTACCTGGCTGGCGACCGCCTGGCGAATGGCCAGCAGGCCGGAGTGATTGTAGGTACCATCACCCATATTCTGGAAAATATGTCCTTCGCTGGAGAAACGGTGCAGGCCCACCCACTGGGCGCCCTCCCCCCCCATATGGGAATAGGTATCCGTGCGCAACCCCTTCCCCAGGGCCATAATATGGCAGCCGATACCGGCACTGCCCAGGCTGCCTTCGGGCAGCTTGGTAGAGGTGTTGTGAGGGCAACCGGCACAGAATATCGGCTCCCGTACCAGCAAGCCCGGGGTTTTCTGCGGCACATCGCCACCCAGTTTTTCCGCCGCCGGAATCAATCTTTCCGCCAGATCTGTATCCGCCAGCCAGCGGGCCATGGCTTTGGCCACCTGATCCGGCCCGAAGCCCCAGATTGCCGGCAGCAGGTCCTCGCCGTTCAGATCTTTCTTGCCAACCACTTTCGGGCGGCGCGCGTGGTCCCAACCGTAGAGCAGGTTTTTCAGCTGATCCTCCACCAGCGGGCGTTTTTCCTCCACCACCAGCAGGCGTTCCATACCATCTGCGAATTGACCAATCCCCTTGGGCTCCAGTGGCCAGGACATGGCCACCTTAAAAATGGAAATACCGGCCCGGCGCAGATCCTCTTCGCTCAGATCGAGCAGCTGCAGGGCTTCCAGCAGATCGCCATGGGCCTTACCCACGGTGACAATGCCGTAACGCTTGTGGTCAGCCCCATGGGTGGTCCTGTCCAATTGGTTCGCGAAGGCAAACGCCTGGGCCGCGGGCAGGCGCTCCTCCATCATACGGCGCTCGTACTCCAGGCGCTCCGCCGGCCAATTCAGGTGGGGGTCGTAATTGAGGCCGTGGGGGGGGATGGGAAAATCTGTGGGAACCGCAAACCGTGGCAGCTCCGGAACCAGCAGGGAGGCGCCGGCCTCCACCGTCTCTGTGATGGTTTTAAAACCCACCCAGAGACCGGAATAGCGGGACAGTGCGATACCCGCCAGACCCAGGGTCAGGTACTCCTCGATAGTGGCCGGGAACAGCAGTGGCATCATCACTGACTCGAAGATCTGGTCAGTGTTGTGGGAGAACATGGAGGACTCGGCGGTGTGATCGTCGCCACAGAGGGCCAATACCCCCCCGAGCTTGGCGGTGCCCTGGACATTCGCCTGGCGAAAAACGTCGGCACTGCGATCCACGCCGTGCCCCTTGCCGTACCAAATGGCAAAGACACCGTCCCGGGTCGCATGCTGGCGATAGTGGTCAATCAGTTGGGTACCCCAGATATTGGTGGCCCCGAGATCCTCGTTGACGCCCGGTTCGAAGTGGATATCGTACCCGGCAAGCAGCTTCTTGTGGCGCCACAGCGCCTGGTCGTAGCCTCCCAGTGGCGAGCCCCGGTACCCGGAGATGAAACCGGCACTGGCAATACCGGCCATTTCATCCATGCGCTTCTGCATCAGGGGCAGACGTACCAATGCGTCGATGCCGGTCAGAAAGACACGGCCCGACTCCCGGGTAAAGGCGGCCTGGAGCGAATACTCCGTGTCAAAGCCAAACTCCTGATCACCTTCAACCATCGCCATGGGTAGCACCTGCTTTTGTTAATTACTACGGGGGCTAAGCTATCACCGCTGCAAAGGGCAGGTCATACCAATTTAACCCCAAATCGGGCATAATGGCGGCACGGGTCACTAATGATTACTGCTGACAGGCAATAAAACACTCAAAATAGTCACTGCTAGAGAATATTGAAGAAGCGGATGGAGGCCGGTCCTCACTGCGCTGCCACTCAGGCTGGAGCCATAAACCGGCGACTTGTCAATGTGCGACATAGGCAGCCATCCACCACAGGAGACACTTATCCACTATGGCCTACCAACTGGACGCCACCGACAAAAAAATCCTCGAGATACTGCAAGAGAACGCCACCATCGCCAATATTGAGCTGGCGGAAAAAGTCTGTCTTTCCCCCTCTCCCTGTTCCCGCCGGGTCAAAAACCTGCACGAACAGGGTTTTATCAAGCGCGCTGTTACCCTACTGGAACCCCAAAAAGTGGGGCTCCCGGTCAGCGTGTTCATTCAGGTAACCCTGAACCACCAGGTAAAAAAAGAGCTGCAGGACTTTGAGTCTGTGATCGGCCAGTGGCCGGAGGTTATGGAGTGCTATCTGATGACCGGTGACTTCGATTACCTGCTTCGCGTTGTGGTTCCCAACCTGCAGGCCTACCAGGAGTTCCTCGATAAAAAGCTCACCGAACTGCCGGGTATCGACCATATCAAGAGCAGTTTTTCCCTGAAGCAGGTTCGCTATCGCACTGAGTTGCCGCTGGAACAATTGCTGGAGCAGCAAGGGGGCCCAGCAGGCGCTGGTCAACTATAATGGCGGAGCTCCGCTGGCCAGAGTGAACACTTAGCCAAGGCATTGCCAAAAATGGCGGAATTCTTTTCCGCCCTCTCAAAGCCTTTGATAACTCCCATCGAGATAAATCAGGGAAGATACTGGCCCAGCCTCTACCAACACCTCTTGAATACGCCCAATAAAAATATCGTGGGTGTTATAGGATATAGTTTGATCCTGATCACAGAAAAAGACTGCCTGAGAGCCCTCCAAATAGGGTGCTCCACTGCTGCTAACATACTTCCAGCGATTATCAGAGAAACGTAAATTTTTTGAGTCTGGCGAAGCACAATACCTGGAGATAAGCTGCTGATTATAGGAGAGCACATTGATGCAGAAAGGTACACCCTCTCTCAGAACCTCTCCGGTCGATGTCCTATTGTTAACACAAACCAGTAGGGAGGGCGGTGTATCCGATACGGAAGTGACCGAAGAAACCGTCATTGCAGATGGCGTCCCCGCAGAACATTTCGTAGAGAGTATACAAACTCCTGATGCAAGCCGCCTCATTCCCATCTTCATGGCTTCGCCAATATCTGAATTTAAATCTTGGCCAATCATTTGCATAATATAGTTTTCTCTACTTCATAAATCATTTGAGAATAAATTCTGATAAAGGCAAACGAACATAAATTCTCCCGGGTAAACTTAGAAGTTGTACGATATTGAAATTTCGAAATAGTCGTCTTGTCGAAATGGATAACTATATTCAGTGTTATTCGTATTAGAGAATATTCGTGCCCTCAATTCTGCTGACAACTGGTCACTGACACGGCGGGAGCCTTCAATGGTATAAAAGCGGCTATCGTCTTTTATATCTACAGTCGTACCGATAATTAAAGAGGTGGTTTGATAATCATTAAAAACAATACGGGTCCCAAGCACCAAGTCGTTCTCAAATGGGGTTGTGGCTTCATTTCCGCGATCATCATAGTAATATTCAGCCAGGACTCCAACATCAATTTCGGATTCCCCTACCCCTACAAAAGTATACTCGGACCCAATACCCACAGTATTGAAGATAGAGTTATTTTCCACACGTCGGTAACCCTCAAACTTAAATAGGGCATTACCTGTGGTCAATTGCAAATCAAGTGCAGTTTGATGAATAATAGAATAGTGGGGTCTTAATACAGGTGAGGAATCCAGTCGATTTACCAGTATCAAACTCGGGTCTCGATTAGTGCCATAGAAATGAGAAAAGCCAACTTCCCAATCTCCAATTAAATGTGCATACCGCAGAGCCACATCGAGATGCTTTTCCTCCGCCCCGGATTCAAAGCTACTCTCACTGGAGTCGACAGGTAGAGGAGTTCGAAATCTGTCCTCTGTATTAGCAAACGCCCGCTTCCTAAAATAAGGCATTAAAAATAAATCAAAGCTTCCCCAATCCCTAACCAGAGTAAAATTGGCCATAGGCTGGCCCAGTTTGGATTCTTCGTCGAGATCTTCCAGCGCATCAGTTTGATTGATCACATCGACCAAGTGCCGAAATTCCAATACCCCCCAAAAGATTTTTTGCACCCCGATACGCATCTCCCAAAGATCTGAGACACTCTCCCAATAGAATTCACGGATATCGAAATGTTGTCGACCACTATTGTGATAGCGATAGAAAATAGAAGATACTAGAGAGTGCCGCTTATTATCCCAATTATTGTAGTATTCAGCCTCCAGCGAAACCGAAGGATCTTCATGCCGGGATTGATTCTGGTATACAGGCGAATGATAAAAAAACCGCTTGTCCAAAACAACTTCGCCGCCAATCTCATGTGCATGCACCAGGCTTGTCGACAAGAAATAGCAAGACACAGAAAAAACACCTGCTGACAGGGTACGCCACAAGGTGATTTTCATACTGAGTTGGCTCGCTGAAAGCAAATGTTATAAAAAAACATAGTATGGATTGATAAATTTTAATATTTTTAACAGCATAGTATTCACCATAAAATATGCGCCAGCTATAGCTGCATTACTCTTGATAAGAAAATACTGATTCACAACTATAAATACCTATTTCCCTGTCAATACAAATCGTTTGATTTACAAGCTTGCCATCAAGGACTATCTTTTGTGTGCTCGTACTACCGGATGGCCAGGTAATGTCAACAGAGTGTAGAGCCTCATTGCCCAAGCCAATATGCAGGTCGGTAGTGACTGCACCAAATACTGGACCACCAATACGGGTGTAATAGAGTTTATTTTCATTGACAATTACCTTGGCACCGACCGCAAACAGGTTATTTGAACTCCGATCGCGAAGGTTAATCTTTACCCAATTGCCTTGTGAATTTCTAGCTGAACCACCGTTGATGTACAGTGAGGTATGACCTTCTTCAAACTGAGTTGGCGGGCTAACCACTTTATTGGGAGCTGGAACAGCAAGAATTCTGCCACCAAATTCGACTTTAAGATTTCTCGCCTGGGGTGAAATAGAATTATAGCCCCCAGTATGAGTCACCAAGATATCAATAAATCCGTCTCCATTTACGTCCGCATTGAAGGTTGCACTGGCGGCCTCGTGCATACGAAAAATATCGCGGATAGTACTTTCCGCGGCATCAACTCCACTGGCGCTATAGGCATCGGTATCACCTATATAAATGTAATCTCTCTTAGTCCAACCAGTGCCAGGAGCTACACGGCGTGGAGGGTTGTGGGCGTAATCCATATGTAGAATATCCAACAATTGATACTCTAGAGTCCTGTCCGTGAATTCATAACTGCCGTCGGAACCCTCATTCACCAGAAGGCGACCCGGGCTGCCTAGTGTGTCACCAATGAAATTGTCATTACCCCTGGCCAATGCGCCTGCCATATACAGGTCCAGATCCTGATCATTATCAATATCAAGCAGAGAAATGTTCCAGGCGAATTCATAGGCACGTAAACTTGTAGAGAAACTATTCCTTTCAAAAAACGCCTTGTCACGTTGAGTGAAATTCATAGGATTTGACATATCCGGCGGTATATGGGATGAATGATTGACTTTCACATCAGCCGAAAGATCCTGAAATTTACCACTATCGCTGTGATATTCCAGCACAGCGTGGTGTAAGGTACTCTTACCTTTCATATAATTAATGTATGCGAGTGCAGTGAGGTTCAGCTCCTCTTCAGTATCAACCAATAATCCGGTATTTTTTGCCGACATGGTTTGGCTGCCACAGTTCGCTATTAATAGCTCCTCCTTTAAATCACCATTTAAATCTCCGGCCGAAAGCCCCATCCAGCAGCCATCCCAATTAGCATCGTTGAAAGCTTCCAGGTAACGAAAAGAATTGCCTTCTACGTTTTCATAGATCCTAAGGCGATTGCTCATATCATTGGCGACAACAAGATCTGGCCAGTGATCTTGATTAAAATCCATGAACATTGCCGACCAACTATGATCAGCCTGCTCGCCAACCTGCTTACCCTCCACAATATGCATCGAGGTTTTAAAAAAGTCTTGATCCTTATCTCGCCACACGCTGGCCTCGAGATCTTCTTCTAAATGCAGGCCAGCAACATTGAAGCTCTCGCTCTTATCCAAAAAGGTCAAATTCCCGGTTTGAGCGAGTTGATTGATATAAAGTTGGTTGCGATTGCCGGCGAAGTACTTTGCCCCGAATCCCCAATAATCGGGGTCGAGAAAGTTGGCAACATACAAGTCCAAATCTCCATCCCTGTCGATATCAGCCACGGCAGCACTGGTCGAAGTCCAGTTCCCGCCCACACCTGCCTCAAGGGTCACGTCCTCCCACTCTGGCAAACCATCTCCGTCCTTATCACCCCGGTTGATAAATAAAGAGTTCCTCCCCTCGGCTTCAAGCTGTTCACCAAAATTTACCATTACGTCTTTGCCGTCCTGCAGCTCACCCCAGAGAAAAGCAGGCGTCCGGACTACCACGGCTTCGCGAGCGCTGCGCGCCTCCCTACCCAGGTGGTTCTTTGCTGGATAAGATGGAAATCCCAATTCGTGACTCTGCGCCATAATTCCGTAGTGGGATGCCAGTACATACAGATCCAACAGGCCATCCCCGTTAAAATCCGCCGCTATAGCACCAGTCGATATACGGCCTACAGAGAACTCATCATCATCTGAGGAATTGCGCGGGTTATATTTATTTTCGATGAGCAATTCTTCTTCCAGAAAGAGGTCATTACCGTTTTTGGAAAGTTCCTGGATACTTAGATAAACTGGATGTCCCCTGTCATTATTACCCTGGTTTATGTATAGAACGTTGGGTTTAGCCGGAGCAGTTTCCCCAGTCAAAACATTACGTTCATCAACCCTTTTTGACACAGGCCTCCCAGAGTGGGCTAGATAAATATCTTCCCGACCATCATTATTGGCATCGAATATGGCTCCCCCCTGCGCCCAGAGCATGCTGTTATTTCTGAGTGCCCGGTCGCCCAGCGATGATCCGATGTCCCGAAAAGGTATAAATTCAGAATCGATTGCTATAGCTTGCGGATGCTTCTCAGGTGCTTCTCTCTGATAAGCAGGCGACTGCTGTATTACATTTGGCTTCTCTAATCCCAAGTACTGCTTAATAACACTAACAGCGACGGTTACTTCAGATACTCCGTATTTCTTGAGAATATAATTTTTCAGCGGAAAGTACACCGCAATACTTATTATAATTGCGCTAGCAATACCTATACCAAATCTCTTCATAGCCAGTCTTTCTCACAGAATATTGATATCTTCATAAACTCTAAACAATGGAGGCACATAGGAATCGGTTGCATTGATAATCCTATTTTTCAGGCTTCCTGTAATTGGTAACTCCAACTCTACAAGATCGACGATTCGCTCGTAGGAAACAATGTTGACACGCAGGTACCACTCGCCATCACGCTCGAAAGGTCGCAAGAAAACCTGTTCGTATCCAGTCTCATGATTGTTTACCAAAGCCCACTTTCCATCTTTCTTCTGAACTTCATAGGCGTAGTGGGGAACAGGACCCTGGTGATAGCGGAGGTAGCGTCGCTCTATCGATTCCATTGGCGGAAAAATACCAACACCGAAGGCTGATATTCCATAGTCTTCTTGAGCCACCAAGAGATCCACCGGGATATTACCTACGACTATTCCCCGGTCGCCGTCACCTTTATAAAGAAAAATTTCTATATATCCGTTTTCATTTTTAAAATTATTTTCTTCGGTATAACTTGTTTTCGGAAATACGCTATTTATTTCCGCCAGATTCCAGTCATCTCCAAAAGGAATTTCCTCGGATTCTGTTCCACTGTAAACCCCCGGGGCTACAAAGCGCTTTACCTGAAAAATATCACCCTCTTTAAGTTCTGACACATATTTGGTTTTAAGTTGATAGTCATCTCTATAAACTTTGAAGTATCCCTTTTGCACCTTGCGCCGTGAATCCTGGGTAGAATAACCCGCAATCGGCTTGTCCAGCACTACCGTGGGTTTGACAGTTAAAAGGGATTCTTGCTTGGTGCGCAGCTTATCCAATTGCAATGGTACATCTGAAATATCCTTTTGATAACGCAGTGTCATATACAGAGAAATATCTGAAATCTCTATTCCATTTATGGAACGTATCATATGGTAATAAGTATCCTTGGGGAAGTCGAACCAACCATGGTACATTTCTCCCACAGAGTCAGTTGCGTTAAGTTCCCACAAACCGGGTTTTAGACAGTTGTTGGTAACACTGAAGCGGGTCGGCCTCAAATCCGGTTTCGGCTGAATTAAGCCGTTGTGATAGTCGTATTCTCCATCGGCTTTGCTGAACAATCCTTCCTGTGCGTTAAAATATCCAAATAGTGTATTATTTTGCTGATAGCTTAGCTGAATACCATTTCTCGCATACTCAGCAAGCATAAGATTGGCCTTGTCAAAACTATCAATCTGTACATCGTGGTGATAGGGAAGTAGAGGCGTCAAAAATCTTGCATCTATATGACTTAGATATATTTTTTTATTTTCAGCGTCCGTATCCTCCGACCTTATGGCCATGGATAACCTTTTGGTTTTTTCGGAAAACTCAATGTCAATACGTTCCATATCCCGAAGTACTGAATAGTAACGGTTGAGGGATTGTGTGGACGGATTGATCACATTTCCACTAGCATCGAGATGCTCTTGATCAAACTTTATTTTCTCCCCTTCACGAAAATCACCAACAATTAACGAAGCCGAAATTGCCACTATAGCCACGATAGGCAGCCCATACCGTATCCAATGAGTCATAAGTTTCTCCAAACTTTCGGCAGTCAAAGAAATACCTGTAGACTGCTGTTTTATTTTATTGTAAAGCCCGCTAAACTACTGCAAAATCATAAAAGGACCTCATTATTATGTTAAACAAAACCCGTCTTAGTCTTTTCTTATCTTCTATGATTGTATGCTTTATTGTTATGCGTACATATCTGTACTTTTCTCCTGGGACGAATCTTGACATAGGTCCATACAACATCCATCACCTCTATACCGGATTAGTTTTGATGGTCATTGCCTGTGTGCCTCTAATAATCTTGCAGGGGTATGACAAGCTTCTCAATTTTGCAACAATATTATTTGGAATCGGCCTATGCCTGGCACTGGACGAGTGGGTTTACCTCATCGCCACTGGCGGTTCCGATGCCGAGTATCTTCTCCCCGTATCATTCTGGGGGGCGGTTGTTGTAATCGGTTTAACCTGCATATATACACTATTTGTTTCCTACTTAGCTAAAAGCAAGGTCTAGCACTTTGTTTCCTGCTCCAGCCTTGACTGGAGCAGGACATACTGCTCCACAAGTAAAATTACTAGCCTCGGTTACGTCTCAATGCATTGCGATCAAAGTCCCTATCAGTAAACCCGTTCTCGAATTTATAATCAGTCATTATCAATGATGTTTTTTTTCCAGTTTGAATATTTTCCATGTGCATTTTATCGGGACGCCAAAACCTATTCAGATATTTCTTGTAGCCTTCGAAATTCAACACCTTTAATAGACTGTCCTTACGGTCGTAGTAGTCTAAGCGTAATGGCTGGTACATAATTTTGTCGAGCCATACTACCTGGCGAGAATAGCCGGAATATTCGTAGGCAGGTTGGCGCTCGATTACAAACGCTTCTCGCTCGCCAACGAATTCATCCCTGAGCCATTTATAGGTGTACCTTTCCAGCTCTTGTGATGTCATATCTTCGTATGCGAATTCGCTCCCCACAAAGGGACCGGATTTGTAAGCGGACGAAATTCGTTTAATTCTTTTCAACGCAGGCAAATATAGCCACTGGTCGTCTGGATCTAACGAATGGGTATAACTTAAAAATGAAGTCCCTTTAATGTCCTTTGGGTAATGGAAGGTAGTAAGTGTTTTATCACCGTCATTTTCTACTTCCAACCGTCTAATATTAAGCGATCGCGTACTACTTTCACCCCGCCTATTGGAAAGTATCATTTCCATTTCTACATGTTGATCTATCCAACCTGAATCTTTACGAATCATTTCACTGGCAATTTCAAATCCTTTAATTACTGGGTCAGTGGATTCAACTTGCTCACTTTGCGCTCCTAAAGAACCGTTATACAGTCCCAGGCACAGGATCACCATGATCAGAAACGGTATTTTCACTCTTTCTTTCCTCAATTTTCATAAGTATCGCAGGTAACAATAGCAAATCCGCAAGGAGTGCAAACACGATAACAATAGCAGTTAAAAGTCCCATACCGGAATTCAAATAAAAACTTGATGTAGCTAGTATTGAAAAGCCAATCACCAGTAAAAATGAAGTTATAATTAATGCCGGACCCACCATTTTAAAAGCGTAGCGAATAGCATCTTCACTATTAAAATTCTGTTCGCGCCTGGCTCGCAGGTATTTACTTAGGAAATGCACGGTATCATCTACCACTATCCCCATGGTAATAGCCATTACGACTGAGAGGCTTAGTCCAATCTGTCCAACTAATATACCCCATAAACCGAAACCCATAGCGGCGGGAACAAGGTTTGGAATAAGACTGATAAGTCCAATTTTTACGGATCGAAAAGCGAGCATTAACAAAAAAGAAATAATTAATAATGCTACCGTTGTGCCTAAAAGCATACTCTTGATGTTGCGCATCCCGAGCTTTGCAAAAACAACATTCGTACCTGTAGCTTGGGTAATTTTTAAATTTGAAGTATTTTTTCCAAGCCAGTCATTTGCTCTTTTCTCCAATGCTAATAGCTGTTTTGATGACAGAGTCTTTACTGATACCGTCATACGTGTAGATGATTTATCGACATTTAACTGATTATTAAGGTCTAGTCCATATGGGAGTGACATCTCAAACAACAAGATATATTGTGCTGCCATGTCCCTATCCCCAGGTATCCTATATTCATTTGGATTATCTCCATGCATATTTTTATTTAAGCGTTTTAAAATATCGGTAATACTGCTAACGTGAATTGTCTCTGGCTGCTGCCGAAACCACTGAGAGAATGCCTCCAGTTCAGATAAAAACCTGGGATTGTGAATACCACCAGATTCTCCAGACTCTACGGAATAGCCCAGATAGTACAACCCAGTGAGATTTTTAGTGGTATAATCACTATCTACTCTAAATTGAATCGAATCATCAAAATAATGTAAGAAAGTATCATTTAGTTCATTACGGGGAATATTTCCAATAAGTAGAACTACAATCATCGTTGTAGTCCATAATAAACTCACCCTGCGACGTACAACCAGGTCTGCTAATTTTTCAATTAAGTGTGCTCCCCTACCCTCACCTGTTTGAACTCTAAGGGGGAATAAGCTCATCATGGCCGGTAGAAGACACAGAGACATATAGCAGGAGGCTAGCACACCGACCCCTACTATTGTTCCCAGGTGATTAAAAGGCGGTACATCCGAGAAGTTCATCGACAAAAATCCAATCGCGGTAGTTACACAAGCCAGCAGGATAGGTTGCGCATTAATGCGCACACTTTCCTGCAACGCCTTTTCCCTGACCAAACCTCTACGCATAGCAAAGTTTATGGATCCAAGAATGTGCACGCAGTTGGCGATTGCAACTGTCAAAATAATCGATGGAGATAGTGCCGAGGGTGGTGACAGTGGAAATCCTAGATGGCCAGCGGTTCCCATTGCCACCACGATTGATGAAACAATAACCAAAAAAGTTGATAATGTCCCCCAAAAACGGCCTACTATAACGGCCAGCAGGATAAGCATGATTGCAAAACTAAGTGGGACCAGCTTTTTCATATCCCGCTGTGATGATTCTGGAAATGCATTGTTTAACAACAGAGTTCCTGTCAAGTAAACCTCTACATCAGGCCTTTCCTTTCGTATTTCATCCGCCATGGATCTGGCAAACTTCACTGCTGCAGGGATTTCTTCAATTTCATTTTTCCTTGGCATCTGCACGGTTATATTTATTCCCGTAACCGCCGCATCCTCAGAAATTAGCCGCTTGAATAGCAGTGGCTCATCCAGAGCGATCTCCTGGATTTTGCGCAGAGACTGTTCGTCCAGAGCCTGGCCTTTTTTCACCAAATCATGAACGCTAAGGTCATCACCATTTGCATAGCTATGCTGAAAATTGGTAATTGAATCGACACGGGTCGAGAAAGGTACTCCCCAGGCTTTGTCTGTGAACCTACTAATCAGCTTCAGATTATCTTTTGTAAAAATCTGCCTGTCATCCGGAGCCAGTACTATCAATATATTATCATCTTTCGTGTAAGTATTCTCCAGTGCTTCATAGGCCAATCGATTTGGATTATCTTCGCTGAAAAATACGCGAAAATTATTCGTGAAGTATAAGTTTTTTATGCCACTCGCTGCTGTTAGAATTATTATTAGCGCCACTACTATTACCAACCAGCGCTTTTGTACAACCCAAACTGCAAGGCGGTTTTCCCACTTTTCCATTATCCTCAGCCTACCTAATTCGATGACACAGTTTGGACAATACTATTTTTATGTAATGTTCTGCTTAATGTCCTGTAGGCACCGTATGCAAGAGCGATTACTAGTAGCGTAAAAGTTATATATGAAACCATGTAAAAATTTCTTGTATGCTCTCCAGGGTATGCCTGTAGCATCGACCAGCCGATACACCCGGAATAGAAATAAATCCAATAAGTTATTCTCTTAAAGCAAGTTTCGCTATTATGAAATTTTGAAATAACCCAATAGGCTATACTCAAGAAAGATAGCCCATACAATGCAATTACATGGGGTAACAGGATACGTCCTGCCTCTCCGGCAACATATAGATTGGCATCAGTACGTCCAAGATAAAATAATAAATAGACAACATTGGCTATAATGGTAAAGCCTAGCACGTTGCCTATACTAAAGAAGACCAGTCCCGCCCTAATAGCCCTTGCCAGCGCCGGAGATATAGACATAGATAGCGATTTATAACTTTGAAAAGTTATAACGAGTGCGCCTATACAAGCCAAAACCGCAAACAATATGATTAGCCTGGCTATAATGGCATTGAAAGTACCTGTCAACCAATTGAAATGCGACATGGTCCCGCGCAGTTGCTGCATAAACACAAAGACCAGTGTCAATGTTACCGCCCAGCCGATAAAGCCCACAGTAACTAGAGATCTCCTCCTCCATACGGGCAAATAGCTCAATAACCAGGCAATATTAATCTGTATCATGCTGAAACTGATAGAAAAAAGAATTGGTTTCCGCCAGGATACAGTACCTGTAAGAGGACCTCCCTGCACCGCAAAAAGAACAATGCTAACAGCACCAATAATCAAACCGAATATAGCGGACAAGTAGAGAAACTTTTGATCCTTCTCCAAACCTCTCCAATACTGATTATTCATCTCTATAGCTCAATGTTAGTTAACTGATGTAGTCGCATCTATTTTTAGCGATAATCCATAAATTTCGCAGATATCAAAATTTAACTTAAACCTACCATGTATTTTCTGAATAGTATAAATTCATTAATTTTATACAAATTACGGATAAAGACGTACGACTCATATCCATATAATATATTTTATCTATAGATTTTCTGATTATCCGCAACCTGCCAGACCTAGTAAATTACGTAATTAATTTGGTACTGAAGATATATTTCTACGTTCGCTCTCAGTACCAAATTAAAGGTTAATTCTTGACTTTATTTTATCCAGGATATTGCCAGGGGAAATAGCTGCTCCAAATCAACATACCGATTAAAGGAAGACCAGCGAACAGAAGACCCGCGCAAATTATCTTTGCCCCCCAGGATGGTAGAGACTCTCCATTGGCGCTATATCTTTCTGTAGCATCGTTGACTTCAACACCAAAAAGAATATTTAGTGGTCTTTGCACTAACATGTATATAATGGACATAACCAATGCAGCTCCAATGGGTGCTACAAATTGTCGATCGGCCGGTAAATTATAAAGTTCGGTTGGCATTTCATGTACAATCAAGCCATAAGTTGCAAAGAAAAATCCCAGGGCGGCGCCACCTAGCCCGTAGCGAACTATCCTGGAGAAACGGTGTGTGCTATACATGCTGCTAATCCACAAAAACAGCATATTCCATATACCGAAGTACAAAGCTGGAACAATCAGCATATTTTCTATAATGAGTGGACGGATAACTCCATTTGGATTGGTTAAGTCTATTGGATGCAAGCGGTGCATTTGCCCAAAGACAAACAAAGGTAAAAACATAACCGGATAACTACTGCCCGCGATAAACGCCTTAAGATGGTTTATGCTACTCACGCGAGTCAAAGAAAAATCACTCATTGCCTACTCCTCATTGTTATTTTTACAGTGCACAGGCAGCTGATTGCACTTCCACGTAATCGGGAAAATCTTCAGCAGTGCTTTTACACCAGCGACACTCCAGATTAGCCTCTATCGGCAGTTTTTTAAAAGTCATGCGCAGAGCATTGATACTCAACACGTGGCCGAGCAATGGCTCCCCTATTCCAAGTAACCACTTCACCGTTTCCGTGGCCATCAAGCACCCTACCACACCAGGAACAACCCCTAAAACTCCTGCTTCGCTGCAGGAGGGAGCCAATTCCGGTGGTGGTGGTTCCGGATACAGGCACCGATAGCAGGGCGTAGAAGGATTGGTATCCGGTGCAAATATCGACACCAATCCTTCGAAACGGTACACTGATCCATGTATATTGGGTATTTTCAATTTGGTGCAGGCATCGGCTATTAAATAGCGCGTATTGAAGTTGTCTGTACCATCGATAATGACATCGTAACCATCAAATATCTCTTCGACATTATCGCCGTTGAGTCGCTTTTCAATAGCAATAATCTCTATATCCGCGTTCATCCCCTGTAATCGGTTTAGGCTCGCTTGCACTTTTGCATTATCCAGGTCATCCTCTGTATACATGACCTGACGCTGCAAATTGCTCAACTCCACCTTATCGTCGTCAATCATAGCCAAGGTGCCGACACCCGCTGCCGCCAGGTATAAAGCCACCGGGCTGCCCAGACCACCAGCACCGACAATCAGTACCCGGCTATCCTTTAATTTCAATTGCCCCTCTAGACTTACTTCTGGCATCAATAGATGACGCGCGTAACGTGATTGCTCCCGACTTGCCAAAATGCGGGGTTGGCAGCTGGGTAAATCCGACGCTTTCCAGGCGTCAAATCCGCCTGCAAGGGAAACAACATCCGGGTAACCCATTTCCTGCAGTTGATGTGCGGCTATGAGGGATCGCTTACCCGAGGCGCACATCAGTATGATTGTATCCTCAGGCTGGGCATGTTGAGAGATCTGTAGCTCCAGAAATGCCCTAGCTATGTGTTTTGCGCCCTGCGCCGTACCGGATTCTATTTCCCGATCTTCGCGTATATCAAATAATTTTGATGTACCTTCACTAACCAACTCCAAAGCAGTTGTAGGTGCAATTTCCTTTACAGATGTCTGTAGCTTTTTAAAAAAATCGTTTGTAGACATAGGCGCTTGTCCCTAACAATTATTACAATGGCAACTCGGTCAAAAAATTTTCTTTGCCGATTTAGCTAACACTATATATCCATATACAGCATCACCATTGCCACTGTATTGAGCAGTCCACAGGCAAAAATAGCATAGGCCCTGTACATATAATATCGATAAATTGTCCAAGCTTCGCCACTGGAAGAAACCTGTAATTTTGGCCAGCTGGAAAAGGTTCCATACAGGGTAAATCCAATCATTATCGATAAAGCAAAAGTTCTCAATCCCAAAAATAATATTTCTGTATTTCCTTCAGGGGGATGCATAATTGCCAGGCCGGTACTGGTTGTGATCTGCAAAAATATGGCCAGGTAAACCCAAAAAAATACATTTGATCCCTGCCCGACTACAAATAGGAAGGGAAATTTCCCATTTTTAGCCATGGCTTTGATCGCGGGCCAATCTATAATTGACCCCATAAATACCGCTCCCACCCACATTGCGTTACTTACGGCGTGGACACTCAGTAGAAAAATGTAAAAATCCTGCATTCTCAACCACCTGCATTCGACATTAATACCGTTAGTTCATCGCCGTCCTTTATGGGGGCTGACAATCCACCCTGCTGTTTAACGTCCTTCTCTCCCAAAAACATCCTTAAAAAAGGGCGCAAATCACCATCATCGATCATACGCTCGCTGATATCACTGGAAGGCGAATGATCATCCAGTGTGCGGAAAAGATCCATTAAAGTATCTCCCTCCACATCAACTTCGAAAATACCGGGCATAAACTTTTGCAATGCGGAAGGAAAATTAAGCTTTATACTTTTCATCTATATAATCCTCTTAGGGAATCAAGTTATGAAATAATAATTTCATCGCTCGCCATACTCGTCACTATATCTAGTTAAAAATATTATTATTTTTCGATCATATCATAGCTATCTATTGTGTCGAGCATAGAGTCCGGGAATGGAACCGCTCTGACTTTCCCATTAATTTCCTGCATGGCCGCTGTGCCTTGTGAACCCACGCATACGAGTTTTCTTTCACCACTATTGTCTTCTTTGTAATAGCGAAACTGGAGCATCATTTTTTCGGCTCCCAAGACACCTATATTCATATGCATCACCACTTTGTCAAATGCGTACAATTGATCCAGGTATTGACACGAAACGTCCAGCGTAATCAACTTCAATCCACTATTAATTTTTTCCAGTACATCCGGGCAATATTCCTGAATGAACATTTCCCGGCAGCTTCCCTGCCAGACAACAAAATTTGCAAAGTAAATATTTCCAACCACATTGGTCTGTTCAAATGTGGTAATAAAACTGTGCTCAAAAAATGCACCGTCATTGGTTCTCACAATAGGCATATTCCAGTTCCTCCTCTTTACACGCACCACTTAGTACGAGGTATTTATCCCTACTGTTCAGTGGAATTAAGCTTATCCAATATTGTTCTCCACGAGCGCTGACCAGTGCCCAACCTCTATTAGCGGAAACGAGTTTGGCGCTCTTCAACTCAGGCAAGAGCCGCCTTACCTCGGTCCAGACCTCGGCTCCACCAGCGTCATTCGCCTCAAACCAAACTTTAAGCAGCCCTTGGGTCAACTGTGGATCAATATTAATCACCCGGGAATTACAATTCAGCGGAATTGAATTCGCCGATAACGCGAATTCATGCTCTTTATCTGCCACCAGCGCAATGGTGTCCACAACACTGTACTGATTCAGTGTCTCGCCCAACCGGTGACCGATATAAGCCGGCAGTAGATCCTGATGCAGAGTCTGATATACCTGGGCTCCGGATACAGGAGTCAAAGTCAATCCCTGCCAATATTGCAGCAACTGACCATGAGCATCCCGTAACTTAGCGTTGACCAAAAAGCCATCTTTCCAACGCCGCATTTGTTCGGTTTCAATATAGTAAGGAGTCGCATCACTCTCAGTGATATAGGAGATTGACTCTACACTGGACGGCAAAATACTCTCGTGCGGTATCGCCGCCTGATGAGCATGAATCACAGCGTCGTTGATTCCAATGTCTCCCAACACAAGATCCAGTGAATATTGGCTGCTCCAGGCAGTTTCTTGCTGCCTTTCGACCTTGGCCTGTACGCCAAGATGTGTGATTTTTTGAAAGCTATCGATACAGCGAAACTGACCGGTATGGAACAATAGTGGCTCGTATACATCCGCAACGGGATTTATAGCCAGATTTTCCCCGCCATCCTGAAAAGGTGGAAACTCCTGTCGCACCTGGGCGCTGAGTAATAACCGGGCTTCATAACAGTGGCTGTTAAAACGGTTTTCTCCGCTTTGCACACTGCCCCATAACTGGTTGTTACTGAGCCGAACAACGCTGACACGTATACGCCCGGCTCCCTGCTTCGGAATCAAGACCGGTTCACGGATGTTCAAGTCCTGAATGGTTTGGATTTTTGCCCCTGGTACCAATGCACTGGCCACTTGAGCCATAGCCTCGAGGGCAATGACCGTCGGCAATACGCACTGACCACGGTAAACGTGATCTTTTAAGTAGGGGTCCCGCTCGAAGGAAAGCTCACTGTCCGCTACCAGTTCCACTCCGGCATGGTAGTGTTGAACATATTGCAGGAAACGATGGGATGGCAGTCGGTTGGAGGCAAATTTAAGGGTTGGCAACCCAGCGTATCGCCCGCAAACCAGCGTGCGCAGTGGAATAGGATGCTGTTGTCTCAGCAGCGCATCGAGTATGTCCAGCCCGGTTTCCACTGGGATTGATGACACGCCGATGGCCGATAATTGTCTCTCCATACCATCGGCACTGCCCATACCGATCTCTGACCATACAGACCATTCGAGCACATGGCAGCGGGTCTCCGGGTGGCGGGCCCCGTAGGCTCCAATCAGTTCCGCCATCTCTTCGTTGGCCTGAGCATAGTCGGCGTTGCCGTGCATGCCGCTTTCCGCAATGATGGAGCCATAGCCCACCAATAGCTTCAAGGCCGGCAACTGTTTAAGCAGGTTTGCCAACCCCACCACTTTTGGCCCAGCCGTGGTGTCAAAATCTTCCTGCTTGAGTTCACCCAGGACTTTTGGCTGGTTGATGCCCGCAGCATGGAGGACAGCGGAAATTTGGCCCCCCTCCTTTTGAACAAGGTCTATTGCCCCTGCCAGTGCCTGGGTGTCGCCGACATCCACGGATACGTAGCTGGCTCTGATTCCCTCTTGAGACAACGTTTGTATACGTTTGCTGAGTTCCGTATCTTGCGACAGGCTTCTCCGCCCCAGCAGGACAATAGATGCGCCCGTGGTTTTCGCCAAGTGGCAGGCAGATGCATAGCCCAGCCCGGAACTACCACCGGTTACCAGGAGCCTGTCTTGCGGGGTGAGTATCGAGGGCGCCGCCTCTCCATCCAGTTGGATCCGCTGCCACTGCATCTGCGAGCGCCCGGAATCGCTGTCATACTCTATCTCATGCCAACCTGCCCCCAGAGATGCCTCCACCAGAGACCGGTCTACCCAGCGCGTATCGATGTTGGGAATGCGCAGATAGCACACGGGTATGTGACTGTTCTCGAGGTGCCAGGTGCGCCAAAGGGGTGCCATATTTGGCGCATTTCCCGGCTGTATTACAACTACACAATGCAGTTCCCGCTTGGACAGTTCAACCAGTTCATTCAGCATTGCGTCATTGACAGCACTGCCTTCAGACAGCCCGTAAAATGCAAGTTTACCCACCTGGGCTGCAGGATCTTTGCCCCGCTTATCCAAGATCTGGCGCCACTGGGGCAGTATTGTCCCAAAGTAAGTCCAGTCATTTATGGCTTCCTGCCGGGAAACCAAATCCATCGGCGGCAACTGTTTTTTAACCGCTTCAAAACAGTGCACCCAGTTGGGTAATGCCTCCAGGTCTACATCTGCAGTGGAGTCTAGGGCCCGGGCATCGCCAGCGCTGTCGGCAATCAGTTGTGCCAGTTCTCTCAAGCGACCGTCGGTGTTGGCCAGCAGGGCTGCAGTGGAATAAGCTTTGTGTTCCTTGCCAAAGTGCTTGACAATTTTTGAAACCACTTCTGCAACGGCAAGGGAATTTATATGCAGATCAGATAAAATCTTGTCGTCATCCTGAATGGAAGCCACAGGAATTTCCAGGCGCTCACTGATTAGCTCCTTGGTATACGCCAGTATCGCCGTGGGATTACCGCCATTACTGGCACCGTCACCCTGTGAAACATGTTCGCTCGAGCTGGCCTGCTTACTGGCCGCTTCCATGGCCTTGGCTTCGCGTTCCTGCAACCACGCCTCATAACTCTCATCGTCGGTAATCAGTTCGCAGGGACTGGTAAGAAAATCAAATGACCAATCCCAGTCGATGGCATTATTTTTTAAATTGAGCTGGCCAAATTCGCTTGGGCCAATCTTTCCACTGGTAAATTTCAGGGCCAACAAACTCAGCAATGGAAAGGTGGACTTTCCGCCTATATCTATAGAAATTACTGGTTTAGCACTATAATTTTTCAGGGTACTGGCCAGCGTATGTCCAGGCCCCACCTCTACAAACAGATCGATCTCCGGTTGCGCCAGCGTGACTGCCTGATAAAATTGCACTGGATCGCAAACCTGTTTTACCAATAGTGAGCGCCATGCAGTCGCTTCATTGACAGTATTCCCCGATATCGTGGATATAACCCGCTTGGCAGGATTTTGTAAATCCAGCTCTGACAAATAGTCAGCAAGTGGTTTATCGACCGCTTTCATCATTCTGGAGTGAAAGCCATGCGAAACCGGAAGAAGCGTACAGAAATGATCGGTTTTAATACGCTCCTGTAAGGCTTTTAATTTATCGACAGCACCGGCGAGCACCGTATCTTCAGGTCCGTTATAGCACGCAACCTCGACATCGAATTCCTGTGCCAGATTCAAAGCCAATTCACTGGGGGCATGCAAAGCCAGCATAGCGCCACCGGCTTCACCGCGGGCACTCATCAAAGAGCCGCGTTTCGCGGCCAGGGAAACCGTATCTTTGCTGTCCAGACATCCGGACCAGCACATTGCCACCAACTCACCAACACTGTGTCCGATAGCCAACTCGGCCTGGATTCCAAATTTTTCCAATACCTGCAACGCGTTCAAGCTGCCACTGACGACCGCCGGTTGAGCAATCGCCGTGTCAACGGGACTACTACGGGCTCCCCGTTTATTTAATGAAGTGAAGAGCTCCTCATTGTCGAGAAAACGTTTATAAGCACCGCTATCCGGATAAACAGGAGCACCCTGCCCCGGGAAAAGCAGACCAATGCGAGCTTCCCCTCCACTCTTGCCATAAGCTATACCCTGTTCAGGATCAAAATAGCTGTCGACGCCGCTGTCAATTTTTTCAATCAGACTCAATATTTTTTTACTGAGCGCGATGCCATTTTTGGCACCATTTTCGATTACAAGCGCAGCTCTGTGCTTACACTTTTTATCAATTACTTCAGGTCTTCCACACAAATAAGAGGACAGGTCTGTAAGCTCGGAATTTGATGCCTGCCAAGCGAAGCTCTTGAGCTTCTCCAATTGTTCCAACAATGCAGCTCTATTGGTTCCAGCTACGGGAAAAAGATTTGCATCCTGCCAGGTACTATCGATACTGGGATTATCAGTCAGAAAACCCAGATTCCTTAGAGCAGTAAGCCCCAGGGTTGAATCTGAATCACTGTCTCCAGCCTCGAGAGTCAAGTGGGTGTTGATGCCCCCGAATCCCATGGAAGAAACACCTGCACGGTAAGGTTCAGAGCCTTCATAGGCCAGAAGCCGGTCGGATCGCTTCAATAACAGGGGATTGTCTTTAAGCAGGGGGTGCAGCGTATCAGTGGGAATGCCGGGAGGGAGGATTCTGTGCTTCAATACCAGCGCCGCTTTAATCACACCCGCGATCCCCGCAGCGCCCTTGGCATGGCCAATCAGGTGCTTTACCGAACCGATATAAGCGGCTTCGTTTCGATCAGTCTTTCGCAACAGGCTTAACACAGCCCGCAATTCAGCTTCATCGCCCACCGCTGTACCGGTGCCATGTCCTTCAAAGTAGCTCACTGTCCCGGCGTTATAGGGGGACTTTTCATAAGCGCGATTCAGAGCCAGAGCCTGGGTTTCAGCCTTAGGTCGGATAATTGCACCGCCACCATCCGAGGACACCCCCCAACCCTGTATTGTGGCGTAAATATTACAGCCGAGCCGGCGTGCCTTCTCCTCAGACATGACCACTATCATTCCGCAGCCCTCGCCGGGCCAGAACCCCTGACTGTGCTGATCAAAGATCCGCATTTGTTCGGGAGCCAGCGCACCGGTTCGGGAAAAGCCAATGATTTCAAACGGGTCGATACTCAAATCCACACCACCGACGATTACTGCATCAAATCCTCCGGCCTGTAGTGCGTCACAGGCCTGGGTAACGGCGAGCAACGAGGAAGAGCAGGCGCCATCGACAGTGAAACCACCGCCATTGAAATCAAAGTAGTTGCAGATACGCCCGGCAATTGTATTGGCTAGCCCCCCCGCCAAACTATCCGCGTCCGGCTCTGGAAAGGGACTCTTGTACAGCATCTCGAGGTCATGCATGAAATGGTGTTTGGCTTCTATCCCCAACCCCAAATCCTGCTGTTCCCAGATTTGACTCACGACACGCGCAACATAGGGCCATCGCAAACGCATGTTATTGGCACGGGTAAATTCACCGGCTAGTGAGTTCCCCACTACAACACCTACACGCTCCTTGTTCAGGCCAATGCCATTGGGAAAGCCAGCATCGTCCAGGGCACCGTTGGCCACATCCAGAGCCAGCCAGTGTGTCATATCTGTTTGCCGAAAAGTTGACTCAGCAATTCGATAACTCAGCCGATCAAATGTATATTGATTGAGCACCGCAGCCTGGGTTGAATAAGTATGATCTTTAGCGCTTCTGTCAGAATTGTGGTAGTCGTCCAGATTAAGACGCTGTTCTGGAACACGCCGAAATTGTTGGCGCAGATTCAATACAGTATCTAAAAAATCCTTTTTATTGTGTATACCCGCATATCGGCAGTCAATCCCAACAATAGCTACTGAGCTATGTTCTCTCACCTTGTCTTCTCCTATAAACCCGCAAGACAATTTTTAGTTTTATAGTGCAAACATCAATCAGGACGAAGGTACTGCGCTACCTGTTAGATTGGTTTGCGTCCTCTGTCGCTCCAGCCACAGGCTGGTCATGATATACAAACCACGTGATCCGGTAACGATGGTTACGGCAAAAAATATGGCAAAAACAACATGGAAATACATCAATATTCCATACACCATGGCGATAGAAAAACCAAACGCAATTTGCGCCATAAGCTTGCTAGGCGAAGTCATTGGATCGGTAATCATGTAGAAAGTAAAAAGTACGAATGCAGGCGCTGTAACCATAGTAATTTCAGCTGCCATCTGTACGGGGTATAATTGACCGCGCAGGAAGGCCTGAAGGAAAAAACCTGCCACCCAAGCCAATATGATCGCCATGCGTTTGGTAAGAAACAAGTTCATTCGCATACCCAACAATGCAATAACGATCAGGACCAACCAATCCCAAAATCCACTGTAGGTCTCAGTGAATTGATATACAATAATATTTGCCCATGGGGCTGCCAAAAAGATTACTGCTATACCGAAGTTAGATGGATTGAAAAAATGTTGATAACGCTCACCATTTTTAAATCGAAAAACATGTTTTGAACCAATCGCCAGGACTACTGCAAATACCATCATCAGGAGGCTGTCATTTACATATATCAGGAAGGATATAGTGATCGCCGTCATGTGGGGGGCCAACATGAAAAAAACAAAGCCATTCCAGCCGTTGCCCAGATAGCGTGGGCGTCTCTTCAAGCACTTAGCATCAATATATTCAAATAAAATAGCTGAAGAATATCCCGCCAACAGCGCGACCACCATCTGCATCAAAGATTGCTCAAAGCCTAAAAAAGCGTGACCAAAAATCGTCAACACAGTAGCCAGGCTTGCGCTATTGATTAACGCCATCTTCAGGTTTGGCGGACCCACAAATAAATCTTTAATTATGCTCACAGTATCCATCCTTAATCCGTTCAAAAATCTGTATTTGCGGCGTACTGGTCCTGGTTGCCCAGTAAAATAGTATGCTGTCCGACTGGCAACTTACCTTCCCAGTTGTTCAATTTCCCAAGGCGATTGCGCCAGCGAATCTGTACACTCACCTCCTCATCTTCAGAAACGGCACCCAAACCAAAATGTACCGACTTACTGCGCGCACCCGCATGACCGTTGCCGCCATCGACAAAACCAATAAATTTTTCACCTTTCGGCCCGGTAACCGTGACTTCCGCGCCGACAGCCGGCGTACCCTCCCTCGCCAGAGGATGACGTGGAGAGGAAGAAAAGCCGCTATTGCTATCCAGGGGTAAAAGGAGGGAAAGACTCAAAAAACCGTTGTCATTGTTTGTTTCATTCAGTAGCAAATAATGATCTTCCCATTGGTTGCCAACGGCATAGTCCAGATCCCCATCTCCATCAATATCGGCAATCGCAAAGCCGCGACTCAGCCAGGGGCCAGCCACACCAAGTTCTTCACTGATATCTTCAAAGTGTCCTTCACTGGACATTACATAGAAGGGGTTTCCTTCATCCCCACTGATGTCTCCACCAATCATATTTGGCCAGGTTTTAGGGTCGCTCAGCAGTGGGTCCAGATTCATCGACCACTGGTGTAATTCCGGCCACTTATTGACCTTTCCACGGAAAAATCCTGTTGCCTGAAGCGCCTCGAGGACTCCATCATTGTCAAAATCCGCAAACTTTGTATCCCAGCCCCAGCCACTGTATGCGACTCCAAGGGAACTGGATTTTTCCACGAACGGAGCAATTCCTTTGTCTATTGCCGCTCTATCACCGGTATTCATCCATAAAAAATGCCCCTCTTCCAGCTTCCACTCACCGGCAATGTTACTGACAAATATATCGTAGTAACCATCGCGATTTACATCCCCAAAGTCCACACCCATTCCCTTGAAGGAGTCGTGCCCCAACACTTTTGATTTGGGTATGGAAAAGCCCTTTTTACCTGTCAGGCGCCTAAAACTTAGACTCCCGGGAGTAGACTCATTGAGGTACATGCCATCGGGACCGAAATCATTTGCGATATACAAATCACTGGCACCATCGCGGTTGATGTCGGCGGCACCTATAGCCAGAGTCCAGCGTTCATCGTCTCCTTCCGGCATCCCGGAATCCGTTTCCTTGAATTCCACATACGGCTCCGAACCACTGTTCGACTTTTGCCATAGAAAAATCCGGTTGCTACCGGCATTATCGGCATTCGAGAGGGAGTTGTGGAAGCTTGGGTAGTGTGTGCTGTTTGCGTTGTAAACACTATTTCCATCGGGGAAATAATTTCCCAAAATCACATCGATATGACCATCGTTGTCCAGGTCCGCGAGGGTTGCCGTCGATGTATACCAGTCCTGTACATCACCTGTTACCAGTTCCTGTTTGACAAACCTCTGCTCCAGGGGAAGATTTGTATCGCCTTTTTGCATTAATATTATCGGTGAGCGTCCGAAGAATATTGCGAGGATATCTGCCAGGCCATCCTCATTAAAGTCCCCCACTCGACAGCCACTGGGAAACGATGCCTCGCTGAAATCCCGATTGACAACCAGCAAGGTGGTAGGCGCAAAACGCTGATCCGTCGCCATTGCCGGTGCCACATAAAGGCTGCGAGTACGGGGATCAGTAATACATAAATCGTTTTCCAATCCGTCCAGGTCCAAATCAAGGGCTGCGATGCTGGCTCCGACCGTGGATATCCAGGGCTCTATGTGTTTTAAAGCCGGATTCACAGGCAGCCGGTCACCGGCCGGAATCCTGTTGTCCACAGGAACCGCAGATTGACGAAAGTCAAATCGTTCTATCAGCGCTTGCTTTTCCTCTGTGCTAACAGAAGGCAGCTGAACCAAGGCATACAAACCGATCCAGGAAATAATCACAAAAATGGCAACTACGCGGCTCATCATTACACTCCCTACTTCACATTGGCTATTTTTTTAACTTGTCTTTCCTGGGAAGCATAATCGCCTCCTCCCTCCGATAGCACTGTAGCCATACGTTCCAGCCAGACATCCCAACTTGATTTTTGTCCAATCTCTGCAGTACTTTCCAATCCCTCCATTGCTTTCACTGCAATTGCATGCAGTTGACTGGCACTGCTATTACTCAGGCAATTTGCGGCGAGGTCGTTATGCTCTACCGCATTGCCGGCACGAATTCTCGTATGGCAGGCAAGTGCCGCCCCAACCTGAAGCGCATTCTGATAGCGCTCTTCCCCCGCTATCGCGATTAATGAGGCAATTCCCGCTTCGTCAATACTGCCGGCATAGGCACAGGCCAGGCCAATACCACACCAGAGATCAGCGCGCACCGATTCAGGGTAATGCAGCAGACATTGCTCGAGAGAATGTGGATCCGCGCCGGAAATAAACCAAAGGGCACGACCGGCACCGGCGTAGTATTGGGCCATGTAAAGGTTATTCTGCACTGGTTTACCAGTAGTTTTAGAGGCAAATCCTCTGGGAAGATATTGCTCAAAAACGCTGGCCTGAGCCTTGAAATAGGTATGGTAGAAACCAATCCCATTTATAACCAGACTGCCGTATAGAGGGCTCAATCTGTCCATAAAACGTTTGTAGGGCAAGCCCACTGCACCCACAGCTAATCCAGCGCCAACACAGGCCATATAGCTGTGCGGTGCGCCTTCATTTTCGATAAAATCAAAAAACTCACTACTGCGAAAAAATTTAATGGCGTTGCGCAAAAACAGCCCCATCGCAAGGCCTTCGCTATAAAACCCGTTCAGTTCCGATCGCGTTGCTCTTAATGATTGTACCAGCTTCGATGAATAGCCCTCCTCTAGGGCGGTGTTATAGGCGCGAAGAACCGTTTTTGCGACCAGCTCCAGTCGATCTCTTGAACAGCTGTTCAAGTTAAAGCCCCGCCTGGTAAAATCTGCTTCACTCAACGGCTGCCCAAAAATTGCTTTAATAAAGATCCCGGAACTAATTAACATCAGTCATATCCATTCTTTTTATTTCTTTCTTGATTTCAATTTTTAGACTCAGCCCAACTTTATATCTGGCAAACAGCGCCCTGGCACAGGCTATAATTAGCCAGTCCGAGAGAGATGAAACTTTTATTTCAAGACTTTTGTAATAATTAGGTAAGTTGCGTTACATATTTTGAATATCTGCTAATTATAATTTTTCTCAAAATTGATAATTTTGAACATCTATATGTCAAAACAGTCCCATAATGGCTTATAGCTAATTTTTTATACCTTATAACCAAATTTTTATCTTCTATTTTTCATGTCAATAGTATCCATATAGGATCAAATTAAAAATACAATTCTTCTATCTTAAAAAATTCAAAGAAATATTTTAAGATTTTCAGTTATCTAACCAATCACAGACACTTAACAAGTAACAATTGATACTTTCCAAACGATATCCCAACCTAATTTATTTTTGGATAACACGTCCATGATTCTTTCATGTTCTTTCAGTTTCTTTCTTAAATTTTCAGGTTGCGCGATTTCTCCCGCACAGATAATTTGTACTAGCAAGCGGAAAAAAAATCTACATTTTTCTTTGTTTTATATTCGTTAACGAATAATTTTTTATTTATAAGACATTTTCATAAATAAATATTTTATTCTGTCACATTTGCCATTAAACAGACTAAAAACGCAAGAGAGATGTTTTTTGTTTTAATTATTTGTGAACAACACTTATAAGCATCGAGTGATTGTGTTTTGACTCGAGGTAAATCTATGATTTCGTGTTTATGGAAAACAGTTTTAGCAACTATGGCATAAAATCTATAAATAATTAGATAGTAAGCTTATCTTAATTCTTAAACACACTAAGCCGAATAAAGTCGAAGTTTGTACGCCATAAGTAATCCATACTTCACACTATTACTTATTGCCAAACTTTGATTTTAACTTCCTGGAAGTTATCCGACCTCAGTAGATAGAGGTCAATGTTGACAGTTCTAACTCTTCGAAACCGGATACGTCATCCTTTTACCGACGCTCACCGATCCGGTAATCACAGCTACCAGTTAGTCAGATCTAGGTTTATATTGCTTCAGGTTTGCGGATAAGGTTATCGGGGAGGGGGAATTGGTCAGTGAATTGAGCCACACGCAGCTCCATCTCCTACAGATGGAGTGACAACAGACGTACAGAATGATGCAGACTGCCAGCGGATAGCAGCTCTGGGCATTACGGGTCTGCAAAGTGCGCTTCCTACCGACAGCGATTGCGGGCCGATGAATAGAGGTTTGGCTGGCTTCGTAGCGGAAAGAAAACCAGGGAGCGCCCTGGTTTTCTTTCAGTCAAAGACCGGATAACTGCGCAGCCGCTGCCTATAGGCAGCAGCCAGAGCATTAATAGTAGGAGGCGATATCATCCACTATGGGACGCAGGGCCCGGTAGGCGTTGGATACATCCACACCATTGCGCCTTTCACCGCACGCCAGACCGCCGCACTCGAACCAGTCCGGATCGGAAAACCAGTCATACTGGGTTACATTGGCTCCATAGCGCCACGGGTAGGCCATGATGGTGGAGAACTTATTGTCCACACCGTGGCCCAGGCCGTAGGAGTAAACACCACCGGTTGTATCACCCTGTTTGGTGGAGTGGGTCAACCCCATATTGTGACCCAGCTCATGTACGAAGGTATTGTAGCCACAGTCAACACCGGTGACACTGTATGCGCGATCACGGGCACTGGAATACATGGAGCCATTTGCTCCCCTGCCTACCCAGGCGATACCGCAGGTGGTGTAGGTGCTGCCGTCAATAACCTGTTTCTCCGCCTTGCCCAGGAAAACCACCATATCCGCTCTTTCTGTCGCACGCCAGTTGTTGACAGTGCGGTGGAAGGTAATCAGATCCAGTGTGTCTTCATTCACCCGGAGGTCCGACGACGTCGCGCGCCAGGTATCCACCAGGCGCAGCTGAATATCTATACCGTTTCTTCTGAAAGAGTTATTGGCATAGCTGATGTAATTATCAATCTTGGCTGAAATATCACCAGTATGCTGCGCCGCAGGCGAAGTGTACATAATGGCAATATCCACTGTTTCCGCTGTTACTGCGCTGGAAACAGTCAATGCCGCAGCCAAGGCAGCGAGGCTTTTCTTGAGATTCATTGTTGACTCCTGTTGTTATAAGTAACGCATAGCCGTTTCCCGACAGCCAGATAGAGCACCGGCTTCGCGATAGTGTGTCGGCAATGCGTTTGTTAATACCCTGACTCGACCAAAAGACCGTCCGTGACTTTTGATCGCCTGTGAAGATAGACTTCCGGTATTTGCAGGATTTGCGGGGCCAGTCCCTTTGCCCTGTGCATCAATCCGCGGCAATTTGCCCCGAATCAATTCTTGCCTTAATCAAAGTCGTTGAGCGGGACATCCTCGTCCTTCCAGGTCTTTTCACGGGATGCGTCGGAGGATAGATCTGCATCGTGCTTTTCCACATGATTTTGGATCAATGCACCATTGGGAGCGACCCAGGCATAGCCACCCTGGGCCTCCAGGGAATAGGAACCGGATGGAAGGTTCAGTTGGGCATATACGGCGTTCCGGCCCAGGGTGAAGGTAGCGCCGTGCAAACGGGTCAAACCGGGAAAGTTCATCTGCAGGCTTTTATTCCCGCTGGCATGCTCCTCAACAGCACCCACCTGGGCACTGTGAATGCCTTCTACCCCGGGTATAGAGATATCGAGGTAGTCCCCAACTGTGAGACTATTCAGCAGCTCTACATCTATCTCCAGGTAGGTTTCTCCATTCAGGTCCACCGGCAGGCGACCATTTTCATGGAGGACCTCCTTCGCCAGCTGTGACTCCGCCCACAGGATTTTCTCCCCCTCCCCGACAACTTCTACAGGTTCGGCAGTAATGGAATCCTCTCCTGCACTGTCCACAAGACCAGCCTGCGGAGGAACTTCTCCCTTGACGGGTACTGATTTTTCATCTGCCGCGGTAACCGGCTGAACATCAGGCTTAAATTTTGTCCAGGCTAAATAGCCTCCGATCGCCAGGACAGCAATAGCGGGAATTACTTTTCTCACAGGTCTTTCTCTTACAAACACTACAGAAAACCGGGATTCAGACAGGCAACCCATCACATGGGCGGCACCGACTCCGTACCAGACACCGGATCGGCTGGATCCGATATCTGTCTAGGACGTGCAATGTAGAAAAATACGCAAAGCTTTTTAGGAAATTTTTCACAAAAGTTTCACACTGGAGAAATTCTGGTTCCTTAGGCCAGGGAGCCTGGAAGAATCGACACTTTCGCGAACCAGCCGGCTCTATTGCGTATGCAGGTTTTTGATGTGCAGAGCGTAAGATGATGCCAGTAGCCTTAAGTTGATAAGAGCACTTAAAATCGACAAATAGCTACAAAGCCATTTAAGTCAGCACTAGCTACATAAGGGAAGCGACCAGCTTTGGACACCCGGGTTTATAGCTGAAACTTTTTCGCCAGTGAAAACACCCATGGCCTCATCGCCAGTACCATGCCCCAGCTCTCCTTGCGGCTTATAGGCAATGTGCTGTCCAAATCTGCGAGTTCGTTGATTTCCCGTACCAGCTGCTCCATCTTGCGGGAAATCAAGGTAGTCGAGGCAACTGAAAGCTCAACTGTCTCGAAAATCATCATTGCATCTTTTTCTGCAAAAGATGCACGGAGAAATTCATCCCGCACTTGGGGTTCGTATCGGCGGCGCACCGGTCCATTCTTCCTCCAGTGAATTACATTGCTGGTGCTCAACTTGATGCGATTTTCCGGCAGCAGTTCTATCAGCCCCAGCCTGTCCAGGCGCACAAGCATTCCTATCGCCTCGGACTCACCCCAATCGTAAAACTCGAGTATCTCTTCCAGGGTCCAGCCGTTGATGGCGAGGTGAAAGCCGATAAAGAGTCGCTCGTCGTGTGCCAGCGCCTGCTCCTGGTCATGGGTAAGCACATTCTTCACCTCGTCTTCGGCAGATCGATTGAGCTTGGCGAGGTCGTAAATCGACATATCCAACAAGCCGCATATCTGCTCAAGCCGACGCATGGAGAAAGTCTCTTCCGCAAAGGTCCGCTTGATGCTGGACTCGCTTAGCGCCAGCTGTTGGGCGATATCCCTGTAGGTGAGGCCATGCGCCTTAAGACACTGCTTTAGGGTTCTCACCAGTGATTGGCTTTCCTTCATTTCAGTCACACTCCCGCGCCGGGCGCGTCACGCCAGTACATGGATTGTCCCGGGAACAGCCGCCGGGAGTATCGCAATACAGCACAAATAGTAGCAACATTCAATACCAATGGTCTTAAGTATTGTTTTTCGAGATTCTGCTTTCTAGGGTGGTGAAAACCGCACAAAAAGGGAGCTGGCATATGAAAGCACATCGAAGGCACCAGTCGGTGGCCGTAAGATTAAGGCCCTGGTTGGGGTTGGCTGTGCTGCTGTTTGGCCTGCGGGTTGCAGCTCAGTACCTGGAACTGCTTTGGCCCGCAGCGCCACTGCCAGAATTCGACGCCTGGTCCAGTGGCCTGATTCCCTACCCGCAGCTGTTCGTCCTCCAGTGCTTACTGCTCTGGGGCATGGTGCACCTCTGCCGATCTCTACCCGGTATTCGGCCCAGTCCGGTATTGGGCAGGGTTCTGATGTATCTCGCGCTTACCTATTTCAGCGTGATGTGTCTGCGGTTTTTGACTGCCCTTTTCAACCTTTCCCATATCCGCTGGTTCCAACTGGCATTGCCGAGCTTCTTCCATATGGTATTGGCTGCTTATCTGGGACTAGTAGCTCGGTTTCATTTGAGAGGATCTCAATGATGATATCCCGCAAGCAACTATTGGCAGCTTCAGCATACCCAGTCGTGATGTTACTGGGTTTCGCGGGATTTTCAGGTCTTGCGGCCGCGGGACTGTCCGCCACTGCGGCATCCACAGGCGCCGCTGGAGGTGCACTGTTGTGTGTTCTGCTGCTGGAGAGAGTCATTCCCCTTCGGGGCGACTGGCAGCCCAGCATCAGTGACTTAAAGATTGACGCTGTGTTTATGCTGGTGGTGCAAGTAATGCTGCCACGCGGCTTGGCCCTCGCACTGTCAATTGCATTGGCCACATGGGCTGGGGCATCTGCAGCAGTCCCCAGCTTTTTGTGGCCACACGGCAGCCCTGTCTGGGTCCAGCTTCTGCTTATGGTGGCTATAGCGGATCTCCTCCGTTACTGGCTGCATGTGGCCTGCCACAAGATTCCCCTACTATGGCGTTTTCATGCCGTGCACCACGAAACTGAAAAGCTCTATGCCCTGAGTGTTGCCCGCTTCCACCCCTTGGAGAAATCCATGCAATATCTACTGGATACGGCACCTTTCGCGCTATTGGCGGTGGAACCTCAGGTACTGGCAGCCTATTTCCTGTTCTATGCCACCAACGGATTTTTCCAGCACGGCAATCTCGATATCCGCCTCGGTCCATTAAACCACTTGATCAGTGGTGGCGAGTTACACCGTTGGCACCATCATGTGGACCCGCAAGCTGCGCAAGTCAATTTCGGCAACAACCTCATTATCTGGGACAGCGTCTTTGGAACCCGCTATTTACCCACAAATAGGGAACATAGAACGCCTGATGCCGTTGGAATCCGCAATCACCCAAATCCTTACCGCTTTGATACCGGTATCATCCGGGCGTGGCTTTGCCACCGGGTAATAACGCCATGCGGCAATCTACTTTTGAACACCGGACTCAAGCTGAGGATATGGCTGACCGGAAAACGGCTCTGGGCTCCGTTTCTCGCCGACCTAAAGCAACCGGAAGTCGCCCAGTGGAAGCTGTTGAACAGGATTCTGCAACACAATCGCAACACCCAGATTGGACGGGAATTTGATTTCGCGCAAATCCGCAGTTACGCCGACTTCAAGCGTCAGGTGCCGCTGCAGACCTATGACACCCTGGAACCCTATATCCGCCGGCAAAGGGAGGCCGGCACTCCCTGCGTCACCGCCGACCGCCCCATTATCTACGCCAAAACCAGTGGCACCACCGGCGCAGCCAAATTCATTCCCGTTGGCAACACAGCACTGGCCATGCTGAAAGCGAGCCAGGAACTCGCCGGATACTGTATCTACCAGGCTTGCCCTGAGGCCTACCGGGGAAAACTGTTGACAATCACCAGCCCATCCGTCGAGGGCTATCTGCCCGGAGGCGCCGCCTATGGCTCAACCTCCGGCCTGGTGGCTCAGAGCATGTCCCGGTTGGCGCAAAAAAAATATGTGCTCCCCCGGGAGCTATTCGATATCGAAGACCACCAGATTCGCTACCGGGAAATACTGAGAATCAGTCTTTGTGAAAAACACATCTCCTGCCTGGGCACCGCCAATCCATCGACACTACTAATGCTACTGGAAATACTCAATGAACAGCGTTGGGAATTACTCGATGCAGTGCGGGGAAAAACCAGAACCGGGTTGCTGCCCGCATACATAGAGAAGGCGATACAAAAAAAGGGACTGGCCAGGGAGAGCCGTATCGCGGAACTGCAAACACTGTTCAGTACCAGGCCCAAACTCGGATTTAACGACATTTGGCCCGGGCTTAAGCTGGTCGTCACCTGGACCGGTGGCAGTTGTGGCATTCCCATCAAAAACCTCCGGCAGACCATGAGTCCCGACACGCACCTGATGGACCTAGGCTATATCGCCACCGAATTACGTGGCACCGTTACCGCAACCGCTGGTACTGGACAAAATAAAGATCGTTGCTACCGACAGCTCCCCTGCCTGCAACAGAATTTTTTCGAATTCGTTGAACGATCGGACTGGGAAGCCAACAGTAGTGAGGGGAAGGAAAAGTACCTGCTGTTGCATCAACTGCAGGAGGAGCAACAATATTATGTCATAGTGACTAATTTTAATGGGCTCTACCGCTACTTTATGAATGATATCGTCCAGGTAGATGGCAGATTTGAGCAAACCCCCAGCCTGAACTTTATACAAAAAGGCCGGGGCGTAACCAACATCACCGGGGAGAAGCTATCCGAACAGCAGGTTTTGCAGGCGGTAGCGGATTGCGAGCGGGCATTTGATCTATCCGCCCGCTTTTTCCTGATGTTGGCCGATGAGGAACGCAGCCATTACCGACTCTTATTGGAGGCGGGAGACCCGATTCGGGCATGGGATGACCCGGAGCCCAGACTGGCAAAATACCTGGATGAGGCCCTGAGCTCGCACAATATTGAATACCGATGCAAGCGGGCCAGTGGTCGCCTGGGCTCTGTCCATGTCCAATTTCTGTCTCCCGGCACCTGGAAACACTATCGGCGTGCGCTTCTGGATGCCGGTCAGCGAGAGAGTCAGCTGAAATACCTGTGCCTGCAATATATGAGAGAAAACCGATTCAACTTTGGCGACCACTACCTGCTGGCTGCGGGTGAGTAAAAGCGAGGTTAAGAGGCAATGCACTGTAGCTATCCTATTCGCAGTATCACACCGGAACTACTGCAAACTCCCTTCCGGCGGAGCTTTTCCCACGCATCCGCCACCCGGGATCACACTGAGACCCTGCTGGTGCGCGTAGAGCTGGAAAAAGGTCAGATAGGGTTTGGGGAATCCTGCCCGCGAAGCTATGTTACTGGAGAAAACTTACAGACGGCGATGGCCTTTTGTCAGTACGTAATGGCAGAAGTTGTTGCACAAGTAAGCGATATGAAAAGTCTGCGACACTGGGTGCAGTGTAACCGCATATTTATAGACAAAAACCCCGCAGCCTGGTGCGCACTGGAACTGGCACTGTTAGATGCATTTTCCCGCGCCGCCGGCAAGTCCGTGGAACAATGCCTGGAGCTGCCCTCGATTACCGGGCGGGAATTTCGCTATAGCGCAGTGCTGGATAATTCTTCACCACCAGCATTCGAATCCATGCTCAACGGCTACCTGTCACTGAGTATCCGGGACTTTAAGCTCAAACTCAGCGGGGATTTCGGGGCCGACAATGTCAAAATAGCCGCCCTCCGCCGAAAAGCAGTTAAATATCGCCTGCGGCTGGACGGCAATAACCTCTGGCACAACAGTGCCACCGCCATCGACTATCTAAAAAGACTGGGGTCACCGCTCTACGCAGTGGAAGAGCCTGTGCAGGCAGACGACTACGAGGCAATGGCGGAGATAGCAGCGGCTGTGGGATGCAAAATTATCCTTGACGAAAGTTTCCTGACCCTGGGATGCCTGAAAAAACTGAAACCTTTTACTCCGCAGCCCTGGCTGCTGAATCTGCGGGTATCAAAACTGGGTGGCCTGCTAAGGTCCATTGAAATCCTTGACCGCGCCAGAGAATTGGGGATTCCAGTGATTATCGGTGCCCAGGTGGGCGAAACCAGTCTGTTGAGCCGCGTCGCTCTCACCCTGGCGAGCCGGGCGGGTCCCCATTTGATAGCCCAGGAGGGCGCATTCAGTACTCTGCTGCTTCGTAAAGATATCTTTCACCCTAATCTTATGTTTGGTCGTGGTGGCCGACTTACACCACAAGTAGGCCCGCTTGGATTCGGTATGCAACGGGCACTGTGACAAACCAATATGACCAAGAATGAACTTGGTAAAAATCAAGGTCGTTGAAGACCTCTGCGGTTATCGCCTGAATTTACAAGTTCATTGGACAGCTTAGAGGCGTATACCGATCACCATATCTTTCTGATACTATCGAACAATCCGGCCTGAAATGTCGCAGTTTTCCTAACTTCAAAAAAATCCCACCCGCCAAAAAAATAGCGGCTGCTTTCGCACTTGGATAGCAGCCGCCCTTACCTGGTTGAGATTTAAATTAGCACGAAAAACGAGAATCGCCTGCGAGTAGCAAACCGACCCTTCACTTTTTCCATGACATCCAGTTATAAGAAATTGCCATTGTAATCGATAGCATTAACGCGCAACGCATCCGGGTTGGTATCACCCGCATCCGGGATCCACTGGCCAATACACACGCGGTCTTCAACACAAGGGTCCGTCAGTGTCTCCAAAAATGCCATCAAATCGGTAAATTGTTGATTATCCAGGCTCACATTTTGCAAACCGGCTATGCCATCGGCGCGATTTGCCTGGAGCTTGTCGATTGCCAATTGCGTGTTTTCAAGCATATTACTTGCCTGAATGTTTGGATCCAGCTGTGCCCAATCATAGGAATTTAGGGCTGCCTGGGGGTTTAAATGGTGACGCACCGCGGCTGCTAAACTGGTGTATCCGCCGGCATGTCCCCAGGGACCGGTCACCGTGGTATTGAGCAGAGTAGGTGTCCGGAAGGCATACTTGTCTTTTTCATCACCGGTTTCCCTGAAGCGGCCAAAATCATCATCGCCATAGGTTCCATCACCTTTACCGCGGCCTATCTGCGGCATGGCCACAACATGAAACTGTTCATCGGTAAAGAAGTCGCCCGAGTGACAGGAAGCGCAATCCGCCCCGCCCTCGTCGACACTGCGAAAGAAAACCAATGCGCCCCGCTTTGCACTATCGCTAATCGCGCTACTATCCCCCTGAACATAGGCTTTCCAGGGTGTCTCAACAAACACCTGGGATCGCTCGTAAGCGGCAATGGCCTTGGTGATATTTTCGAATGTGACCAGTTCCTCTGCAGTGCTGTCAACATCATTGAAGGCCGCCTGGAATTCAAGCAGCCATTCGTTTGGCGATAATGCCCCACCGGGCGGTGTGCCATAACCCCCAACTCGTTGCGCCAAAAATGCACGCACTTCAGCGTTGGTAGTGCCAGCCATTAAGCCAAAGTCTTTCATTTCTTCCGGTGAAGTCACCGGGAATCGCGCCTGCGCGACAGCGAGATTATCACCCGCCTGCGGATCGGCTTCACCAAAACTCACATCCGGTGTGCGGATACCCATATTGTCGTCGCCATTGGCACCTGCCGTTTTGCCCAGGCTTTCAAGCCGTCCATCGTGAAACAGGACCTGATCCCACAATCCGATATTAAAGGTGGAGGGTGCGTTTCTGGGTACCGTTGGGCCACCGTCAAAATGCTCTCCGGCCATGCTGTGAAATCGGCCTGGGCCCAGAAGATCCACGATCTCAGCATCCACTCCAATGGGTAAGGATAAATCATCACCACCGCCAAGCACCGGGTGATGGCAGCTAACACAGGCCACATTCATATCACCGCCCAACGCCTTGGAGAAAAACAGCTTCATTCCCAGTTGGGCGACAGGATCATCGATAGTGGGAAGAACACGCCCCTCCGTCGGGTCGCCGCTTAAGCCTTTGGCTGCGACTAATTCGCGCAATTCAGCCTCCGGCGAATCCTCGCCCACGCTTTGCGTATTTGCTGTATTTTGCCGGCGGTTATCCTCACAACCCGCTGCCAATATTAAGATACAAAAAGAAATCGCCAGGTTTAGGGATTTCCTACCGAAATACATTGAAAACCTATTCACCATACCCCCTTACAGCTATTTGTAAATCTATTATCTAAACATCCCGACCTGCCTCACTATTAAAATATTAGCCGGCTATTTTAAGGACTGAATATTGTGCTTCTTTGTGCGCGGCGCATTATAGCTATTTTTATTTTCAAAAAATACTTATAAGAAAGCAAATTAACCGATTGCTTTTAGCGGTGTAATCCACTGTAATTGCTTGTCATTGCCTGTCATTGATTAATTGGCTGAAATCAGCGTGAAAGCAGGAATTTTGCTTCATTCGACCCCACTAACAACAGCAACCACACACCCGCCCTTTGAACTGTGTGGAGCAAAAGCACCAAGAAAGCATCAAGAAAGGGACAACTGAGAAAAACCGGTTACTGAAAAAAGTCTTATTCGGCTTTTCTCCGCCCGGATTTTCGGAGCATGTCCGCAAACCCGGCAATAAATCCAGGGGCTTACTGCTTCTTTCTACCAGGGGGAAAACCCAGGGAGTTCGGCCCCCGGGCCCCAGTCTAACAATTGTTTTTTAAACGCATTTTATTCACCGGGCAGCTGGATAAATTGCCGGGTTAATGCGATACATAAGTGTGTCACCGCCGGGCGGATGCTGGTGCAAGCTTTCAAGGGCGACAATCCAGTGAATGATCCCTCATCCATTGGATTGCCGGCTTGATAAGCCCCATAGCCGGGTTTTGGAAACTAACTGCCCCTTTCACTGGCCCCTAGCAGGTTGTTGAAAAACACTTTTGCAACAGCCTGCCAGGCATCCAGGCTCAGTACACATAGACGGCGCCAGCATTATAATCAAAAGGATCATCAGCACTATTGCTCTGATCATTACCGATTCCGGTGGCATCGCTGTCTTCTTTGGGTGCACCCACGGCCAGGGTAGTGCCGTCTCCGCTTAAACTGACCGAACTACTGAATTCGTCGCGGATGTCCGTATTGCTGGCCTTGACATAGGCCTGCTCGAACCAGCTGCCCGCGTTGCGACGAAACACATAGACAGCACCGGAGCTGGAGGCAGTATTATTTTGTGAATTAGCATTGACTCCGGTGGTGCGGCTGTCTTCCCTGATTGTCCCCACCGCCAGGGTGTTACCATCGGCGCTTAGGCTCACAGCCGCACCAAAGCCATCGTCTCTATCCGTATTGCTGGCCTTGATATAGAACTTCTGATCCCAGCCAGTACCGGCATCGCGGCTAAACACATAGACAGCACCGGATTTGAAGGCATTATTATTTTGTTGGTCTGCATCGATTCCGATGGCATTACTGTCTTCACCCTCTGCCCCCACCGCCAGAGTGTTGCCATCGGCGCTCAGACTGACGCTCGTACCAAAAAAGTCCGCATCACCGGTATTGCTGGCCTTGATATAGGCCTCCTGATTCCAGCCAGTCACAGCATCGCGGCTAAATAGATAGACAGCACCGCTCGTTTGCGCTTGGCGAAAACTATTGCCTTGGTTGCCATTCACCCCGGTGGCGGGGCTGTCTTCACCGTTGGCCCCCACCGCCAGGGTATTACCATCGGCGCTCAGACTCACAGCAAGACCAAATTGATCATTTGCCTCGCTATTGCTGGCCTTGATATAGGCCTGCTCGGCCCAGATACCGTTATTTTGGGCAAACACATACACAGCGCCAGAGTCGCGGGCACCGCCATTGCGCGGCCCCTGGCTGCTGACCCCAGTGGCCTGATTGTCTTCACGCCCAGCCCCCACCGCCAGGGTATTGCCATCGGCGCTCAGACTCAGGGAACCACCAAAACCCATGTCTGCATCCGTATTACTGGGCTTGATATAGGCCTGCTGAACCCAGCCATTTTGATCGCGGGTAAAGGTATAGACGGCGCCGGCAAATCGAAACGGGTTAACCTCCTGGCCAGTGCTGTTGACCCCAGTGGCATTGCTCTTCTCACCAGATGCCGCCACCGCCAGGGTATTGCCATCGGCACTTAGGCTCACAGCCCCACCAAAGCTATCGCCTGTATCCGTATTGCTGGCCTTTATATAGGCTTCCTGGATCCAGCTGCCGTCCTGTTGAACAAATAGATACACAGCGCCGGCATTAACGGCAGCGTTGTTGCTCTGACCAGCCGGGTTGATACCCACAGCATTGCTGCTTTCACCGGGAGCCCCCACGGCCAAGGTATGGCCGTCGGCACTCAGGCTCACAGAGAAACCAAAACCATCACGCCTGTCCGTATTGCTGGCCTTAAAGTAGCCGATACTGCCCACCAGGGTGCCGCTGACCGAGACGGGATCCGAGTCGATACACAGCTCCCCAGCACCCCGGCCGGCACAAGCTTGCAGGATATATTGCGCATTGGTACGGGCGTAGAGGGGCACTTCCAGTGCCAGGGTACCCGTTGTCACCTCTTCGCCAACCGGGCTAAAGCCGGAAATACCATCGGGGTTTTCCAATAGCCGGTAATGGCTAGCGCCGGCAACCTCGGTCCAGTCAAAACGAAAACGCTTGACGGCCTCAAAATTCAGCGTGACATCCTGTACCTTTTCCAGGGAGGGCACAGTGAGCGTCACCGTATTGCTGACAATCCCATCCTGACTGGCGGACACCGTCGTGCTGCCCACGCCCACAGCAGTGACTTCACCCTGGCTATCTACGGTGGCGATGGCGTGGTCACCGCTATTCCAGTTGGCACTGCTGGTGAGATCGGCGGTACTGCCATCACTGTAGCGGCCCAGGGCAGTCAATGACTGACTGTCGCCCACCGTCAGCGAGATATCGGTGGAGGTGCCCTGCAGCGTCGTTACCTGGATGGATTCCAGCTGGGCCGCGGGGGAATCCCAAATACCGGAGTCACAGCCGGCCAGGATGGTACTAATCAGAGCGGCCAAAGCGACCAGAAGAGGCTTACTAAATGACACTGTTTATCCTTTGATATCCCAGGTGAGCAACACTTCCCCGGTTATTGTTTTTGTCGACAGACCTCAAATGGAGGTCGACGCGCGTGAAAAAGCTCACCCAAGTCGTACCACTCATGAGAAAGCTGTCTTTATCCCTAGTATTCGACGGCCAGGCGGGGGCCATAGTTAAAAAAAGAAGTGACCGGGGACCGGAGTCCTGTGATTCGCCAGGTCCTATGCAAACACCCAATGGCTTCGCAATCTGGCGCAAACTAAAAGGAGGTCGCACCGGATCTGCACAAGCCTGTAGATGGCACGGAAGTCTACATTTGACCTGTCAAATTGTGAAGTGTGCACGCCAAGCCTTTCGGCCCAATTTGCGAGCAATTCGGTATAAAAATAATCGATCAGATTTTTTCTTGTACAAATTCCCTCTGTTCTGCCCTCAATACCGTAGCAACAGCTCTGCCCTAAGCTTTCCCGTCAAGCGAACAGTTCAAAATTGCTGCTGAAAAAGCTCTGCCAACAGCCTGCCAAGGCCGCCTCTTTGCCTGCCCGCTGCCAGTGCCAGGGGTTTCCCTACTCCAGCTAAAAATCTGCAGATCTGGCGCCTGAGCCTGAAGCGCTGGATATGTGCTTGACGTTCCAATGGGCGGTGCCTGCCAGGTCAAGCCACAAATGGCTGAAGAATAGTGCGCATTGCCCATTTGGGTCGACAGCCGGATCAGCTATTCGGGGCGGTAAAACTGAAAAAAAATTCAATATTTTTAGCAAAACGACTGTTGCGGACAGATTTGGAACAGCACTGCTTCAATATCCGCCAAAGCTGCAATACTTGGATACCCGGTCGGGATAAGCCTGTCCGGAGGAGGCCAAAGATCCAGTGGGGACTGAAGCACCAAACAGCTATTCACTGTTGGCCGCTGTTATTGAAATCTATTGGATTAATCCGGCAAGCGACATCAGTGGCACATCTGTGTGTCCCATTTAACTCGGTAAATTAAGGTTAAGGGCGGCCAGGGCTGTTGACCGGGAATCTATGAATAGACAGAATAAACGACAGTCACCAGCCCTTCATCCCTATTCAGCGGCTTATACAGCGACTCAATACCTGTTTGCGCAGCTCCACCCTATAAGTGGACAGGGATTCAGCCGGCCATACCAAGCTGGGGCGGATAAAATGCACTGCTTAAGGAAAAGACTATGCTAAAACGCCTCGCAATCGTTTTATTGGCATTGCCCCTCTTCGCCTGTGATTTTGACGACGTGCCGGATTTTCTGCCGGACAACGGCGTTACCACCGATTACCGCCAGGAAATGCGCGACCTGGTGATAGAAATAAGTCGCTATGCCAAGCGCCGCGACAGGGACTTTATTATAGTGCCCCAGGATGCTCTGCCATTGGTGACCAGCAGTGGACAGGCCTCGGGGACCCCGGAAACCGCCTACCTCAATGCACTGGATGGCATTGCGCAACAGGGCGTTTTTTTCGGGCTCAACACGGCAGTCGACCAACCCACGCCGGAGGCGCAATCCAACAATCTGCAGCAGTTGCTGAATATTGCCAGGGACGACGGGGACCTGGTGGCACTGGTGACGGATTTTGCCAGCAGTGAGGCGAATATCGACGAGTCCATCCGCCTCAACCAGGAAGCGGATTATTTGGGATTCGCGGCACCACAAAGGCTTCTAAATACAATTCCGTCCCACCCGACGATGCTCCCGGGGGAAAACCGGGCGGATATAGAGGACCTCACTTTTGCGCGCAATTTTTTGCAATTGATCAATCCGAGCAGCTTTGCGAATCCCCAGGCGTTTGTGGATGCGGTGGCCGATACGGATTACGACGTGGTGATTTTGGATTTCTTTTTCAATGGCGAACCCTACAGCCAGGAGCAGCTGCAGCAGATGCGCCTGAAGCGGGATGGCGGGGAGCGGTTGCTGCTGGCCTATATGAGTATCGGCCAGGCGCAGAGCGACCTCTTTTACTGGGAGGATTTCTGGCTCACCAATCCCCCAATCTGGCTGGACGAACAGGTCTCGGTGACTTCAACAAACTACCATGTACGCTACTGGCTGGAGCCCTGGCAGGAGATACTGTTCGGTGGGGAGGGCGCCTACCTGGACCGGATTATCAATGCGGGGTATGACGGCGCCTACCTGGACAATGTGGACGAATTCGAGTTTTTCGAAGCCCAGTGAGCGGGTCGCGGTACAGGGATATGGCACCGTCGGCGGAGGCCGGCGCGAGCCCTTGAAAAGCAAGCCTGATATCAGTAGTAGGCCTGGGTTTTATCGCTGTGGTCGGTGACGTCCCGCACTCCGGCGAGCTCCGGAATCTTCTCCTTCAGAGTCTTCTCGATGCCCTCCTTCAGGGTCATGTCCACCATGCCGCAGCCCTGGCAGCCACCCCCAAACCTGAGTACCGCATAGTGGTCGTCGGTAAACTCCACCAGGCTGACCTGTCCACCATGGGCAGCCAGCATTGGGTTGATCTCGTTGTAGAGAACGTAATTGATACGGTCCTCGATGGGGCTGTCGTCAGTGATTTTGGGCATGCGCGAGTTGGGCGCGCGGATGGTCAGCTGGCCGCCCATTTTATCACTGGCGTAATCCACCCGGGCCTCATCCAGGTAGGGAACCGAGCGATTCTCGAAGTAGGCCCTGAAACCCTCCAGTTCCACAACCACATCGTCTTCCTGCTCTTCACCCGGGCGGCAGTAGGCGATACAGGTTTCGGCGTTGGGAGTGCCGGGGCTGGACACAAACATGCGAATGGCAATGCCCTCACAGTCCTGTTTTTCCAACAACTCACGCAGGTACGCCTGGGCGGACTCGGTGATGGTCACATTCAATTCTGCGCTCTGCTCTGACATAGCTTTCCCGAATAACCTAGTTTCCTTGTCGGGTATTCTACTCCCTGAGACCCTGCAGTGGAACCTGCACCGAAATAAGGTGGGTTAGTCCGGCCAAGCGGGAAAATGGTGTCTTTCTGCGACCCAATAGCGGCATCCGCCTCTTACGGGTTAGACCGGTGGGTCATCACCGACGGCACTGATCTGCTGCAAGGCGCCATACCAATCTCGGGGAGGGCTTTGGGAGTGCCGGCAACCGGGGCCACCCGCGGCGATTGTGCTAAGATTGCCGCCGCCCGCCCCGGTCCGCAATAAGAGTGTTTCCATGTCTTCAGATTCCCGCCGCCTGCGTATTCAACAGCTTCACGCCGCCCTGGCCCGGCGTATCCTGATTCTGGATGGCGCCATGGGAACCATGATCCAGCAGGCGGGGCTGCAGGAGGCGGACTACCGCGGCCAGCGCTTCGGCGACCACCACCAGGACCTCAAGGGCAACAATGACCTGCTCAACATCACCCGGCCGGATCTGATCGAACAACTGCATCGGGACTATCTCCACGCCGGTGCCGATATTATTGAGACCAACACTTTCAATGCCACCCGCCTGTCCCAGGCCGACTACGACCTGGAAGAGCAGGTCACAGAGCTGAACCTGGCCGCTGCCCAAATAGCCCGCAAGGCCGCCGATGCGCTGTCGACCCCGGACAAGCCTCGATGGGTGGCCGGGGTGCTGGGGCCCACATCGCGGACCGCCAGCATTTCGCCGGATGTGAACGACCCGGGGGCACGCAACGTCACTTTCCAGCAGCTGGTGGACAACTATGTGGAGGCGGGACAGGCGCTCATAGAGGGCGGCAGCGACATAATCCTGATCGAGACGGTGTTCGATACGCTCAACGCCAAGGCGGCTATCTACGCCGTAAGGCAGCTGTTTGACGACCTGGGAACCGAGCTGCCGATTATGATTTCTGGCACCATCACCGATGCATCCGGCCGCACTCTGTCCGGCCAGACCACCGAGGCCTTTTATTATTCGGTGGCCCACGCGGAGCCGCTGAGTGTGGGCCTCAACTGCGCTCTGGGGGCGACGGAACTGCGGCCCTATGTGGAAGCCCTCTCCGGTATCTGCTCCACCTGTGTTTCAGCGCACCCCAACGCGGGCCTGCCCAATGAGTTCGGCGATTACGACGAAACTCCACAGGAGACCGCGGCCATTGTCACCGAGTTCGCCCAGAGCGGATTCGTCAATATTCTCGGCGGCTGCTGTGGTACCACACCGGATCATATCGCCGCTATCGCCCGGTCGGTCGCCGATATACCGCCGCGAAAACCACCGATGGCCAAGCCCGCTCTCCGCCTGGCGGGGCTGGAGCCCTTTGTGGTGGATAGCGACTCCCTGTTTGTGAATGTGGGGGAGCGTTGCAACGTAACGGGTTCCGCGCGGTTCAAACGCCTGATCCTCGAGGAGGACTATGACACCGCCCTGGAGGTGGCCGCCCGGCAGGTGGAGGACGGTGCCCAGGTCATCGATATCAATATGGATGAAGCGATGCTGGATTCGACCGCGGCGATGCGCAGATTCCTGAACCTGGCGGCGGGTGAACCTGAAATCGCCAAGGTGCCCTTTATGGTCGATTCCTCCAAGTGGGAGGTGATCGAGGCCGGCCTGCAGTGCATACAGGGTAAACCCATCGTCAATTCCATCAGCCTGAAGGAAGGCGAGGCGGAATTTATCCAGCGGGCGGACCTGTGCCGGCGCTATGGGGCCGCCGTGGTGGTGATGGCTTTCGACGAGACGGGCCAGGCGGACACCCTGGCGAGAAAAGTCGAGATCTGCCGCCGCAGCTATGACCTGCTGGTGGAAAAAGTCGGCTTTGCGCCCTCGGATATCGTTTTCGACCCCAATATCTTTGCCGTCGCCACCGGCATCGACGAACACAATAATTACGCGGTGGACTATATCGAGGCCTGCCGCTGGATTCGCGAAAACCTGCCCGGCGCTCAGGTGAGCGGCGGTGTGTCCAATGTGTCCTTCTCTTTCCGCGGCAACAATCCGGTGCGGGAAGCCATTCACTCGGTGTTCCTCTACCACGCCATCCGGGCCGGCCTGAATATGGGCATAGTGAACGCGGGACAGCTGGCAGTGTACGACGACCTGGCACAAGAGCTGCGGGAACGGGTGGAGGATGTGGTCCTCAACCGGCGCCTGGACAGTACCGAGCGACTGCTGGAAATAGCAGCAAGCTACCGCGGCGATGGCAGCGGACAGGCGCGCAAGGAGGATCTCAGCTGGCGCCAGTGGCCCGTGAACAAGCGCCTGGAACACGCGCTGGTAAAAGGGATCACCACCTATATCGAAGAGGATACAGAGCAGGCGCGGGAGGCGGCAAACCGCCCGCTGGAGGTGATCGAGGGCCCGCTGATGGACGGTATGAACGTGGTCGGCGACCTGTTTGGCGAGGGCAAAATGTTCCTGCCGCAGGTGGTGAAGTCGGCGCGGGTGATGAAACAGGCGGTGGCCTATCTGCAACCCTATATCGAGGCGGAGAAGAGCGGCCCGCGCCAGTCCAACGGGCGCATCCTGATGGCCACGGTAAAAGGGGACGTGCACGATATCGGCAAGAACATTGTGGGAGTGGTACTGGCCTGCAACAATTTCGAGGTGATCGACCTGGGGGTGATGGTGCCGGCGGAAACGATCCTGCAGACCGCCGCCGAAAAAAACTGTGACATCATCGGCCTGTCTGGGCTGATCACCCCTTCCCTGGATGAGATGATGCACGTGGCCGCTGAAATGGAGCGCCAGGGCTTCGACATCCCCCTGCTGATTGGCGGCGCCACCACATCCAAGGCCCACACGGCGGTGAAAATCGATCCACTGTATTCACGGGATCAAACCGTCTACGTAGCCGATGCATCCCGGGCGGTGGGCGTTGCCAGCAGCCTGTTGTCCAGTGAATTGAAACCCGGCTTTGTCAGCGGCGTCCGGGAGGAGTACCACAAGGTGCGCCAGCGCTCCGGCAACCGCCGGCGCACCGATACCCGCCTGAGTTATAGCGAAGCCCTGGCAGCCGCCCCCAGGTTTGACTGGGCAAGTTACACGCCCAGCGTGCCCAAACAGCCGGGCATCACCGTGATCGACGACTTCCCGCTGCAAAAGCTGCTGGACACCATCGACTGGACGCCCTTCTTTATCTCCTGGGATCTGGCCGGCAAGTATCCCGCTATTCTGAACGATGAGGTGGTGGGTGAAGCGGCGACGGATTTATTTAAGAGCGCGCAGTGGATGCTGCAAAAGATCATCGACGAAAAACTGCTCCGCGCCCGCGCGGTGATCGGACTCTGGCCCGCCAACAGCGATGGGGACGACATCATCGTGTATAAGGATGAGTCCCGCACCGAAGAGCTGATGCGCCTGCACCATATGCGCCAGCAGGTGAACAAACGGGGCGGCGACGGACACTGCCGCTCACTGGCGGATTTCGTGGCTCCTGTGGAAAGCGGCGTTGCCGACTATGTGGGCGGCTTTGTGGTGACCACCGGAATAGGCGCCGATGAGCTGGCGGCTCAGTACGAGGCCGCCCACGATGACTACAACGCAATTATGGTGAAGGCGCTGGCCGACCGCTTGGCAGAGTCCTTCGCTGAACATCTGCACCGCCGGGTCCGCACGGATTACTGGGGTTACGCCGAGGGCGAATCCCTGAGCAACGAGGAACTGATCAGGGAGGCCTACCGCGGTATCCGCCCGGCACCGGGCTACCCGGCGTGTCCCGACCATACGGAGAAAGCCGCCCTATTCCGGCTGCTGAATGCGGAGGAGAATACCGGCGTCCAACTGACATCGCATTTTGCCATGACGCCGGCGGCCGCGGTGAGTGGCTGGTACTTCGCGCACCCGGGCGCCAAATATTTTAACGTGGGCAAGATCGGCAGCGACCAGGTCGCCAGCCTGGCCCGGCGCAAGGGTATGCCGGTGGAGGAGCTGAAACGCTGGCTGGCCCCGAATCTGGAGGAGTAGCGGTGAGGGATCATCCATTGGATTGCAGGGTTAATAATGATGGAGACAAACTATCTATGAAAGAAACACCGGAATCCTCACAGCAGAAACCGCACAAACCCTCTTTCGGCCAGGTGGTGATGAGCACCCTGGCTGCGGCGGTGGGGGTGCAGAGTGACAGGAACCGACAGCGGGATTTCAACCGCGGCAGTTTCGGCGCCTACATTGCCGCCGGGGTTATTTTCACCGCCCTGTTCGTGTGCGCCCTGGTATTGGTGGTCAAGACAGTGCTGGCCAATATGGGCTGAGGGTCGATATCCGGAGGCCCCGGAAGGGCCGGAAACCAGCCCGGTACAACACGAACCCGGGCAGCGAGGGAGGTGGCGGTTTACTGAATGGCGACCCAGTAGATGCACACGGCAACGAAAATCGCTACCAATGCCACTGCCGCGATTGCGTCCGCCAGGTTGTCACTATCACTGGTTACAGCTGCCTCTTCATTCATCGCAGTACTCCGATTGCTGATTATTCTTATCTTCTGAGGTCCACCGCTACAGGGCGGTGGGCCAAGTAGACCAAATACCCAACCGCTGCGCAACCGACCGGCCGCTGTAACCCCCGGCTGATATAACCTTTAGTTACTAACATAGCGGAAAAAATTGTTATTTTTTGTATAAGCGCGCTGGTATGTTATGCGGCGGTGAAAACTCGGCGGGGCCTTGACCTGATTTTTGGGCCCTTGTAAAAAGTCAATAGAATCAAGCTGTTATGTATCAATATGACGACCGGGACCGCGCCCTCCTGGCAGACCGTGTGAAACAGTTCCACGGCCAGACGGAACGCTATCTTCGGGGTGAACTCACTGAAGAGGAGTTCCTGCCCCTGCGCCTGCAAAACGGTCTCTATGTGCAGCGCCTGGCCCCCATGCTGCGTATCGCGGTGCCCTATGGGCTGCTGAGCAGCCGGCAATTGCGCCGCCTGGCACGCATCACCCGCGACTACGACAAGGGCTATGCCCACTTCACCACCCGCCAAAACCTGCAACTGAACTGGCCGAACCTCGAGGATGTACCGGACATCCTGACCGAGCTGGCGGAAGTGGAGATGCACGCGGTCCAGACCAGCGGCAACTGCATCCGCAACACCACGTCCGACCCCTATGCCGGCGTGGCCCGGGACGAAATACTGGACCCGCGCCCATACTGTGAACTGATTCGCCAGTGGTCCACCTTCCATCCGGAATTCGCCTATCTGCCGCGCAAATTCAAGATAGCGGTCAACGGTGCCAAATCCGATCGGGCGGCCATCCGGGTGCACGATATCGGCGTGCAAATGGTGCGTCGCGAAGGCGAAATCGGCTTTGAGATTTATGTGGGAGGCGGCCAGGGACGCACTCCGGTCATTGCCGAGCGCATCCGCGAGTTTCTGCCGGAGCGCCACCTGCTGTCCTACCTGGAAGCCATAGTGCGCATCTACAACCAGCTGGGGCGTCGCGACAACAAGTACAAGGCGCGGATCAAAATACTGGTCAAAGCCATGGGCGCCACAGAATTTGGCCGCCTGGTGGAAAACGAGTGGCAACTGGTCAAAGAGGGCGCCGACCAGCTGACCCCGGAGGCCATCGAATGGGCGAAATCCTTTTTCCGCAGTCCCGATTACACCCACTTCGACGGCGCTGAGAGCGATGCCGCCCTGGCCGCTCAGGCCGCCGCAGACAAGGGGTTTGCACGGTGGCTGGAGCGCAACACCCACCCCCACCGGGTAGCCGGTTATCGCGCGGTGCGCCTGTCCACCAAACCCACCGGCGTACCCCCGGGAGATGTCACCGACAGCCAGATGGAGGCCATCGCAAATCTGGCAGAGCGCTACAGCTTTGGCGAAGCGCGGGTCACCCATGACCAGAATGTGGTACTGGCGGATGTGCGGCAGGACCAGCTGTATGAGGTTTGGCGCGAAGCGCGCGGACACGGCCTGGCTACGCCCAATATCGGCACCCTGACCGATATGATTTGCTGCCCGGGCGGCGACTACTGCTCCCTGGCCAACGCAAAATCCATTCCGGTGGCGGAGGCGATCCAGCGGGAGTTCGACGATATGGACTACCTCTACGACCTGGGCGATCTGAACCTGAACATTTCCGGCTGTATGAACGCCTGTGGCCATCACCATGTGGGCCATATCGGCATTCTCGGCGTGGACAAGAAAGGCGAGGAGTATTTTCAGGTTCAACTGGGCGGCAGTGCATCGGAGCGCGCCAGTCTGGGCAAGGTGCTCGGCCCCAGTTTCTCCCGCGCGGAAGTGGCGGGGGTGATCCGCAAGCTGTTGGATGTCTACGTCGGCGCCCGCCGCGAGGGTGAGCTGTTTATCGATACCTACCACCGTATCGGCCTGGAGCCGTTCAAGGAGAGCGTCTATGCCCAGGCCAGCTAAATCACCCGGACCCCAGCCGGCCAACCCGGAGCGGCTGATTGTCGACGGTGCGGTGGTGGATAACCAGTGGCGTCTGTTGCAACTGGAAGAGGAGCTGTCGACCGCCGAACCGGTGCCCCCCGGCAAAGTGATACTGCCCTACTCCCGCTGGAAGGCCGAGCGCGGGAACCTGGAACACCGCAAAGGGGAGCTGGGAGTCTGGCTCGACAGCAGTGAATCCGCATCCCTGGTGGCCGCAGACGCGGGAGAGCTGCCACTGATTGCAGTCCACTTTCCCCTGGCCGGCGACGGGCGCGGTTTTACCACCGGCCGCCTGCTGCGCGAGCGCTATGGCTTCGCCGGTGAACTGCGGGCGATTGGCGCCTTTATGCGGGATCAACTGACCTTCCTGCGCCGGTGCGGCTATAACGCTTTCGCTTTCGAGGGAGAGGAGTCGCTGGCACAGATACTGCAGTCGCTGGAGGATTTCAGCGAGAGTTACCAGGCGGCGGTCGATCAGCCGCTTCCCCTGTTCCGCCGCCGCGGACTGCGCTAGGCCTATTGGCGCCAAGGCACAACAAGGTCGCCGCTCCGCGCGGCGGCGTCTCTCCCCTCTTCTCTTCCGTCCTTTCATTTGGGGCTGGATTTAAGCCCGCCAAAACGTCAATATGCCCGCCGTAACCCGGCGCGGGCGCCGCTGGTGGACTGCCAGCAGTGCCTCTATTGCAGCGAGAGATCAGGTAAACCAAAACAATGCAAGTTGAGTCCATAGACACTCTTTTGAAATCCACTGACCGGGAAGGCCAGCGGGTGCGTATCCAGGGCTGGGTGAGAACCCGGCGCGATTCCAAGGCGGGACTGTCGTTTGTGGCAGTGCACGACGGCAGCTGTTTTGATCCCCTGCAGGTGGTGGTCGAAAGCTCCATCAACAATTACCAGTCAGATATACGGCGCCTGACCACCGGCTGCGCCGTGGATATCGAAGGCACTGTCAAGCCCTCGGAGGGCAAGGGCCAGTCCATCGAATTACTGGCGGAGACGGTGCATGTGGTGGGCTGGGTGGACGACCCGGACACCTACCCCATGTCCCCCAAGCGGCACACCATGGAACACCTGCGGGAACATGCACACCTGCGCCCCCGCACCAATGTCGGCGGCGCAGTGGTGCGGGTGCGCAACTGTATCGCCCAGGCGATCCACCGCTTTTTTCACCAGCAGGGCTTTAACTGGATACACACACCGATCATCACCGCCTCCGATTGCGAGGGCGCCGGTGAGTTGTTTCGCGTCAGCACCCTGGATCTGCAAAACCTGCCGCGCACCGAAAAAGGTGACATCGACTTTGGCCGGGACTTCTTTGGCCAGGAAACCTTTCTCACCGTATCCGGCCAGTTGAATGTCGAAGCCTACTGTCTGGCGCTGTCCAGGGTCTACACTTTCGGACCCACATTCCGCGCGGAAAACTCCAACACCACCCGCCACCTGGCGGAGTTCTGGATGGTGGAGCCGGAATTGGCGTTCGCGGAACTGGCGGACATCGCCCATCTGGCGGAAAAAATGCTCAAGTTTGTTTGCCAGGCGGTGCTGGAGGAGCGCGCCGACGATATGGCCTTCTTTGCCCAGCGCATCGACAAAGAGGCTATTTCACGGCTGGAAAACATCATCGACAATGACTTCGCCCGCATCAACTACTCGGAAGCTATCGAGATTCTGGAAAAGTGCGATGAAAAATTTGAATTCCCGGTGGCCTGGGGCATAGACCTGGCCTCGGAGCACGAACGCTACCTGGCCGAAAAGCATTTTCAAAAGCCGGTGATAGTGTTGAACTACCCCAAGGATATCAAGGCTTTCTACATGCGCCTGAACGACGATGGCAAAACCGTAGCAGCCATGGATGTGCTGGCCCCGGGCATCGGCGAGATTATCGGCGGCGCACAGCGGGAGGAGCGCCTGGAAAAGCTGGACGAGCGCATGGATGAGATGGCAATTCCCAGGGAACACCTGGACTGGTACCGCGACCTGCGTCGCTACGGTACCGTGCCCCACGCGGGCTTCGGCCTGGGTTTCGATCGCATCGTTTCCTATATCACCGGCATGGGCAATATTCGCGATGTAATCCCCTTTCCGCGAACGCCAAAAAACGCCACTTTCTAAACCAAAGTTTTGTGTCAGGGGGCGACTAGAAGTGCTGGGCGATCATGGTCGCGGCGATTATGACAAACCAGATCAGGATCCAGACCCACTGGGTCCGGGAACTGCCACCGCCTTCCCCATCGGATGCCGGACGCGGGCTGGCCGCCACCACCTTGTCGAGGTCAAAGGTGTGGCGGGTCAGCTCCGGCCCCTGGTAGACGTAGACCTTGCGCGCGCCGGCCCGCAAGCACAGATGCTCAAACCCCAGTAGCTCCACCGCCGTCAAACCGCCCTCGTTTTTCTCCATCGGCTGAATCACTACCAATGGCGACGGCGGCAACAGGCCACCGCTCCCGAGACGGGCGAAAATCAGTGCGAGAAGTTTCTGTGCGACTTCCGGTTCCACCAGCAGGGAACGCGGATGTAAAAAAGGGTTGATGACCTCCACCCCATGGCCCGGCACGGAAGAGGCGCGGTTCCCCCAGGCGACGACTTTGCGCCGGTTCTTGGATACCTGTACCGCCAGCAACGGCGCCTCGTCGACGATCCCGCCTGTACCTATATCCGTCACCCGGATACGCTTTGCCCACAGCTGGATGTAAAGCGCATTCTCAACCGGCCTGTGCTGTCCCTTCATATTCGCCAGGCTTCCACACCGGCGGCGTGAAAGCCTCCCTTCTGTTGGCGCTGCGGCGCATACTGTCTTTCAGGCTAGCAGTTTGTGGACAAAAGCCCCTCCCGACCCGGTGAGTTAGGTCCAAACGCCCCGGTATGAGAAGCTAGGGCCTGTTGAAATTCGAAGAATTTCGACGCCTGGTACCGGAATATGGATGTTCCAGCAAAATCGGCGACGCCTAACTCGTTGATTTTGGGAGAAAAGCGAAAATCACATTTTTCGCTTTTCGTGTTTTAAAACAGGCAGGATGCCTTTTTCAACAACCTGCTAGACCACGCCCTTAGCGCGCAGGGATGCGATAGTGTCGTCGTCCTTGTGCAACAGCTCCCGCAACACTTCATCGGTGTGCTCACCCAGCAGCGGCGGGCCCAGCTCGTATTCCAGCGGGGATTCGGAAAAAACCGCCGGGTTTCGCACAGTGCGCACCTTGCCGGCCGCCGGGTGCTTCTGCTCGATGACCATACCCCTGGCCCGCACCTGAGGGTCGGCGAATACCTGCTCCAGGTCGTTGATAGGACCACAGGGGACCTGGGCTGCACTGAGTTCTTCCAGCCACCAGGCGGACGGCCGCCCGCGTGTGGCCTCCTCGATCAGCGGAATCAGCCGCTCGCGGGCCAACACCCGCGCTGCATTGGTGGCATAGGCGGGGTTCTCCGCCAGCTGATCCAGCCCGGCAATACTGCAGAAACGTTTGAACTGCTCATCATTGCCCACAGCCAGCATGAAATAGCCGTCGCTGGATGGCACCGCCTGGTAGGGAACAATATTGGGGTGGGCAGTACCCTGTCGCTGCGGCGTTTGTCCGGCGACGAGATAGTTTTGCGCCTGATTGGCCAGCCAGGCCACCTGGGTATCCAGCAGCGCCAGGTCGATATGCTGCCCCTGCCCGGTCTTGTCCCGATGCACTATGGCCGCCAGTATTGAGGATACCGCGTACATGCCCGTCATCAGGTCCGCCACCGCGACGCCCACCTTTTGCGGACCGGCACCGGGCTCCCCCTCGGGTACCCCGGTGATACTCATCAGTCCCCCCATGCCCTGGATCATGGCGTCGTAACCGGCGCGACCCGCATAGGGCCCCGTCTGGCCAAAACCGGTAATCGAACAGTACACCAGCCTGGGATTCAGGGTGCGGATAGAAGCATAGTCCAGGCCATACTTCTGCAATCCACCAACCTTGTAATTCTCCAGCAGAATATCGCACTCGGCAGCCAGCTCCCGCACCAGGGCCTGGCCCCCTTCCGAGGTGATATCAATGGTGATGGATTTCTTGCCCCGGTTGGCACTCAGATAGTAGGCCGCATCCGCCGTGTCCGCGCCCTGCTCATCCCGCAGGTAGGGGGGGCCCCAGTGGCGGGTGTCATCGCCCCGCTGCGGCCGCTCCACTTTAATCACCTCGGCACCAAAGTCCGCCAGGACCTGGCTGGCCCAGGGCCCGGCGAGAATCCGGCTGAGATCGAGAACTTTCAGTTGCGACAAAGGCCCGGACATGACTTCCCCACTGCTAACGCAAAATTTGCCGCAGCCTACCAGATTATTCATCCGACAACTAAATCAGTTGCCGCGTGAATGCGGTGCAAGGTGCTGCCCTTCCCGGCTTGGAGAGGACTTCGTTTGCGCTTAGACTGACGCGAGATAATCATCCAAAAACAACAAGGCGGTTATCCATGAAAGCCAGTTCCCAACAGCCCCAGAGCGCATCCAACGGGGAAAAGCAATTTCGCTCTTTCTCCGAGTTTTATCCTTTCTACCTGCACCAGCACCGCAATCTCACCTGCCGGCGCCTGCATTTTGTCGGCACTGCACTGGTGATCCTACTGACCGTCACCGCCTTCGCCAGCGCCAATTTCCTGTGGCTGGCAACGCTGCCCCTCGCCGGTTACGGCTTTGCCTGGGTCGGGCATTTCTTTTTTGAACACAACCGCCCCGCCACATTCAAATATCCTCTCTACAGCCTGTGGGGGGACTTTGTCATGTTCAAAGATATGCTGCTGGGGCGGATCGAAAGATAGCTCCACTTGCTTTGCACTATTCCATTACCGGGCCGGCGTCAGGCCGTGCTTGCGCAGCTTGTTGGCCACCGCTGTATGAGAGATGCCCAACCTGCGGGCCAGGTCCCGGGTGGAGTGGCACCCGCGACAGAGGTCCTGTAACAACTCCCGTTCGACCCTGTCCATGATGTCCCGGTAACCCAGCCCCCGCGCCCACTCCCTCCAGGGCCCCAGAGTTTGCGGCTGCAGGTCCGGCAGGTCCTCCAGCTGAATCGCCGCGCCGCCCCGACGGCGGCAGGCGCTCGATGCGGCCAGCAGAAAGTCCCGCAGGCCAGCGAAGTTGTCCGGCCAGTCGTGCTCGGCGAGGCGCTCTGTCACCGCCTTCTGCAGCTCCCCTGAGACACCCTCCCCGGTGCGCAACAGGGTCTCCGCAAACCGGGCCAGTGCCGGTCGCATATTCCGCAGTGGCGGCAGCTGCAGTGTCAGGCCGGAGAAAAACTGCACCAGGACCGGGGCCAGGCCGTCGATGTGACGGCAGGTGGCGACAATGCGCAGGGATACCGGCAGTTGCGGCAACTGCCTGGCCAATTGTAATTGTTGCGCCTCTGTCAGGCGCTCCAGATCCTCGATAATCACCGTCCCTGACTGGGGCCAGTGCGGCTGACCATCACCATCCGCCAGCCACCACTGCACACACTCTCCACTGGCGGCCAGTGGCGACAGGTGGTGCGAAGCACTGGCAAAAGTGCTTTTGCCGCTTCCGCGCTCGCCGCGTATCAACAGCGGCGCATTAAGTGAAGCCAGCTCCTGCAACTTCAAACAACAGTCCCGACGCAGGTCAAAATCCCACAGGGCCACTGGGTCCGGCGCGGGGAAAACGGGGCCGGGTGCAGGCACAGCTTGCATGGTCAGCACCGCGCCCGCCAGCGATTCCACCTGCCCGGGGGAGTCGGCCACGGCAATGGGCGTCCACTCCAGGTGGTAATCGCGTCCGCGCAGAGTGACCGGAATACCGTAGCGGGGCACAGTAAAATCCCGCAGCAGCGGTGCCACCTGGAGCAGGGGCAGAAACCGCTGCAGCTGCAGTCCCGGCACACGGTCCAGACTGACCCCAAAGGCGCGTGCCGCGGCCAGATTCGCCGCAATTACGCGCCCCTCGCGATCCACTGACAGCACCGGTTCAGCCACATGCCGAAGCAGAGTGTCCAGTTCAAAATGGCGTCTCTCCGACGGAATCAGGTCGATTCGGCGCACCCGCTTGAGGCCCCAGACCCGCAACAGCGACTGCTCGATTGCCCGGTACTGGGTGTCCAGCATACCCGGTGCGGCAAGGTAGACCTTGTCGCCGCTGTCGCCACCTAACTCTCCAGAAACTATGTTTATCCGATAATCGGCGAATATATGCATAATTTCCTGCAATATACCCACACGATTTTCACAAGTAATGTCTATTCTCATAAGCTGATGTAAACATATGTTTACAAAAAGTTTAACCTTGGCACCACCTGTCTGGCCAGTGCAGCGCCACTGAACTCCCCTTTGGGTACTAACGACCTAAAAATACCGGATGAGAACAACATAAAAGAACCTGCACCGGACAGGAGGAGAGTGCTCAATGAACAAGAAACCGCAAAGTGGCGGCAAGAAAGCCAGTAAGTATGTAGCGCGGGAACCCTCGGCCGATGGCTTTATCGCCTACCCGGAGCTTGAGCATCAAACCTGGCAGCGCCTGATCGAGCGCCAACTGGAGGTTGTCTCCGGACGCGCCTGCGACGAATATATCCACGGCCTGGAGCTGCTGGATCTGCCCCGTGACCGCATTCCGCAACTGGACGACATCAGCGCTGTTCTGCACCGGGAGACCGGCTGGCAGGTGGCGCGGGTCCCGGCCCTGATCGGTTTCGAAACGTTTTTCTCCCTGCTGGCGGAACGCAAGTTCCCCGTGGCGACCTTTATCCGCTCGCCGGAAGAGTTCGACTACCTGCAGGAGCCGGATATCTTCCACGAGATTTTTGGCCACTGCGCCATGCTCACCAATCCCGCCTTCGCCAATTTCACGCAAAAATACGGACAGCTGGGCCTCAAAGCCACACCCAAGGAACGCGCCTATCTGGCCCGCCTGTACTGGTTTACGGTGGAATTCGGTCTGGTGCAGACCCCCGCTGGGTTGAGGATCTACGGCGGCGGTATTCTTTCATCGCCCAAGGAGACCCTCTACGCGTTCAGCGACGAACCGGAACGCTTTCCCTTTGACGCCCTCACCGCGCTCAGAACACCCTACCGCATCGATATAGTGCAACCCATCTATTACGTCCTCGACAGCCTGCAGCAGTTGCAGGAGCTGACCGAGATAGACCTGATGAGCAGGGTGCAGCAGGCCATGGAACTCGGCCTGTTCGAACCGCGTTTCCCGCCCAAAGACGCCGCTTGAGCCTCCTCCGGGGCCGGCGACCACTGGCTCCGGCTCCAGGCTGCGGCCAGCGCCCCCTGTGCCGGGAAGGAAATGCGGGCTACCAATAGCGCTTCCCTGAGATTATCGTTACAACGGTGACTGGAGAGAGAGTCCGGGAGTCCGCGACAACTCGGACGCTCCCGCCAGCCTTGACTTCACCGGGGTATATTTTGCCACTGAAGGCGTGAAACTCGACATTACAGGAAACATGGCCCCGCGGTTTAGGGAGCTTTGTAGAACAATGTCCTCAATAGACCGGATTGATCGACAACTTCTTGCCATATTGCAGGCAGATGTTAGCCTCTCCATCGAAGAGCTGGCCGAGCGGGTAGGTCTCACCAAGACGCCCTGCTGGCGCCGGGTACAGAAGTTGGAAAAAAGTGGCATTATTCGGCGCAAGGTGGCGCTGCTGAACGCAGAGATCCTGGGCCTGTCGGTATCTGTGTTCGCCCAGGTAAAAACCGGTGAACATACCCCGGAGTGGGCGGAACAGTTTGCCGCGCGAATGGCGGAACTGCCGGAGGTGGTGGATTGCCACCGGATGGCCGGTGATTACGACTATCTGCTGCGGGTGGTGGTCAGTGACATCGCCGCCTATGATCGCTTTTACAAAGAGCTGATCCGCCAGGTCGGCATCAGTGACATAGTGTCCAACTTCGCCTTGGAGCAGATCAAAAGCACAACGGAGCTGCCTATTCCCCCCGGCGACTGAGTGGAGCCAGCTCGATTACACACCCGCACAAAACAAGATAAATCCGAAGGCACGGAGTCACATCCGTGCCGCAGTATTCGAGGTAGTCATGGCCGACTGTGAAGCCCTTCTCGCACGTATCCGCTCCAGTGTTATCGGCGAACGCCAGCCGCTCTCCACGCCTTTTGGCGTAAGACCGCTGATTTACGCCGACTATACCGCTTCGGGCCGAAGTCTCTCCTTTATCGAAGACACCATCCGCACACAGGTTCTACCCTGGTACGCCAACACGCACACCGAAACCTCCGCCACCGGACGCAGAACCAACGGCTTTCGCGAGCAGGCGCGCGCCTCGGTGCGCAGATCCGTCAATGCGGACCAGGAGTACGCGGTGATCTTCTGCGGCTCCGGCGCCACTGCAGGCGTCAACCGCCTGGTGGACAGCCTGGGTATGCGGCCCGCGCACTATGATCGCTTTGGTGCGGAAAACCCGCAGATCCCCGAGCAGCTGCGACCGGTGGTCTTTATCGGGCCCTACGAACACCATTCCAATGACCTGCCATGGCGGGAGAGCATCGCCGACGTGGTTACCATCCCCCAGGATGAGCACGGCGCTGTGGACCTGGGCGCCCTGCACGAGGCACTGCAGCGCTATCGGGAGCGGCCACTGCGGGTGGGCAGCTTTTCCGCCGCGTCCAACGTCACCGGCATACGCACTGATGTGGATGCGGTGACGCGACTGCTGCGCGAACACGGAGCCCTATCCTTCTGGGACTATGCCGCGGCCGGGCCCTATATCGCCATCGACGTGACCGGGGACGGCGACAGCACGCGCAAAGATGCCCTCTTCCTCTCCCCGCACAAATTTGTCGGGGGGCCGGGTACACCGGGCATCCTGGTGGTACGCAAATCCCTGCTGCCACAGGAGTTTCCCGCCGTCACCGGCGGCGGTACCGTATCCTGGGTGGGGCCCGACAAGCACACCTACCTGCCCGCCGGGGAGCGGCGCGAGGAGGCGGGCACGCCCGCCATAGTGGAATCAATCCGTGCCGGCCTGGTTTTCGAACTCAAGGACATGGTCGGTGCCGAGGAAATTGAGGCCCGCGAGCGCCACTGGCTGCAGCGCGCCTTCGGGCGCTGGCGGGACAACCCCAACATCGAGATTCTCGGCGGTACGGAAATGCCCCGGGTGGGCATTGTCTCGCTGCATATCCTCAGGGATGGCCGGCCACTCCATCACGGCTTTGTGGTCGCACTGCTCAATGACCTGTTTGGGATACAGGTGCGCGGCGGCTGCTCCTGCGCCGGCCCCTACGGTCACTACCTGTTGCACCTGACACCGGAACAGAGTGAGTCGCTGGAAAAAGTGGTGAGTGCCGGGGAGAGTTTGCTGAAGCCCGGCTGGGTAAGGCTCAACTTCAACTATTTTCTGGATCAGGAAACTGCCGATTATCTGCTTGAAGCCGTGGAGCTGATTGCAGAGCTGGGCTACCGGTTGCTGCCCTACTACCAATACGATGTGGTGGCCGGGGTATGGCGCTACCAGGGCCGGCCGGCAGAACCCACTTTGCGATTGCGCCTGGACGGCAGTGCCACCGCCGCCAGCGAAGGGGTCAAGGTGGAAACCGATTTAAAGAAATTTCTGCGACAGGCGAGGGAGACGATGCTGGAACCGGAAGGGGAAATCTGCCAGAAACCTATTCTGTCGCCACAGGCGGAAGACCTGCGCTGGTTTGATCTCTGACAGCCCCTCACCTGTACCGAGCTGCCGTCAGTTGTGGCCCCGGTTTTCGTCAGGGCCTCAGCGGTGCATAATGAAACCCGAGGCGGCGCCGGTTGTGAGTTCTTTGTCCCGTCGGCATCGGAGTGATGGCGGCCAGCCAGAGTGCTCAGCCCACTGTGGCGCTCCCCAGCCAGCACAGCTTGGACCGTTGATTTCAGTGGCCGGAGGCTGAGCCGGCGCTGCGCCGTAAGGCCGCTGAGTGGCGACGGCGGCATCATCCCTGGCTGCGCTAACACAAGGAAAGCCGGTGGCGGAAACCTCTCTCTTCCAGTCGTTTTTCCTGATTTTTAGCGGTGCCGCCGTGCTGGCCTCGCTGGCGCTATATGGGCGCCAGCCGCTGCTTGTAGCCTATATCGCACTGGGTGTTCTGCTGGGCCCCTCGGGCCTCTCCACCATCGACAATGTGCGGCTGCTGGCGGAGATGTCGAATATCGGCATTATCTTCCTGCTGTTTCTCCTCGGCCTGGACATGCAGCCCCAGGCACTCATCTCCGTAATGCGCAAAGCCACCTTTGTGGGTATTGCCAGTTGCGCTGTTTTCCTGGCACTGGGATTCACCATCGGTCAGCTGTTTGGCTTTAGCGGGACAGAGTCCTGGGTAATCGGTATGGCGATGATGTTTTCCAGCACCATCATCGGCATCAAACTGCTGCCCACCACAGTACTGCACCACAAGCATCTGGGGGAGCTGATGGTGGGGCTGCTGCTGTTCCAGGATTTCGTCGCCATTGTCTGCCTGATGATCCTTCTCAGTGGCAACAGCAACCAACTGGACCTGCCACAACTGGCGCTGTCCTTCGCCGCGCTACCTCTGCTGAGCCTGTTTGCCTGGGTGACGGTGAAATTCCTGCTGCTGCCCCTGCTGACCCGCTTTGACCGCTTTCACGAATACGTATTTCTGCTGGCGCTGGGCTGGTGCATGGGTTTGGCGGAGCTGGCGGAAGTGAGTGGACTTTCACGGGAAATAGGCGCATTTATCGCGGGAATCACCTTGGCCACCAGCCGGATCTCGCAGTATATCGCGCTGAGCTTGAAGCCATTGCGGGACTTTTTCCTGATTCTGTTTTTCTTCAGCCTGGGAGCCCAGTTCCAACTATCCATGCTGGCCGAGATAGCTCTGCCTGCTGTTATCACCGCGGCCGCGGTGCTCGCTTTCAAACCGGTGGTATTTCGCTTCCTGCTGGGCAATCAGAGTGAACACAAGGTGCTGGCCTGGGATATCGGCTTCCGTCTCGGCCAGATCAGCGAGTTTTCCCTGCTGATCGCCTTTCTGGCTGCTAACCAGAACCTGATCGGTAGCGCCGCCTCGCACCTGATCCAGGCCACTGCCATACTTACCTTTCTGGCGTCCTCCTACATAGTGGTGCTGAATTTCCCCAACCCTATCGCCATCAGCGACGAACTGCGGCGCGACTGACCCCTACCTTTGCTTCCCTGCCCCAGGGCCTGTCTCAAGTAAACCATCGGCTTAGCTACAGCCCCTCCTGTTCCGGAACGGCATCAGCTCTGGTTTCCGGCCGGAGCTGCCAGGATGGGAGCAGGCGCGATATTGCCCCACAGCACCGCGTTATCACCAGTCTGGGGGAGTGCCTTGGGGGCGGGACTCCGGTATCATGCGCCCGACACTGAATCCCTCGGCCTGTCGACTGTCACGCCAATCGGGAGGTCAACGGAGCTTCGCCGCAGCGGTCTCAGCGGCGGCTTTCCGCCTCCCCGCCCGCGAACCAAGCGACGCCGGCCCGCTTCAAACCGACAAAGCAACGAATGAGACGAGAGAAGTAATGAGCAAACACCAGCCCCTCTCCCACTGGGACGATATACTGCTGCTGGACCGCCAGTTGAGTGACGAAGAGCGAATGGTTCGCGATACCGCCCGCGAATACTGCCAGTCGCGGCTGATGCCGCGTATTCTCGAGGCCAACCGCCACGAAGTTTTCGATCGCGAAATCATGCGGGAAATGGGCAGCCTGGGACTGCTGGGCTCGACCATCGAAGGTTATGGCTGCGCCGGCCTCAACTATGTTTCCTACGGACTCGTGGCCAGAGAAGTGGAGCGAGTGGACTCCGGCTACCGCTCTGCCATGAGCGTTCAGTCCAGCCTGGTGATGTACCCCATTGCGGCCTATGGCAGTGAGGCGCAAAAAGAAAAGTATCTGCCAAAACTGGCCAGTGGTGAATGGGTCGGCTGTTTTGGACTCACTGAGCCGGATGCCGGCTCAGATCCGGGCGGTATGAAAACCCGCGCGAAGAAAGTGGATGGCGGCTATCGCCTGTCCGGCTCCAAGATGTGGATCACCAACAGCCCCATCGCCGATGTGTTCGTGGTCTGGGCCAAGGACGACGAAGACGTGATTCGCGGCTTTGTGCTGGAACAGGGCATGGAGGGACTCAGCGCGCCGAAAATCGAGGGCAAATTCTCCTTGCGGGCCTCCATTACCGGTGAAATAGTGATGGACGGTGTCTTCGTTCCGGAAGAAAACAAGTTCCCCAACATCGGCGGCCTGCGCGGGCCCTTCGGCTGCCTGAACCGGGCCCGCTACGGAATCTCCTGGGGTGCGATGGGAGCCGCGGAGTACTGCTGGCACGCGGCGCGCCAATACGGTCTGGACCGCAAACAGTTCAATCGACCGCTGGCGCAGACCCAACTGTTCCAGAAAAAGCTCGCCGATATGCAGACAGAAATCGCCCTGGGCCTGCAGGGATCACTGCGCGTCGGTCGCCTCATGGATGAAGATACCAACTTCGACCCCACCATGATTTCCCTGGTAAAACGCAACAATTGCGGCAAGGCGCTGGATATAGCCCGGGTGTCCCGGGACATGCACGGCGGCAACGGCGTCGCGGATGAATTCCATGTGATCCGCCACGTCATGAACCTCGAGGCCGTCAATACCTACGAAGGCACCCACGATGTGCACGCGCTGATTCTGGGTCGGGCCCAAACCGGACTGCAGGCCTTCTTCTGATTCATCCAACCACCATCGCCGCGGCCATTTCCGCCGCGGCAATGGCCGCCCTGTGAGCCCAAAGAATGGAACAACTGCTGTACTGGTGTGAACTGTTCGGCATAGTGGTGTTCGCATTTACCGGCGTGCTGGCTGCAGGCCACAAAAAAATGGATTTGTTTGGCGCAGTGGTGCTCGCCTGCGTAACCGCCACCGGGGGCGGCACCGTCCGCGACCTGATCCTCAACGTCCCGGTGTTCTGGCTCCAGGCCAGTCACTACCTGTGGCTCGCCGCCGGCACCGGTATCGTCAGCTTTTATCTGATCCGATACCTGCGGGTTCCCATGCGCCTGCTGATGATCGCCGACGCCATGGGACTGGCGGTTTTTGTAGTGATCGGCACGCAAAAAGTGCTGGCCATGGGCCACTCGCCGGCGATCGCAATAGTGCTTGGGGTTGTCACCGGCACTTTTGGCGGCGTAACCCGCGACATACTGGCGGGCGACATCCCACTGCTGCTGCGAAGGGAAATATACGCTACTGCGGCTCTGAGCGGCTGTACCGTACTGGTACTGCTGCAAGCCGATGGCAAGATCCCCGGTGGAGTAGTGGTTGGAATATCCATGCTGGTCACCCTGGGGATCCGGCTAGCTGCATTGAAGTGGAACCTGTCCGCCCCTATTGCGCGCTTTGGCTCAGACTGAGCGCCTAGAATTCCTTTTCGGAGTCCAATCGATGGCCGTATCCAAAACCCTAACCGTCACTCCCCTGCTGCTGTGCGGCCTGTTGCTTTCCGCCTGTGAACCCCGGTCGAGTAACAAGGCGAATGCGGATACCACCCGACTAAAACCCACTGCTTGCTGGTTCGAAACTGAAAACAACTGGCCTGTCACCCAGTGCTTTATGATGGAAGTGCCGGAAAACTATGCCAAACCGGCCGGCCGCAAAATCCAGTTTCCAGTAGTCCGCTTTCTCGCCTGGAAACGCGACCCTGACAAGCGGCCCCTGCTTCATCTGGGCGCCGGCGGCCCCGGGGCAAACCTGGGACTGGAGCCCGAAAACGCCAGCGAATGGCTGTGGGCCAACTATGCGGAAATGACCGTCGACAGCGGCCGGGACCTGATTCTCATAGACCCCCGCGGCACCGGCATGGCGCGCCCGCGCCTGAGCTGCACCGAGTTTATCAACGACGCGCATACCGCTTTTCAGCGGAACCTTACCCCGGAAGAGGAGACCCGGGTGTTCACCTTCAGCATGGAGCATTGCTACAACCGCCTGAGCGCAGAGGCCGACCTGGCCCAATACAACAGTGCCGTGGTTGCACGGGACGTGGAAGCGCTCCGCAAACAGCTGGGCGAGCCGCAGCTGAACCTCTACGGCGTCTCCTATGCTTCCCGTTACGCGCTCACCGTTGCCCGCGACTACCCCGCATCCGTGCGGGCCATGGTGCTGAATAGCACTGTATTTCCCGACATCAACTACACCCAGAAACTCGCGCAGGACTCGGTGGATGCCTATGGCCGGGGGTTGGAGTTCTGCCGGGCGGACAAGCAATGCAATGAACGCTATCCGAATTTGCGCCGCCGGCTGGAGACCCTGGTACAAACGCTGGACGAGGCGCCGATAACCATTCCCGTCAAGCGCCCCTACACCGGTGGTGACTACCCTTTCGTACTCTCCGGACAGCGCCTGCTGCGGGTATTGTTTCAGGCCCTCTACGACGAACGCTTTTACGGCAAATTACCAGCCGTTATCGAAGGGTTGGAAAAAGGGGAGCCGGAAGAGGCCACCGGTGCCGTGACCACCTTTTTGGATATAATTTTTGACCCCTATTTTGGCGACGCCGCCGGGGTGAGCCACTTTTGCGTGGAAGAGGCCCCCTTTGTCGATTTCGATCAGGCCCGCGTCGATGCCGCGGACATCGGTATCCTGGGCGGGTCGGCCCGTCACGACCTGGAGCTGCTGCAGATACAGTGTCGTATCTGGGCCCTGCCCCCGGCACCACTGGCGGAGTCGCAAGCCATTGAAACACCGGTCCCCACACTGCTGATGCATGGTGGCCTGGACCCGGTTTTGGCCGCGGACGATGCGGACAAAGCCCGCCGCAAGCTGCCAAACCACCAGTGGCTGCTGTTTCCGCACCTGGCTCACGATGTGATCTCCGCCAGCAATTGTGCCGAAGATGCCGCCGCACGGTTTCTGGAGGACCCCGCCGCGGACCTGGCCGAGACAGTCACTCAGTGTCGTGCAGAGGAAATAACTGCTACTCTGCGAACCCCCATCTCCACCCAATAGACGTCTGTGGTTGCCCGTTATTTACTGCCGGTTCTCTGGTTAAGCCGCAACTGCGCAAGGGCGCAGACTATAATTTATCCTGACGGATCACAGCACTTAACGCCAGATTTTGAATTTTTAGGCGCCAGCATCAAAAAACGATCCACTGGGGTAGGCACTTTGGCTTATTGACAGGCTGCTGAAAAAGTAACTTTCAACCGGCCGCTACCCCAAGTAACTATGTTCGGGTCGTAAATCAAGCGTGTAACTGCTTGATTTGCAATGGAGGGTTTGCAGGGGATATACGCCGCAAACCCGGGTTGAGGAAGCCGGAAGGACTTTTGCAATAACCTGTTAAAGGGAAATCAGCTTATGCTTGACAAGCCGTCATTAATAATCCGCATAGCGGTGGGGAAAATCATTGGCTTTTTGTTTGGCCTCGCCGGTTTTATCTTTTTGCCATATTTTTATCCAGAAAGTGACTGGTTCCTGCGCTGGGGAATTTTATTTTGGTACACCACGCTAGGTGCCATTATTGGTGTCTTTGGGGTGGTTACCTATCACCCTGTATTAAGGCTACCCCTTCCATGGTGGTTCCGGGCGCCTTTAATAGGCGCCTGGATGAATTTTGTTTTGACCCTGTTTACTTTTAAGACCATGCAGGCCGCACTGATCTCCGCATTTGGTGATAAAGGGCTATTACATTCGCCCTTTTGGTTTATAGCTGAAGGCGCCATCGTTGGGCTGGTGATCGGATACTTTGCCACTCGGCTTGGAGGAGAGGGAAAAGCGACCATTAAGGACTAACTTTTCCATCTCATACACAACTGGACTTAAATTAGCACAGGGCCTTTCCCGGTAGAATATTCCAAAGCCCGACGGTTCGCGGGCGTGTTACCACCAGAAGCAGAATTCCTGTTGTTGACCGCCACCCAGCCATTTAAAAATAAAAGTACGGTTAGGCAGTTTATCTAGTTTTTGAATCTATGGGTCGCAATACACCACCCTGACCCAGCTATTCCCGATACTTATAATAAAAGTCCATGCCAAGTGGGTTGAATAGGCGACATTCGACAATAATAGATACAGTTTATAGCGAATCACAGGGGGGGGCTCTGTCTGAGGAAGCAACACAAGAGACGCACCGGGTCCACGCTGGTTAATTATTAATCCCATGCATCCAGAAGCGGGTTTCGCAGCGTCAATAAGACAAAATAGAACAATTATGGGAGCGAAATGAAGATGATGACCCGAAAGCCTATGCAAACCGCCTTCGCACTGATGCTTACGCTCATCGCGAACACATGGGGTACAACTACTTTGGCGGAAGACGAGACCATTAGGCCATTTCCTCTGGAAGGTTTTGATCGGGTAGATCTTAAAGGAAATTCCAATTTGAACCTCTTTCAAGGAGACAGCTTTGAGGTAATTGCGGTCGGCCCGGCCGCGGCATTAAAAGATATCAGAGCCCGGGTGCGCGGCGACACCCTCGAGCTGGGAATGCAAACCAAACACCGGCACTCATCCCGCATGGCTGCCATTACAGATGAACAAGCAATCCATTTTAATGTGACATTGCCCGAAGTTTCAGCAATTCAAGTCAGTGGCTCCGGGAAAGCCCTGGCCGATACCATTGAAAGTAGTAAACTCGCGCTCAGGGTAACAGGTTCTGGCGAACTAACCGTAGCAAAGGTGGCCACCGACTCACTGTCAGCGAAGATCAGTGGTACAGGCAATCTGACTTTGGGCACCGTTCTGATGGTAACGGGAGAAGCCTCAATCACGGGAACCGGTGATCTGCACCTGGATAGCCTGGCGGGAGAGTCTTTGGCAGCACGGATCAAAGGCACCGGGGATATTTTGATCAATGGACGTGTCAGTAAACTCGCTGTCGGAATTATGGGCTCCGGGGACTTTATTGGCCGTAACCTGGTTTCAGATTCTGCTGTGGGCTCAACAGTAGGATCCGGCGAGATTATTCTGCGCCGCCCCAAGCAACAATCCTTTAGCTCCTGGGGTTCAGGAGACATAGTGCTGGTGGATTGAATCCAGGGTTGGCAGGGTATGACAGCAGGCACATGGAGAATGTGCACAATCCTGTATAGCTGTTCCCTATTCGCTGGTAATCTGCCAGTCGATTCAAAAATTCGGTCGTTAATCCTTTGGCGCAAACTTTCAGTTATGAGCCCGCATCCTCATAGACAAAGCGGGCATCCTGATCCAAATTCCTCCAATTATCGATTATGAAAAGATATCCGAATTTATACATCAAGGAATATATTTAGGAATAATTGGATTTAGATTAATCATATCTGGAACGGATAATTCTTACAGCACCAAACTCCCCTCCTCAACTACAGGTTTTAAAGAAGATTGATCAGGACTATATATCACCTATAGAGCCAGCTCCACTACGGCTACAGAGTAGCCCCAAATAAGAATAAGACCCTGGCAGTTCTTCAGAATATTGCCGGTAAAACACAAGTGATTACTTATACTTTTTTGTAATAAAATAAATTTTGCATACGGGCAGCAAGAATGTCACAAAAATCAAACTTTTAATAAAACACAAAATCACGCCTATATTTATTAGCCTAAAGTTATACAATCTGCAGCTCATTTTAAATTTTCAGATCAAATATGGGCGTAATTGTGCATTCAGCACCTCACCCATAATTTGTGCTTGCTTCAAAAACCAACAAGCAATATATTTATTTGCACAATAAAACCAGAAAATGCAACTAATCAAAAAATATAAGTTAAACATATCAATCGCATGAACTGAATAAACTATCTGTTTGATAAAAAAATCATTAGAGAGGCACTATGAAGATCTATGGTTATTGCTTATTGATGGCAATTGGCATTGTAATTTTTGAGACGAATGCTCAACCTGTAATACCGGTTAAATTTGAGATTAATGGAGCAGCAGATATTCGTGCTGTTTTTGACCCCACCTTTACAGACCAACAGTTTGATGGCGCCAAGGGCCTTGCAACGGATGGGAATACCTTTGTGATTGGCCGAACAAACAAGATTGACTACAACACTGCACCAACTGGACAGGATCCGTTGATCCCTGGCGAGTTGCTGATTTATCGAAAAAATACCTCGGGTACTGGCCCGGAGTTTAATTTGGTAGCGCGACTGAATGATTCAGTGGTGGGAACATCTCGAGTTTCTCTGGTCGAGCCTGATGACCAGTTTGGTTGGACAGTGGCAATCAGTGGCAACACAATGGTAGTGGGATCCCCGTACTATCCGCATGTGAATGATGTGACAAGCACAAACCCGGGATTTGTACAGGATACCTTGGTTGGCTATGGCGGCGAAGATGAGACAGGAGCTGTTTTTGTATACACGCGCCCCAAATACACTTCAAACGCATGGACTTTAGATCAGGTGATATACGACAGTCAACCTGTGAATGGTGAACGGTTTGGACACAATGTGTTGTTCCACGATAATCGCTTGCTGATCAGTTCTCCGAGAAATTTTCGCCCAGGTTATTCTGAACCGCGCTCAGGGCCGGGAGGACCAGTAGGAACCGGCCATTGTGAAAATATTAGCAGTTCGATTGAAGTCTATGAAATTTCCTCGCAGACCGGGAAGTTTGAACTTTCGCAGACAATCGAGTTACCCTTCCTTCCTCATGAAGCCAATTATGGCATCCCACCCAATGGTGATCCTGTGGACAGTGTGGGCGATTGCTCGCCTTTCCCCTCACTTGGATTTGAGGGAATCCCTCCGATTGATTCAAGGAATGGTATCGGATTCGATCTGGAGCGTGCAAGGGATTTTGCCGTAGATGGTCCCTGGTTGATAACGGTGGGTCAGCCGGGAATATTTGTGTATAAGCGGGATTCAATTACAGCAAAATATCACCTTTCCCAGGGGCTGAGGATGAATCTTCCAAATGGGGCCAGTTCTGGAAATTCTGCAAGCACCTCGATTTCTGTATCTGATGGCGTCGCAGTAGTTGGTATTAAAAAATATACGCTACCTGGCCACAATGAGATTGGTGGGCTGGCAATATATGAGTATGACCCCGCGTTAATGGAGTGGGAGCAGACAACTATATGGAATCGGCCTGACTTTTCTGGGAGCAAACTCGGTATGGGTGTTTCATTGTTCAAGGATACTGTTGTTGCCTACTCTCAGGGATCCAAAGTGGCGATTCTTCGCTATGATCGTTCAACAAATGAATTGTTGCATGCTGGGGATGTGCTTGGCGCTGGCTCTGGGAATCCTGCAAACAAGACCGCACAATATGGTGATCTGTTTCTGCTCAGCGACAACATTTCCCGCATAAGTATCAGCCCTGGCATCAATACCAATATAGTCCGGGCAGTTTCGACCTGTCCGTATGACCTCAATAGCGATGGCGCTTTAAACTTCTATGATGTAAGCGCCTATATGGCTTTGCATCAGTCAGGAGATCTCCAAGCGGATTACGCCTATCCATACGGGACACTGGACAGTGATGATACGGATCATTTCCTGGCCTTATACAATTCGGGCTGCCCATGATTTGGGCAGAGCTCTTCGCCTGGTATTCTGATACTTTAGGATCCATTGGCATCAAACGCCCCTTCGGGGGCGCAACCTACCTCAAGCCACGAACTCACCCTTAATAAGTTTTACCAACGACAAAAACTCCACCCTCAGATTGTGCACTTGAAGGTGCCCCTTAGACCGGACCTCACAATTTATGACCAAATATAACTTTTTGGTCATAAAGTTTCCAAAAGTTGCCTCTAAACTCGACCTACTAACGCGCTTTATAAGTATTTAGGGAAATTATATCGACTTATATTGACACAATACGATAGGTCTATTAGTCTGGACATATGGACATACAAAATAGCATTCTCATATTCGACGCCCTCTCTCAGGAAACCCGACTCAGAGCATTCCGTTTGCTTGTGCAAGCGGGTTCAGAAGGATTGGCTGCAGGAACACTGAGCAAAAAGCTGAACACTCCGCACAACACTATGTCCTTCCACTTGAATCACCTTTCCACCGCAGGCCTTATATCGTCACGCAAGGAAGGCCGATCGGTGATTTATTCCGCAAATTACGATTCAATCCGGGACTTAATCGGATTTATAGTCAAAGACTGCTGCAACCTTGAATTTGCCAGCATTCGCGAAGATAAGCGAAAAGGATGCTCAATTATTGAACTGGCCGGCTATTGTTGTGAGCCATAAGTGAAGTATTAGGTATCCCCATGAAACGTCTACATATACATATCGGCGTAGAAGATATTTCTCAGAGCATTGAATTCTATAGTGCCCTTTTCAACGCTAAACCTGTAAAAGTTAAACCTGATTATGCCAAGTGGATGCTTGACGACCCAAACATTAATCTGGCAATTTCAACTCGCGTTAAAAAAGGGATAGATCACCTAGGAATACAGGTCGACAAAGAATCCGAACTGGAGTCAGTACGGGAAAGGATAAAAGAAGCCGATATATCTTCGTTTAATGAGGGTGAAACCAACTGCTGCTACGCTCGCTCAGACAAGTCCTGGGTCATTGACCCTGCTGGAATTCCCTGGGAAGCCTATCAAACTTTGAAGGATATACAATATTTCTCGGCTTCCAGCGCTTCGGAATCAAAGGCCTGCTGTAATCAAGCACTCACGGCGTAGTAATATTTCTGTGATTCTTTATCAAAATCAATGGGCTATATCGCTTATGAAAAATGTACTCGTCCTATGCACAGGCAACTCGTGCCGTTCGATTATAGCGGAAGCACTTATCAATGCCCTTGCTGCAGGAAAATATTTCGCCAGAAGCGCTGGCAGTGAACCTGTCGGATATGTACACCCAAAGTCTATAGAAATATTGAGACGTCACGGGATTAGTGCAGAACTACTGCACAGCAAGTCCTGGAATGAACTTCGAGGCGTGCATTTTGATATAGTAATTTCCGTTTGTGAGCAAAATGAAAATAACCCATGTCCAATATTTTTCGGAAACCATAAAAAATTGAATTGGAATACGCCTGACCCGGACAAAGTAGAAGGCACAATAAATGAGATCGATATTGCCTTTGAAAACACCTTCACCTCCCTCAAGAAAAAAATAGAAAGAGAGTTATTGTGAGCGGGCAGTCACAAGCGTCAATGGGCCCATTCGAACGATATCTGTCAATTTGGGTTATTTTGTGTATATTATTGGGAGTCGTCCTCGGGTCAATTTTTCCAGGAATTTTCCAGACAATAGCCGCAATTGAATATGCCAATGTTAACCTCATAGTCGCAGTACTCATCTGGGTGATGATTTACCCTATGATGATTCAGATTGACTTTTTCTCGATTAAAGATATTGGCAAAAAGCCGAAAGGCTTATTCTTGACACTATTCATTAACTGGCTGGTGAAACCCTTTAGTATGGCGGCTTTAGGATGGCTATTCTTTCGCGTCATCTTCTCTGACCTTGTTGATCCCCAGACTGCGACAGAGTATATCGCCGGTATGATTTTATTAGGTGTCGCTCCCTGTACTGCTATGGTATTTGTCTGGAGCCATCTAACCGAGGGGGATGCGAACTATACTTTAGTGCAGGTTTCTATAAACGATATCATACTAATTTTTGCATTTGCACCCATAGCAGGGTTTCTTTTAGGCGTTACCGATATTACAGTTCCGTGGAATACATTGACCTTGTCGGTTTTGCTTTACGTTGTAATCCCCCTAATTGGGGGAATTATTACCCGTAGTTTATTGGATAGCCCAAACAACCATGTGCGGTTGCATCATTTTATTCATCGAATCAAACCTATCGCAGTTACTGGTCTTCTTGCTACTCTAATACTGCTTTTCGGATTGCAAGCAGATGCTATTTTATCACAGCCTGTAGTGATTGCTCTTATTGCCGTTCCTCTATTGATTCAAACTTACGGAATTTTTGCAATTAGCTATGGGACTGCTAAATTAATGAATCTTCCTCACAATATTGCGGCCCCCGCTTGTATGATAGGAACTTCCAACTTCTTCGAACTTGCTGTGGCCGTGGCCATCGCACTTTTTGGTCTTAATTCAGGTGCAGCACTCGCGACAGTCGTAGGCGTTTTGGTAGAGGTACCCGTTATGCTTACGCTAGTAGCTTTGGCCAATCGTACTCGTTACTGGTTTTATCAGAGTTGATTTCAATAATTTTGTTTGGATTGGCCTCGCAACCATAAACCACTCGCGAATATATTCGTCAAAAATATGTTCAAGCCTGGATAGTTTTTAAAAATCTAAAATTTTTTTACAACCTCAGGTGCAAAGTATTTTACTCAACAGAGGCATGGGTCAAAATATTTTCGATTATCCACCTCTAAAATAACTAATTTAATTAGCTTCAGGTAAAATTTTAATAATCGCCATTTTTCTATTTTTGACCATTAAATAAACCATTTGTTTTCTAAGTACTTACGCAAACGCAACCTAGCCCGATGTAGAATAACATTCAAGTTGTTCAAAGTGATGTCCGCCGCGGCACAGATCTCCCAATTCTCTAGCTCAATAAATTCCCGCATCATAAAGACCATAGCCTGACGTTCAGGTAGACGATTAAGACAGATCCCGAAGACAGTCCAAAAATCCCTATTGCTAGCAACGGTTTGTGGATCTTGCCATCTTGGTGGACAAACTTCAATTTGCCAGTGGTCTTGCTGGTCAAATGGCTCATTGGTCTCGTCATCCTCTAAATCAACACATCGTAGGCTATCGAAAGCGATATAACGGCCTCGTTGGTGTAGCAGGCTAGTAATCTTGCTTTTTAGAATTGGAAATATCCAGGCCTTTAGGGCAGAATAGTCTTCAAAGAAAAGCATAGCCTCCAATGCGGTCATAAAAGCCTCCTGCACTGCATCCTCAGCTAGATCTGAGTCCACTAAGTCTAAGGTGGCGAAATACAGCATTTGCTCTCTCAGTTTTACCAATTCCACGAAATCTATGGACGAAGCAGAGTTGACATTATATCTGCCATCACTATTCCCTCGAATAGCATCGAGTTTCATGGTTCTCTCCTACATCAGATGGCTAGCCTGTCTTCCAAAATCAATTATCTCTTGAGAGCGAAGCCAAAATATCTAAAAAGTCAAATGATCTAGTTGTCGTCCAAATACAATTCCATTTTGGTATGAAGAGAGGACTCATCCTTATCCAAGTCAATTTCTAAACACGGATCTAACCAAGATCAGTAAGTTTTACAGTTCATTAGATAAATACAGAATCTCTCCTGCGGGTCAGAACAATGGGGATTCCTTTTTCTCATTCTTCTATACAAAAAAAGTGAAAAATTTAGCGCTGTGATCGCAATTAAAAGAAGTATCGATCTGTGCATAGGCGATAAAAATTACAGCCTAATAAATCAATAACTGTTAATAAATAATGCAATCCATAAAAATATTGTCCGGAGCATTTAGGTAAACCAAAATAATAAAGTGACGCATACTTTATTACGTAAAAATTGTTATTCATTCTCAAATTTAAATATATATACATCAAAAACTGTCTATTAATTATAGAAGAACTTTCGTAAAGAAGTGTCTCGAAATGCAAAAATAAAAAAAATAATTCAGTGTAAGTTTCATGAAATAGAAAAATATATTGCTTGTCAGTCACTATTCAAATTATTATTTTGATGTAGAATAATTCGAATTTATGAAGTATGGTCGGATACTCGCACTATCATCAGCATGTATTGAATTTACGCGCGACACATTTTGGTTGACACCATGAAATTTTCAATAGATTTCTGAGATAGAATGTGTAACAAAGGATCGGAAAAAATATAAATATTTTCAAACCTGTTAAAACATTCTTGAAAAGAATTTATGCAAATTTAAACTTCCGTAAATGTTATATTTTTATACCCTATTTTTTTATAAGAAAATTTTAATCAAAAATAGTCATTTATATAAATTAAAGATGTTATAAACGTAGTAAATAAACTGGCACTAAAACTAAATTGATTTATTTGAACTTCTACTGGTTAGAGTGAAAAATCTCTACTTATTTATGATATAATCTAGGATTAATTCAAAAAATACAGAGGGCACCTAGATTTGTAACAAAGCTCGCCGTAAAAAGTTACAAAGATCTCAGCACTAAACGGTATTCTTTTTTTGAAATTTCATTAAAACCATTTTAGTATAAAATAAAGACACGAATCTTACCAAACTATATTTAAAATATAATCAGATTAAGTTTATCTGTGATTGATAAATATGAGCTTATTATAAAATTAATACGCACTCATGGAATAGAGTAAATCGCATTGTATTTTGATCAAATTATTTTAAACTTCAAACGAATAGTATAATTCTCTACCCATATTATCATTTCAAGTATTGTATATGAGTAGAGAATTATACATGCTCATTTAATTATTAAATTCCATTATTAACAGGTTCAATGATCTTACACTCACAGACCCTTTTAGTTTCTACATTAGTTCCTGTGATTTCGGAATCTTGGTGTAACTCAATATTTTTTGCAAAGAGGCAGCCCTTATATATTTTTCCATTTCCAAGAACCACTTTAGCGTAAGGTGCATATAGTTTTCCAGTAAAATTTCCATTGATAGATAGATCTCCCATTTGGGTCGTGCTATCTGACGGGTTACCGTGGTTAGTATAAACCGTCAGTGAATTAGGAAAATGGCGCGTCGATATTCTATCACCCCAACGAAATTCTTTGTCAACAAGTAAGGTATGTTTGACACTGTTGTCTTCTAGCATGAAAGTCGCTGCATCCTCTATGATTAATCTTTTGAATGTATATTCCCCTCCTCCACTTAATCTGAGTTCAGCTTGTCCACGTACAATCACTTCACCATATCTACCTGGTACAAGGGTTCGAGTGGTATTTGCTTCTAGCGTATAGTTAGTTGTGCCAGTAGTAATTTCCCTAGTAGTTATTTCTACTGAAGGAAGATTAGGAACCGTTTCAATCTTACTACGAAGATAGTCAGGGGTAAGATTATTATTTTGAGTAACTAGTGAAAATCCTTCTATATACCTTTTAAAGCGAAGTTGACTTACTGTAATATCAGTATTTCGATCGAAAACAGTTCCAATAACATCAATCATTAAGGCTTCCACGACTGCATTTGAGCCTATATCTAACGCTCTGTTACTGGGCTGATTGTCATTTCCTACTCTAATATGATCAACAGAAACTTCTGCCCTATCATTTATCTTTAAAAATTCAGAAGCTGCAAGGCACCCATCCGGTGATTTAATTGTAACTGTAGTGCACTCCACTTCCACACCCACATCAGGTTCTGTACCCTGGGCTACCGCTGAAGTAGCCATTAACCCAAAAATAAAAAATCCTGTAATAAAAGATTTATTCATAATTTATTCCTATCTATAAAAATATTTATTTCACATAATTAATTCTAATTATCATTAATATATCTTAAATTTTTACTTCTCCTTAAAATTATTGATGTATAAATAATCTTTAAATAATTTATATTCTCTACACATGGACAGCGTCAACACTTCTTTACTTTCAATTCTAAAACTTTGATCTTGTTCTTATTTCTTTAACTTCATAGTGAATTTTCTGTAAGTATACCGACTACCACTTTACATATATTTTTGTAGCATTGATGATTGATAAAGCCACATTTTTTAACAACCAACAATTCAGCAATGTTGAGTCGAGCCAATCCCGCTTACACATCGTAAGCTTCCCCTTTAAGTAGACAGTTTCAAACTTAGCGCATTCTGACAAACTATGGTCAGGAGGCCGACATGAAGAAATCAAAATACTCGGACAACCAGATTGTCTCGATCCTCAAGGAGACCGAGGCGGGGATGTAGGTGAAGGAGGTGTGCCGCAAGTACGGTATCAGCTCCCCCACCCACTATGCGCGGAAGGCCAAATTCGGTGGTCTGGATATGTCGCAACTAAAGCGTATCCGGGCGCTGGAGGCAGAAAACGCCAAGCTGAAGCGTATGTACGCCGACAAGGCCATGGAAGCCGAAGCCATGCGGGATCTGATCGAAAAAAGCTCTGAAGCCGATCGAGAAGCGTGATGCCATAGCGTACCTGGTTGAGGCGCACGGGCTATCCAAACGCAAAGCCGCCCGCGGTATTGGGCTATCTCGATCGGCCCTGTACCAGCCGCTGGTGGACTGGTATGAGCGAGATCGGGACGTGATCGAGCCCCTGTTAAAGCTGGCGGAGCAATGTCCGGGGCTCGGTTTCTGGAAGCTGTTCGATCGGTTGCGGCGCCAAGGTTGTACCGCCAACCACAAACGCGTTGGGCGTATATACCGGGAATTAAAGCTCAATAGGCGTCGTCGCACCAAGAAGCGGCTGCCGGTGAGGAAGCCTCAACCGCTGGTTGCACCCCAGCAGCCTAACCAGATTTGGTCCGCCGACTTCATGAGTGATGCACTTTATCGAAGCCCAAGGTTCCGCACCTTCAACATCGTTGATGACTTTAACCGAGAATGTCTGGCCATTGAAATTGATACCTCACTGCCCAGTGCGCGGCTAGTCAGAGTCTTCGAACAGCTCAAGGAAGAACGCGGATTGCCGGACATGCTGAGAACAGACAACGGCCCGGAATTTCTTGGACAGGTATTTACTGACTGGTGTCGGGAGCATGGCATTCTCATCGATTACATCGAGCCGAGTAAACCGAACCAGAATGCATTCATCGAACGGTTCAATCGCAGCTACCGAACCGAGGTCTTAGATGCGTACCTGTTTGAAAACCTCCGCGAAGCAAGGGAGGTTACATGGAACTGGCAGCTGGAGTACAACGAAGAGCGTGATCACGATTCGCTCGGTGGGCTCACACCCGCCGAGTTTTACCAACGAGCAGAAAACTCTAGTTTTGAGTTGTCCACTTGACGGGGAAGCTTACGATAAGGACCATCCCTTAGTAAACACATTGGTTTCAGTCAGGTGCCTTCCAAAGTGGATCGTCTAATGAAATAGGTGAAGACAAAGTATGTAAAAAAGCACTCAGTTGCTTTATCTGCATCTCATCCAGCTTTAAGGGGAATATGTCAAAGTGGGGGCGACTCGGATGTTGTTCACGATCATAATAGGGTGGAGTCGGACTATTGTAATGTGCCAATACCGCTTCCAGAGTGGCAAATTGTCCTGCGTGCATATAGGGGGCTGTGTGAGCGACGTTGCGTAAAGTCGGGGTTTTAAATGCACCGACCAATTCCCGGCCCTGCTTCTTTAAAAAACGCATCTCCTGGCAATCATCAGGATCTGCATCACTTTGTTCGGAGAGGCAAGTAAAGGCATCTTGCTGCAATAACATTACACCCGCATAGCGTCCCAAATCCACATTTTCCAGATCTGCTTCAGGTGCGCCAATATTATGGAATTCATAGTTTGTGAATAGTGGTCCATTGTGGCAACTGGCGCAGTTGGCACGGCCCATAAATAATCGCATGCCAGCCACTTCATCTTCATTCATTAAATCAGCCAGTAGTCGATCATTAGTTTTATCTCTTTGTAACTGCTCTACAAATCGATCAAACCGGGCAGGTTTAAAATTCAATTTACGCTCATAGGCCATTATAGCCTTACCTACCTGGCTAAAAATCTGATTTACTGAAGTCTTTTGCCTGCTTGTTAATCTGCCAAATCTCCTCGGTCTATCGATAACCTTTTTTAGTCGTACCCAATTTACTTTATTGGAAAATAATATATCAAAATCTTTCTTATAGTGCTTTCGGATAATTCGCACTATTTCAATGGGATCGAGTCCATGTTCATTGGCATCCTGCAATGGTCCCAGTGCCTGGGACCACAAGCTGTCTTTTCGACCATCCCAAAAGAACCATGGGCTGTAAGGAGCGCCAAGTATAGTCGGTGCATTTCTCCTGGTGATGCCCAAAGCTTTGGAGCGGGCAATTCCATCAGTGAAATACTTATGTGGCTGGTGACAGCTGGCACAGGAAACCTTCCCATTGACGCTCAGCCGCTTATCGAAAAACAGTCGCTGACCGAGAGCAGCTGCTCTAGGGTCATCGGCTACAAGATTATCCGATGCAATTGGCATAGACGGCAAACTTGCCAAAGAAAATTGCTTGAGAAAGGCAACATCTGTATCAGTAAAATGATAGCTCCCCTTAGCAAGGGCAAAATTTTGAGTGGTATCAAACAATAAAGCTAACAATAGTTGAAAACATATTAGAAATTTTTTTTTCACGACAGTGCCTATAGGCGAAGATTAAACGTAACACTATCTTCATGATCGTTGGTATTGATATTAAACGTCATCACCCACCACCCTGACATTTGGAACTTCACACCTTGCACCCGATAAATCCCAGGATCTATTTCCTCTGTAACGCGCGGCTGTGTTGGCAGGCCGTGTACATGGCCCGGCATATGCCCTTCTATTTCAATACCAGCGCCACTCAAAGGCTTACCATCGAGTCTCGACAACAGCAAACGCCACTCATGGATTTGATTCAGAGGAACCAAAGTGGTTTCAGTTTCTGGTTCCACATGAGCAAAAACTTTAAGTTTTCTGGAAATCTTGAAGCTGCTAAGATTTAGCTCTCCGGGTATATTCTGCCCACTTAGTGAGGGCACCTCCAAACTCATATCCGAGTTTGAATTAGTTTTCCCTGCAGATGAATTTATATTCAATTTTCCAGGATGTACACTGCGAATATTGGTATTATGTCCTGTGATAGGGCCATTATTTTTGGAGCTTCGTATCCTGTCAGTTAAACGGATATGTGGTCGCCAAATCTGTATATAGGCCTTTTCCAACAGGATAAGCGCTCGCATGCGCTGATCCAATGCCTGATTGCGCAGTCTGCTGACTTGATCCTGCCATAGAGGAACTTCTCCGGCAATTATACTAATCGTATCTTTGATTAGTTGATGTCCATTGCCTTCTGGTATTACATCCAGTTGACGACGTAATTGGCTCAGAGATTTACGCAGTCGATTACTGTGAAGGCTTAAAGATACAGATTCCGCTTGCGCCTCCTCGGCGTTATGTAGCAATTTTTGTCCAACTACTAGCATTGTCTGACTAGTTTCATCGTATGTATTATTTTCTTCTAAAAAACTGATTTCACTTGCTGCAGCTGTCAACGAAAAGAATAAACACATTATTATATAATTACCACGAAAGTTAAATTTCGTCTGCATTATTCTTCCTAAAAAATTCAAGTTATGTAGATTTCTTCAACCTATCTCCAGCGTCAACTAATATCGAGATAGCCTGTGCGTATTGCGCACAGGCTATTTGCTAGTTGACTACGCTTATTACTGCAAGTTTGCAATTTTTTGGTTTTGAATTGCGTTCCAATCAGGACGCACTATATACAAACCATTTCCTATGTCACTTACAATAATGTTACCACTGGAGAAATAGACATAACTACTCCAGGCACCGGAGAACTGTGCACTATTTGAACTTGGAATCGTATCAAAATAAGCCACTTCCAGGAGGCTACCAGAAGCGATATTAGCTGCATCCAGAATACGTAAACCTGCCCGGTAATTACTTTCAAATACATAGCCATTATTTGTGTATAGGTTGTGGTCTATGGCTCTGGTTGGCCCCACATAACGCCCCGTCTCAACCGGTCCATTCAGGTTACTCACATCAAAAATATAAGAGGTCGTGTTTAGACCCCGAGACGCTTCATCCTGTTCATCATTCATAATTAAAAAGGTATGATTGTCGTCCAGAAACCATCCCTGATGAGTATATCTGGAACCCTGATATCCTGTTCGCGATAACTGTTGTGGGTTTAGCTTGTCGGTCATATCCACAATGGTAATAGTATCTTCATTGTAGCCGACGCAAATCTCTCGACCCACATAAAATGAGTCCGGACCTGAATAAATAACACATTGAGCATCATGGGTATAACCGTCGGAGGAAAAGCATCCTGCATAACGAGGATTATTTGGAGTGGAAATGTCCACTGTATACAGACCGCCACTGCATTGATTACTACCGACGACGTAGGCATACCCGCTATCCTCATTGATAGCGATATTGTGGGCATTTCCAAATCCACCCATATGCGCGGTTTCACTAAGTGTCTGGCCTGGGGAAGGCAGATTGCGCAAGGTGCGCAGATCGAACACCTGGAGACCGTGCGTACTATTGCCAAATCCATCGGCCACAATAAAGACGTGGTCATTATAAACTTTCATATCACGCCAGGAGGACGATCCATTGTTGTGCGACGGCAAAAAACCCAGAAATACTGGTGCATCTGGCACAGTTATATCTACAAATGAAGTCCCGTTGGTCCTTCCCACTATTGCAATCTCAGCGCCGGTTTGAGGGTCGGAATAACCCCATATATCGTTAAGATTGGCACTCCCACCACCCATTTGACTCTTGGATACAAATGACATCAAATCAACATTCCTGCAGGGAAACCCTCCGGCATTTCCGTTCAAGCAGAATTGAATCGCCTGCATATTACTATTTAGCCTGCGTAAATCCTGCGGCAATCCGCCATTATTGCTTTCGTCAAATTTGTAATTGTCTGGAAACATGGCGCTATGGCTTAAGGCAAAATGCGAAATTAGCAATAAAACCGCGGCTAAGCTATAGCGTTTGAAGAATTGGAACATTGCCTGTGACTCCTTGTGCTGTTGGCGAGTAAATTCACTTTAAATATTCAATCTACAACCATCTTCAGACCGGATAGTATGTTCGAACCCTTTAAAGAAAATCTATTTTGGGCAAAAAACATTATCTATTGTGAGAAGGAATTATTCCTGCAGCAGACCTTCGATTTATTATTCATGTATCTTTTAAAGCCATCTCCTTCTAAAGTAGTCCAAGAACCGATGTAAATTTTATCTAAAAAATATATTTCAACTACTAGCTTAACTACAACTACTCGAGAAATATCAAAATTATTTTTTTAATCCAATCATACTTGAATATAAATTAGTCATTTAACAGCTATAGATACCAGCTCCAACGTATACTCCTGGATATTTATAACTTTTCTCGAAGGTAACCATCAACGCTACATACCTTCAAGATTTCTAGCCAAAAAATACGACAGCGATTTATTGCTCTATTTCAACTTCTCGGGTGATACGACGACAAAAGCCAATCCATTCGAGGCTGATTTGGCGGAAAAACCACTTATTTGGTCAACCGAAAACCACTTGATAAGGTCATAAAACAGTTGGTGCTTCTTGGATTTTAATCGAGAGATGTGGCGCCTATTATTTTATAAGGAGACACTATATCATAAAACTGTAAAGAACTTGTGCTTGCCGGTTGAAATGTGCGCTTATCGTTTTCACCAGGCATATATAACTTCCTGAAATTATCGCATCGGAAATATTTCATACCTGCATCAACAAGCATATTGAATGCATGATCTATGGGTTCTGGCTTAATAATGTGACCTAAGGAGTGATTGTGAAGTATTCAGGAATTGGGGACATTAGCCACATAGCAAAATTTATTTGCATGTTGGTGCAACAACTTTGGGTAGTCGGCACAGCCTTTTAAGTATAGCCACTTCGGATCTTCGCTTAATCACTTCTGCCTTAGCTGCTCGAGCAGGGGCGGTATTTCCTCAGCCAAAGTTCATAGGAGCTGCTTGGATAGACTATCCAGATATTGACAGATTTGGCTTATGGAACTGGGCTGAAGTATTGGTTGTTATTTATGATAATGGTTCTATCTGCACTGAACCTGCTGCAGACTGGCCATCAACTGACCCGCCTTCGCGGACCATTGTGAAAGCCATTGACATATGAGGGCTTACACCATTCTGTGCTCGGCAGCGACACATCCCTGTGCCGTTTTAATCCTGCGAACATTTAGTTGTCAGATTTTTAGTCGCAACCGTTGTTCAGTACCTGATTCTAAAAGGTCTTCGTAGTCAGAAATAGCGTATTAAAGGAGTATTCGGCTGCGGTTTTTCTCCAGGGTGGCAACCCCAACCCCCTTGACCTCGAGCAGCTGCTCCAGTGTTGTAAAAGGGCCATTGGTCTCGCGGTATTTGACGATCATTTCCGCGCGCGTCTGACCCACACCGTCCAGCTTTTGCGCCAGCTCCTCGGCGGTAGCCGTGTTCAGGTTGACAGTAACGGCGGCCACCTCGGCAGCCTCTCCCGCCGTCTCTTGCGCCTGTGATAAGCCACATGCAAGCGTAAGAATCAGAATAGCAAGATAAAATGGAACAGATTTATTAAATAGGTTCATTAGCCGACTCCCAGTGAATGTTGATTAGCTTCACATCGGGACTGCTTTTACCTCCCCTAGCCCAGCCACTGTAACAGTTCTTTCGGCCCTGACGAAAAAAATAATTACGCGTAATTACATTCCCAATTCGACAAAAATCCTGCGCAACGCCGCTAGCGGTTCGGCCGTACCGGTTATCGGCCGACCTATAACCAGGTAATTGGAACCCCATGCCACTGCCTGCGCCGGAGTCACGATACGGTGCTGGTCATCGCTGGCGGACCCAAGTGGACGTATTCCCGGTGTCACCAGGGTAAAGTCGGGCCCACACACAGAACGCAGTGCCTGCGCCTCCCTTGCGGAACACACTACCCCATCCAAGCCGCTGTTCTGCGCCAACTGTGCCAGAGACACCACCTGTTCGCCGATGGGACGCGCCACACCGATCTCGGCCAGTTCTTCCGTTGCCATACTGGTAAGCACAGTGACGCCGATCAGCAAAGGCTTGTCACCGTCGATCGACTGCAGCGCAGCTGCAGCGGCCTGCATCATCCTGGTACCGCCACTGGCATGGACATTCACCATCCATACCCCGAGCTTTGCCGATGCCCTGACCGCCGCCGCGACTGTATGGGGAATATCGTGAAACTTGAGATCCAGAAAGACCTGGAATTCCCGCGCCACCAGCTCTTTCACCAGCTGCGGCCCGGCGATGGTAAACAATTCCTTGCCCACCTTTACCCGGCACAGGGAAGGATCCAGCAAATCGGCCATCGCCAGCGCCGCAGCACTGTTGTCGTAATCGAGCGCAACCACAATGGGAGATAAAACGTCGGACTGCAAAGAGGACACCTCGCTTGAATAAATCTGTGACAGAATGACTTGCTACTCGCCTTCCACACCCTTTACCGATCGCACTGTATCCCAGCGCTTGCAGCTGGGGCAAAGCCAGTGCAGCTGATTGCCGGAAAATCCACAGTGACTGCAACGATAGTGGGGCCTGGTAGCAATCAGCTGGTCGATCAGTGTCTTCAGCAGCGATAAATTTTCCCGCGCGCGTCCCTGGGTACTGTCGATATGCAATTCAAGAAAGTGCCCCAGTCCCCGCAGTGAAGGGCGCATGGCCAGCTGTTTGCCCATGAACGCCGCGGCAGCGGCCTCGCTCTGTTCCTGCTGAATGCGGTCTGTCAGAGTGATCAATACACTGTTGGAGGGATGCTCTTTCAACAGAGCTTCCAGGTATTTGTCCAGCCCCTTTTCGTCACCTACAGCGATATAGCAGGTTATCAGCAAATCCAGAATTTCCGGGATATAGTCCGGATTGTGCTTGGGAATGCGCTGCAGTACTTTGATGGCCTCACCGGGGCGGTTCAACAGATACTCTAACTGACCCCAGAGCAGATTGGCACGCACCGAATTCCGGTCAAACCCAAGGGCCGAGTCAATATGCTTGCGGGCGCTCAAATAATCTTTGCCATTGATCGCCTCGTCCGCAAGCTCACAGCAGAAGTGCGCCTGGATCGGATTCCACTGGGAGGCGAGGCGTTTGAAACGCCGCCCCCCTTTGAGCAGGTCCACGGCATGCACCGCCTTGGCCCACTCCCGCTCGTCGCGATAAACCTCAACCAGATGTTCAAGACTGGTGTTGCGCAGATCTGGCGAGGTTTCCACCAGCTCCTGCAGCAGGCGCTCGGCACGGTCCAGCCAGCCGGCGGCTATATAATCGCGCGCCAGTTCAAGCTGGGCTTTTTGCTGGCTCTGCCGCGACAGGCTGGGGCGCGCAAGGAGGTTCTGGTGTACCCGGATAGCCTGATCATGCTCCCCGCGTTTGCGCAACAGGTTTCCAAACGCCAGGTGTGTATCGAAAGTGGCACTGCTGACTTCAAGGGAATCGATAAACATATCGATCGCGTCGCCGTGACGCTCGTTCAACAGGTAGTTGAGACCCTGCGCGTAGGAGCGGGCCAAAGCCTGCTGATCGGAACAGTCTGTTTTGTTATTGGCACTCCTGCGGCCCAAAAACCAGCCGACAGCGATCGCCGCGAACAAAAATAGGAAGAAGGGGAAATCGGCCAAGCTAGTCTCCGGAAACTGTTCGGCGCGCCATATGCGACTCTTTCTCGGACCGCCGCAGTTGCCTCTCCAGCCTGTGGACCCGCCGCCGCTCGGTATAGAAAGGCGGCAGACCGGCCAAAACGCCAAGCAGTGCACCCAGCAGCAGGAAACCGATCAACCAGAAGCCCACGCTCCCGGTCGGCAAAGCATAGCCACCGAGGGTGGGCGTGATGGATTGCGGATTATCCACAGAAAAATATACGCCGATAACGACACAGAACAGGGCCAGCAGCCCATAGCAAAGACGCAACAACCAGTGTAGGAATGACACGGAAACCTCCAGTCTCCGGAAGAGCTGATAGATATAATCGCCAAGTATATTGGCGATTATGTTTCGGTCACTGTCTCTCGATGCATACGCTCATTGACACGGTCTCGCAACTCCTTGCCCGGCTTAAAGTGCGGAACATACTTGCCCGACAACTCCACCGCATCACCGGTCTTGGGGTTACGACCTGTACGGGGTGCGCGGTAGTGCAGGGAAAAGCTGCCAAAACCGCGTATTTCGATGCGCTCTCCCCTGGCGAGCACATCCGACATGGAATCCAACATCACCTTTACCGCCAGCTCTACGTCCTTGACCGGCAGCTGGTCCAACCGTAAGGCAATCCGTTCAATCAACTCGGACTTGGTCATGTGCCGCAAATCCCTGTGTAAGTCATTGATAATCCTAGATTAGAGCGGCAATCATCCAATAGAAAGCCGGACTGGGCAACCCCGGTCCGGCTCTTTATAGCACCAGGCAATAAACCTGGCACAATTGACAACTCTGGACAATTAGTCCTTGTTGTTCATCTGCGCCTTGATCAGGTCACCGATTGTGGCCGGTTGCACCTGTTCTGCCTGCTTCTTGCTATGGTCCTTGATGGCCTGCTTCTCATCATCCTGGTCCTTGGCTTTGATGGACAGGCTGATCACGCGGTTCTTGCGATCCACGCTGGTGATCTTCGCTTCCACCTCTGCACCATCTTGCAGAACATTGCGGGCATCTTCCACCTTATCGCGGCTGATTTCGGAAGCGCGCAATATGCCTTCCACCTCTTCAGCCAGGGTGATTACCGCGTGCTTGGCGTCAACTTCCTTCACAGTACCAATGACGATACTACCCCGGTCGTTGGTGGCCACGTAATCCGAGAAGGGATCCGACTCCAGCTGCTTGATGCCCAGGGAAATACGCTCGCGGTCGGAATCAATTCCCAGGATAACCGTTTCAATCTCATCGCCTTTCTTGAACTTGCGCACAGCTTCTTCGCCGGCTTCGTTCCAGGAGATGTCGGACAGGTGAACCAGGCCGTCGATGCTGCCGTCCAGACCGATGAAGATACCAAAGTCTGTGATCGACTTGATTTTGCCGGAGATTTTATCCCCTTTGGCAAATTTGCGGGCAAAGGCATCCCAGGGGTTTTCCTGGCACTGCTTGATGCCCAGGGAGATACGGCGGCGCTCTTCGTCGATATCCAAGATCATCACCTCGACCTCGTCGCCGACATTGACGACTTTGGACGGGTGGATGTTCTTGTTGGTCCAGTCCATTTCGGACACGTGCACCAGGCCCTCGACGCCCTCCTCCAGCTCGGCGAAGCAGCCGTAGTCGGTCAGATTGGTCACAACCGCCTTCACGCGGCTGTTTTCCGGGTAACGCTGCTTGATGGATACCCACGGATCCTCGCCCAGCTGCTTCAAGCCCAGGGATACGCGGCTGCGCTCCCGGTCGAATTTCAGCACCTTGACTTCAATTTCGTCACCGACGTTCACGATCTCGCTGGGGTGCTTGATACGTTTCCAGGCCATATCGGTGATATGCAGCAGGCCGTCGATACCACCCAGATCCACGAAAGCTCCGTAGTCGGTAAGGTTCTTGACGATACCCTTGACGCTCATGCCTTCCTGCAGGCTCGCCAGCAGCGCTTCGCGCTCCTCGCTGTTTGCCGCTTCCATGACCGCACGGCGGGATACCACGACGTTGTTGCGCTTGGCATCCAGCTTGATAACTTTGAATTCGAGTTCCTTGCCCTCCAGGTGGGCGGTGTCGCGGACCGGCCGCACATCCACCAGAGAACCGGGCAGGAAAGCGCGGATGCTGGCCACATCCACCGTGAAACCACCTTTCACCTTGCCACTGATCACGCCCTTGACCACTTCGTCTGCAGAAAGCGCAGCATCGAGTATCTTCCACGCTTCGGCGCGCTTGGCCTTTTCGCGGGACAGCCGGGTTTCACCGAAACCGTCTTCCACGGCTTCCAGAGCAACCTGTACTTCGTCGCCCACCTGCAGTTCCACTTCACCTTTTTCGTTGGCAAATTGGGCGGCGGGGATAACGCCTTCGGACTTCAGGCCCGCGTGAACGGTTACCCAGTCTTTGTCCACGTCGATTACCACACCGGTCACAATCGCACCCGGTGCCATCTCTACGCTTTTCAGGCTCTCTTCAAATAAATCAGCAAAGCTCTCGCTCATTACCTTACCTATATATTGGGCTCAACCGGCGCTAACTCGATATTCTAGTCATTCACCAGTCGCAGCCCCACCGCGCTGCCAGCACGCGGGCCGTATTACAACAGCGGCCGGGCAATTCTGGCTGACCCCGGCCGCTGTCATTAAAATCTTGTTCACTGCTCCCGCCACTGGGAACCAGCCTGGGGAATACGCTCGCGCACCAGCTGCAAGACCTGTTGCAGAACCCCTTCTATACTGGTGCCGGTGCTGTCCAGCAGCACCGCATCTTCAGCGGGTGTCAGTGGCGATGCCCGCCGGTTCATATCCCGGGCATCCCGGGCGCGGATATCCTCCAGCAGGTCGCGGAGGCTAACAGAAACACCGCTTTCCCGCAACTGTTCACAGCGGCGCCTAGCGCGCTCCTCCGCACTGGCGGTGAGGAATATTTTCAGCGGCGCATCGGGAAACACCGTGGTGCCCATATCGCGGCCATCGGCCACCAGTCCGGGCGGTTGGCGGAAATCCCGCTGGCGCTGCAGCAACGCCTCGCGCACGGCCTGCACCGCCGCCACTTTGGAAGCCGCCATGCTCACACGCTCAGCGCGGATATCTCCACTGACGTCCCTGCCCTCCAACAGGGCTGCAACCCCCTTGTCGCTGAGTTGGAAACAGATGTCCAGGCCGGCGGCTATCCCGGCCAGGGCGGCGCCATCATCGAGATCCAGGTTCCGGTTCAGGGCCGCCAGGGCGGTAAGGCGGTATAGGGCTCCGGAATCCAGCAGGGCGTAGTTGAGCCGGTCAGCCAACAGCTTGGCGATGGTACCCTTACCGGAACCGCTGGGTCCGTCAATGGTGATTACGGGGGACAGAGATTGGGGGTCGGTCATAGTGTAGGGTGTCACTCGCTTTAATCGACAAACGCAGTCAGTCACTGATCCGCGCCTTGCGGGCCCGGCGGATTTGCATTTGTCCCGATCCGCAGGCCAGCTTCACAGGCCAGCTCCACAAAGCGCGGAAATGAAGTGGCCACATTGGCGCAATTGAGAATCTGGACACTAGCGTCGGCACGCAGCGACGCCACCGCAAACGACATGGCGATCCGGTGATCGCCGCAGCTGTCCACGGTGCCACCGGAAAACACCTGCCCCTCGCCACGCCCTTTGATCAGGATACCGTCTTTCCTGGGCTCGGCCTCCACTCCCAGGGTGCGCAATCCATCTGCCATGGCCTGGATCCGGTCGCTCTCCTTGACCCGCAGTTCCTCCGCGCCGGTGAGTAGCGTATCGCCCTCAGCACAGGCGGCGGCGATAAAAATTGCCGGGAATTCGTCGATCGCCAGTGGCACCTGGTCCTCGGGGATACGAATCCCCCGGAGCGGCGCGTGACACACGCGAATATCCGCAACAGGCTCGCCCCCCACCTCGCGCGGGTTATTCACCTCTATGTCCGCACCCATGGCGCGCAGAATATTGATGGCGCCGATACGGGTCGGGTTGATACCCACATGAGGCAATTCCAGCTCTGAACCCGGTGCTATGGCCGCCGCCACCATAAAGAAGGTGGCAGACGAAATATCCGCAGGCACATCGATCCTGCATCCTTTCAGGCGTCCCCCACCCTGCAGAGAGGCAAATCCATCCGACTGCTCCACCCGGTAACCAAAGCCCCGCAGCATACGCTCCGTATGGTCGCGGGTGGGCGCCGGTTCGAGAGTACTGGTCTGACCGTCTGCATAAAGGCCCGCCAGCAGCACACAGGACTTCACCTGGGCACTGGCCATTGGCAGCCGATAGTCGATGCCGCGCAGCTTGCGCCCGCCCGCTATACGCAGTGGGGGCCGGCCCCCGGAGCCTGTCTCGATACCGGCACCCATATCCCGCAGCGGAGCGGCGACCCGATTCATGGGCCGTTTGGAAAGGGACGCATCCCCCGTCAGGGTAACGTCGAAGGGCTGCCCCGCCAGCAATCCCGCCAGCAGCCGCATCGAGGTACCGGAATTGCCCAGGTACAGGGGGCCTGGCGGCGCCTGCAGGCCGTGCAGGCCAACCCCGTGAATCACCAGTCGACCATCTTCGGGGCCCTCGATCACGACTCCCATATCGCGAAATGCCTGCAGGGTCGCCAGGGCGTCCTCTCCCTCGAGAAATCCCTCCACTTCAGTGACACCCTCTGCCAGAGAGCCCAGCATGACGGCGCGGTGGGACATGGACTTGTCACCGGGAACACGCAGCCTGCCGCTGACGGATGACCCGGGCTGGACGATAAATGTAATTGCCTGTGCTTGCATAGGTTCGATATACGCTTGTTTAGCCAGTATTTTGCTGAAATGATCCCGCGCCGCCTTGGCGCGGGTGAACACCCCCATGAGGTAATCGCTGTCTCCCGCCTCTATGGCCCCACGGAGGGCCGCAAGGTTGGCACTGTACAGATCGATTGCGCTGAGAATCGCATCGCGATTGGCCAGCATAATATCCCGCCACATGACCGGGTCGCTGGAGGCAATCCGGGTAAAATCGCGAAAACCGCCGGCGGCATAGCGAAAGATATTTTCGTTTTCCGCGTCGTGGGCCAGGGTATCGACAAGTCCGTAGGCGATGACGTGGGGCAGATGGCTGGTGGCAGCCAGCACTTCATCATGCTCCTCTACCGGCATGGTCAGTACCTCGGCGCCCGCCTGCCGCCACATTTGCTGTACCAGCCGCAAGTGATGCGCGCCGGTGGAATCTGCGGGCGTGAGAATAACGCGGTGATCCCGGTACAAATCACTCAGCGCCGCCCCGGTGCCGCTCCGCTCCGACCCGGCGATGGGGTGTCCCGGCACCAGGAAGTCCGGCATCTGGCCCCAGATTGCGCGCGCCGCCGCCAGCACACTGCCTTTCACGCTGGCGGCGTCAGTGACTGTTACACCCGCCGGCAGAGCATCGCGCAAGGTGGCGAAGACAGACTCTATCGCCAGTGTCGGCACTGAGATAAACACCAGGTCACCGGGCTCCAGACCTGCCACCGCCTCGGCGAGGTCAGTGCCGGCACTGTCCACTATCCCCAATTCCAGCGCCAGTTCACAGGATCGCCCGCGAAGGTCCACCCCGATCACCTGCCGGCAGGCACCGGAGCCCTTGAGAGCCAGTGCCAGGCTGCCACCGATCAACCCCAGCCCGACAACCACCAGTCGACCGATGATCGCTTGCGCCACTAGAGCACGCCCCGCGGATAGGAGCCGAGTATTTTCAGGTCCGCAGCACAACTGCCCACTTCCCGCAGGGCCTCCTCCACGGCGGGGGTGTCCCGGTGTCCAATAAAATCGATAAAGAAAACGTAGGTCCAGTTGCCGGACTGGGATGGACGCGTCTCAACCCTTGTCAAATCGACTTTATGACGCTGAAAAGGCGCCAGTAGATCGTGCAGCGCACCCGGCTCATTGCGCATGGACACCATGAGCGAGGTTTTGTCATCCCCACTGGCGGGCACCGCCTGAGAACCGATAATCAGGAATCGCGTCGAGTTGTCCGGGCGGTCTTCTATTTTCTCCGCCAGGATTTTCAGGCCGTAAAGTCCCGCCGCCATATCCCCGGCGATCGCCGCCGCATTCCACTCCCCCTTGACCCGCTTGGCCGCCTCCGCGTTACTGGCCACGGCCACCCGTTCGACACCCGGATAGTGGGCATCCAGCCACTTGCGGCATTGCGCCATGCTCTGTGCGTGGGAGTAGATTCGACTGATGGAGTCGGCGCGGGTGATGTCGGAGATCATCAGGTGGTGGTGAATACGCAGTTCCACCTCGCCACAGATCAGCAGATTGGAGTTCATAAAACTATCCAGCGTATGGCTGATGACCCCCTCGGTGGAATTCTCCACCGGCACCACGCCATAGCTCACAGCACCGGCCTCGACCTCGCGAAACACCTCATCGATGGCTGTCAGGGGTCGGCTCTCGGCGGAGTGGCCAAAATGCTTCAGCGCCGCCTGCTGGGTAAAGGTGCCCTCGGGTCCCAGGTACGCCACCTTGACCGGCTCCTCAAGCGCCAGACACGCCGACATGATTTCGCGAAACAAGCGCGCCATTTCTTCATCCGTCAATGGCCCCTGATTGCGCTCCATCGCATGGCGCAGCACCTGCGCCTCCCTTTCCGGGCGATAGTAGAGCGCAATCTGGCCACTGGCTTTCTTGACCTCCGCCACTTCCAGGGCGCATTCGGCCCGCGCTGAGATCAACTGCGCAATGTCACCATCTATCCGGTCTATACGGTCCCTCAGCACCGCCAGGAGCCGCTTCGTTTTTTCTCCGGGTTCAGCCATTTATCCGTCCACAACAATTTTCAGGCAAGGGCAATAACTCAGGCATAGCGCTGCTCAAACTCCGCCATAAACATCAGTAGGGCCTCTACCGCCTCAACCGGGACAGCGTTATACAGAGAGGCGCGCATGCCTCCCACTGACCTGTGCCCCTTCAGGTTCAGCAGCCCCGCTGCCTTCGACTCCTGCAGAAACAAATGGTCGAGGGCCGCATCTGCCAGTGTAAACGGCACATTCATACGCGAACGACTGCCCCGCTCGACGGGGCTGGAATAAAAATCGCTGCGGTCAATAAAATCGTACAGCAGGGACGACTTGCGCAGGCTCTGCTCAGCCATTGCCTCCACACCACCCTGGCCCTTGATCCACTTAAACACCAGGGCGGACAGATACCAGGCGAAAGTCGGCGGCGTATTGTCCATGGAGCCGGCGTCCGCCGCCACCTTCCAGTTGAGACTGCGGGGGATCCCGGGCAGGGCCCTATCCAGCAAATCGTCGCGCACAATGGCCACCGCCAGGCCCGACGGCCCAATATTTTTTTGTGCACCCGCGTAAATCATACCGAACTTTTCCACCGCCACCGGCCGCGAAAGAATATTGGAGGACATGTCCGCCACCAGCGGGCAGGTTACTTCCGGCACATAATCGAACTCCACGCCGCCGATGGTTTCATTGGGGGTGTAGTGCAGATAGGCGGCGTTTTCGCTCTGCCGCCAGCTAGCCGGGCCCGGCACATAGGTAAAGCCCCGGTCTTCACTGGACGCCACCACATTGACCTGTCCGTAACGCCGGGCTTCTGCAATCGCCTTGTCGGCCCAGTGGCCGCTGCGGATGTAATCCGCCACCCGGTCGCCGCCGCCCAGGAGGTTCCAGGGCACAGCGCTGAACTGGGCGGTGGCGCCGCCATGCAGAAACAATACACGGTAATTTTGCGGAATCGCCAGCAGGTCGCGGAGGTCCTGTTCGGCGGTCTCGGCCACCTCGGTAAATTCCGGCGAACGATGGCTCACTTCCATAACCGAGCAGCCTCTGCCACCCCAGTCCAGCAGTTCCCTTTGGGCCTGCAGGAGAACAGCCTCGGGCAGTGCCGCAGGGCCGGCACTGAAATTAAACTTCCTCATGAATCAAATTCCATCGCACACAAAATAAATACTTACCCGGCAACCCATGGGAAATCCCTTACCTATCGGGTCGTCGCCCTCAACGCCTTTCCGGGGTCAAGGACAGCAGGCTACTAGGGCCTGCTCACACTAACTGAGTTGGCCCTAGATAAATTGACGCAAAAAAGCCAAAAATAAAAAGGCACATCACATCGAACGCCATTTCTTAGTAGGCCAGAGGCAAAAAAGGCCGCGGAAATTCGCGGCCTTTTACTCGCTGACGGAGGATCATTCTCCGCCTCCCAGGTCCTCACTCTCTTCAGACTCCTCGATTCGCGCCAGTCCTACCAGGTGCTCTCCCTGTTTCAGGCGGATGACCCGCACCCCCTGGGTATTGCGGCTCAATACGGACACCTCATCGATCCGGGTACGCACCAGAGTGCCCTGGTCGGAAATCAGCATCATTTCCTCACCTGGATGCACCTGGCAGGCTCCGATCAGCTCACCATTGCGCTCGCTCTCTGCAATGGCGATCACCCCCTGGGTACCCCGCCCCTTAGCGGGAAAATCCTCTATCGCCGTGCGCTTGCCGTACCCATTCTCAGTCACGGTCATCACGGCGCCGCCCTCTTCCGGGATCACCATGGCGATCACCCGTTTGCCCTCCGGCATACGGATTCCGCGCACGCCCCGGGAAACCCGGCCCATGGAGCGCACATTGCTCTCGGAAAAGCGCGCGGCCTTACCGCCACTGGTAAACAGCACCGCGTCACGCGTGCCATCGGTAATGGCGGTAGCCACCAGCCGATCCCCTTCTTCCAGCTCAATGGCTCTCAACCCGACACTGCGCGGACGCGCAAATGCGGATAGCGGCGTCTTCTTCACAGTGCCGTTAGCGGTGGCGAAAAAGATAAAGTGATCTTCATCGTACTCGGAAACCGGCAGCATGCTGGTAATCCGTTCATCCTCTTCCAGCGGCAACATATTCACCATCGGGCGTCCACGGGAAGCCCGCCCGGCCGTAGGCACTTCGTATACTTTGAGCCAGTAGACTTTACCCTTGTTGGAAAAACACAGAATGGTATCGTGGGAATTGGCAATCAGCAGGTGCTCGACAAAATCCTCGTCCTTCACCTGGGTCGCCGATTTACCCATGCCACCGCGACGCTGGGCCTGGTAGTCCGCCAGCGGCTGGCTTTTGGCGTAACCGCCATGGGAAATGGTCACCACCTTGTCTTCCGGGGTGATCAGGTCCTCCACGGTCAGGTCGCGACGGGAAGCCACGATGTCCGTGCGGCGCTCATCGCCAAAATCCTGCAGAAGCTGTTGCAACTCCTCGCGGATCACCTCCATCAGGCGCTCAAAGCTGCCCAGGATATGCAGGTACTCCGCAATCTGCGCCAGTCGCTCCTCGTATTCGGTCAGCAGTTTGTTGTGCTCCATACCGGTGAGGCGGTGCAGCCGCAGTTCCAATATGGCCTGAGCCTGGGCCGGGGAGAGGTGGTAGGTACCATCATCGCGCAGGCCAAACTCCTTCGGCAGCGAGTCCGGGCGGCAGGCGTCGGCACCGGCGCGCTCCAGGAACTGCTGTACTTCGCCGACAGGCCAGCCTCTCGCCAGCAGCGCCTCGCGGGCATCCGCCGCCGTGGCCGAGGACTTGATCAGTTCGATTACCGCATCGATATTGGCAATGGCGATCGCCAGACCTTCGAGGATATGGCCCCGTTCCCGCGCCTTGCGCAGCAGGTAGACAGTGCGGCGGGTAACCACCTCCTGGCGGTGACGGATAAAGTACTCCAGTAATTCCTTGAGATTCAGCACTCGCGGCTGGCCGTCCACCAGCGCCACCATGTTGATGCCGAACACACTCTCCAACTGAGTCTGGGAGTAGAGGTTGTTCAGTACCACATCGCCCAGTTCACCGCGCTTCAGTTCAATCACCACCCGCAGGCCGTCCTTGTCGGACTCGTCGCGCAGTTCTGAAATACCCTCGATTTTCTTTTCCCTGACCAGTTCGGCGATACGCTCGATCAGCCTGGCCTTGTTCAGCTGGTAGGGAATCTCAGTGATGATGATGGTTTCGCGATTCGATTTGTCATCGCGGATCACGTCTGCCTTGGCGCGCACATAGATGCGACCGCGGCCGGTGCGATAGGCCTGCAGAATTCCGGCGCGGCCATTGATAATGGCGCCGGTGGGAAAGTCCGGGCCCGGCACATGCTCCATGAGCGCATCGACACTCAGGTCGGGATTGTCGATCAGCGCCAGGCAGGCATTGATCACCTCCACCACATTGTGCGGGGGAATATTCGTGGCCATGCCCACGGCGATACCGGACGACCCGTTTACCAACAGGTTCGGGACCCGAGACGGCAATACCTCCGGCATCTGCTCGGAGCCGTCGTAGTTGTCGACAAAGTTGACGGTTTCCTTGTCCAGATCCGACAGCAGCTCGTGGGCCAGCTTGTCCATACGGATTTCGGTGTAGCGCATGGCGGCCGGGCTGTCGCCATCAATGGAACCGAAATTCCCCTGGCCGTCCACCAGCGTGTAGCGCAGGGAAAAAGGCTGCGCCATGCGCACAATGGTATCGTAAACTGCGGAATCACCGTGGGGATGATACTTACCGATCACATCTCCGACGACACGGGCAGACTTCTTATAGGGCTTGTTCCAGTCGTTCTTCAGCTCGCTCATAGCGAAGAGCACGCGCCTGTGCACCGGCTTGAGGCCGTCGCGCACATCCGGTAGTGCCCGGCCGACGATCACGCTCATGGCGTAGTCGAGATAGGATTGCTTGAGCTCTTCCTCGATATTGATCGGAGAAATTTCTTTGGCTAACTCGCCCATAGGTTTCCGGCATTCCTTAAGTAATGGTCACCGCCCCCCAGGCTCCGCAAGGTGGGGCTGATCGACCCCTCGGACCCGTGCCAGTGGCTGGCCGCCAGGGATCTGGTAAAGCGGGCAATAGTACCACAACTGGCGCCCTGAAGGACGGGGAAACCGGACTTGTTCCCACCGCACCGCGCGGCTAAAGTCTATCGCCTCACTCAGCGACCCGGGTCAGGCTAAATGTCTGCAAGCACATCCGTTCCTACTATCGACACCCTGATTCACTCACGCTGGATTATTCCGGTGATCCCGGAACAGAAGGTGTACGAAAATTGCTCACTGGCAATTGACAAAGGGCAAATCATCGCCCTGCTCCCTTCGGTTGAAGCCTCGGCCCGCTACCGCCCGCAGCGGGAAGTGCACCTCAATCGGCACTTGCTGATTCCCGGCCTGATCAATACCCATACCCACGCCGCCATGAGTCTGTTTCGCGGCCTTGCGGACGACCTGCCGCTGGCCCAGTGGCTGCAGGAACACATCTGGCCCGCCGAGCGGAAGTGGGTTGACGCGTCCTTTGTCGCCGATGGCTCCCGCCTCGCCATCGCCGAAATGATCCGCTCCGGCACCACCACATTTTCCGACCAGTATTTCTTTCCGGAAGCCACCGCTGAGGTGGCGCGGGATACGGGGATGCGGGCGGAACTGGCCTTCCCCATCATCGATGCCCCCACCCCCTGGAGCCGCGATGCGGAAGACGCGCTACACAAAGGGCTCAAGTTGCGCGATGACTACCGCACCCACGAGCGCATCGGCGTAGTGCTGGCCCCCCATGCGCCTTACACGGTTGGGGATGAGACTCTGGAAAAAATCGCAATCTATGCCAACGAGCTGCAAATTGCCGTACAGATGCACCTCCACGAGACCGCAGGCGAAGTCCAGCAGGCGGAGGCTAAGACCGGCGAACGGCCCCTGCAACGCCTTCAGCGGCTGGGCTTGCTGTCGCCCCAGATGCTGTGCGTCCATATGACTGAGGTGAACGACACTGACCTCTCTCTGCTGCGGGAGAGCGGCGCCCATGTCGCTCACTGCCCGCGCTCCAACCTCAAACTTGCATCGGGGTTCTGCCCCGCAGCGCGCCTGCTGGATGCCGGGATCAATGTGGCACTGGGTACCGACGGCGCAGCGAGTAACAATGGACTGGACCTGCTGGCCGAAGCCAACACAGCCTCCCTGCTGGCCAAAGCCCTCAGCGGGGATGCCAGTGCCATGCCAGCGCATCAGGCCCTGGCTTCAACCACCATCAACGGTGCCCGCGCCCTGGGAATCAGCGATGTCACCGGTAGTCTGGAGCCGGGTAAAAGCGCGGATCTCGCCGCCATCCACTTGGGAGAGCTGGAACAGCAGCCCCTGCATGATCCGCTCTCCCAGCTGATCTATACCGCCAGCGGCCAGCGCGTCACCGACGTCTGGGTGGCCGGCCGCCAGCTGCTTCGTGACCGAGGGCTTTTGACCATTAACGAGGCCGAAGTCATTCAACGGGCGCGCCAGTGGCGTGCTAGAATCGCGGGCCTGCCCGATGCCGAACAATAACCGCCGACAGCGGCCCAACAGGATGTAAAAGTCGGGCTTACCCGGGCTGCCCCAACCGATGCAACTGCCAACAAGTAGACGATATGAGTAATGTTGACCCCGCGGAAATCGCCAAATTCGAGCAGCTGGCCAGCCGCTGGTGGGATCGCCATGGGGAATTCAAGCCGCTGCACGACATCAACCCCCTGCGCGCCAACTATATCGACCAGCGGGCAAAGGTGTTGGACAAGAAACTGCTGGACGTCGGCTGTGGGGGAGGCATCCTGGCCGAAGCGATGACCCAGCGCGGCGCCCAGGTCACCGGCATCGATCTGGCCGAAGCACCGCTCAAGGTCGCAGAACTGCACGCATTGGAAAGCGGCCTGTCCATCGACTACCGGCGAATCGCGGTGGATGAGCTGGCAGAACAGGAGGCGGGCAGCTATGACGTGGTTACCTGCCTGGAGATGCTGGAGCATGTCCCGGATCCGGCGGCAATAATTCGCGCCTGTGCCAGGCTGGTCAAGCCCGGCGGCGATCTGTTCTTTTCCACCATTAACCGCAATGCCAAGAGCTGGCTGCTGGCAATAGTGGGGGTGGAATACGTCTTGCGCATGCTGCCCAAGGGAACCCACGAATACAGCAAATTTATCCGTCCATCGGAGCTGGGGGGCTGGCTGCGGGAGGCGGATCTGACCTTGCATGATATCTGCGGCATGACCTATAACCCCATCACCCGCAACTACAAACTCAACCCCCGGGACGTGGATGTAAACTATCTGGTGTACGCTACCAACCCGCAGTGATGGACACCAGGAACGAAGTATGAAAGCAGTACTCTTTGACCTCGATGGTACCCTCTTTGATACAGCGCCGGATTTTGTCGTGGTGTTGAATCAGCTGCGCCGCCAGGAACAGCTGCCCCCACTGGCGGAGGAAAACATCCGCGCAGCTGTCTCCAATGGTGCCCGGGGAATGGTGACCCTGGCGTTTGCCCTGGGAGAGGACGATCCCGGCTTCGACGACCTGCATCAGCGGTTTCTCAATCTGTACCTCAATCATCTGGCAGTAAAGACAGTGCTCTTTCCCGGTATCGAGACACTGCTGCACACGCTGGCTGAAAACAGCATCGCCTGGGGCATTGTGACCAATAAGCCGGAAGCCTATACACTGCCTCTGCTGAGCGCTTTCGCCCACCTGCCCCCGCCCGGTGCGGTCGTATGCCCGGATCATGTCCGGGATCGCAAGCCCCACCCGGAAGCGGTGCTGCTGGCCTGCACACAAATCGGCTGTGACCCCCGGGAAGCGATCTACGCTGGGGACCATCCGCGGGATATAGAAGCGGGCCGCGCCGCCGGCATGCCAACTATCGCCTGCAGCTACGGCTATATCGGCACAGACGTGGATGTGACCAACTGGAATGCGGATCACAGGGTCAGTTCTGCAAATGAAATCTGGCCCCTGCTGCAGACCCATTACCTGCAGAGACCCTGAGCACCTGCAACCTTTTTAGTCAACGCCCACTGAACACCACCACGGAAACAATATGTCTGAAACCATCGGCAATTACACCGCCGCACCGGACCTCCTCAAAGACAAAATTATCCTCGTCACTGGTGCCGGTGACGGTATTGGTAAAACCGCCGCCAAAACCTTTGCCAGCCACGGCGCCACAGTGATACTGCTCGGGCGCACCACAGAGAAGCTGGAGAGGGTCTATGACGAAATCGAAGTGGCGGGTGGACCCCAGCCAGCGATATTCCCGCTGGATCTCAATGAAACCCGGATCGAGACATTCGAATACTTTGCTGAGGCCGTGAGTCAGGAGTTCGGGCGTTTGGACGGTCTGCTTCACAACGCCAGCCTGCTGGGACAGCGCACACCCATTGCCAACTACCATTTCGGCACCTGGCAGCAGGTGATGCAGGTCAATGTCAATGCGGCCTTCGGCCTTACCAAAGTGTTGCTGCCGCTGCTGGAAAACTCCCCGGCGGGCTCGGTGATCTTTACGGGTTCCGGCGTAGGGCTCAAAGGGCGCGCTTTTTGGGGCGCCTATGCAGTGTCAAAATTTGCCACCGAAGGGCTGATGCAGACCCTTGCCGATGAAATGGACGGGGTTTCCAATATCCGCGTCAACAGCATTAACCCCGGGGCCACCCGCACCAGTATGCGCGCTTCCGCTTACCCGGCAGAGAACCCAAACACCGTCACCACCCCCGAGCAGATTATGCCCACCTATCTCTATCTGATGGGGGACGACAGCCGTGGGGTCAGCGGCAAACAGTTTAACGCCCAGAGTTAGGCTGCAAAGCTTGCTGTCGATAGAAGCCCACCCCCGGATTTGGTCAGGAGCTGTCCCTGACCTCGACGCGCCAGGGCGGGTTTAGACGGCTGTCCCCAGCCCGGTACAACTTGATTTTGTTGCCGCTGGGGTCCGACAGCACCGCCTCCCGCCACAGCCAACGCATATCTTGGGGAGGACCGGCAAACTCGATGCCTTTGGCTCGCAGAGCCTCCACTGCTTTATCCAGTTCCTCAATCTCGAAATACAACACCGCGCCATTGGTGTATGCGGTCTCTTGCAGCGACAGGGAAAAAGTGGCGTCGCCCTCCGGGCAGCTGAAGCGGGCATAGTGCGGTGTGTCCACAATCTGGGTAAATCCCAGCTTCAGATAAAAAGCCACCGCCTCGCGCATATTTCGGACCGGCAGAGTCACCTGATTAAGGTTCATAGCACAAGTATTCTCCGCCCCGAAAGATTTTGTCGGCATCGCCACCAACCCGGAACAAAACACCGGGGCTGGCCCGGTATTGGACCAGGTCAGCAGATTACTCGTCCGCGTGGTCTATCTCTTCCCCCGGTTCCGCCGCTGCCGCCTTTTCAGCGTCATCCCCGACCGCCTCCAGCGACTGCTCCGGTGCATCGGCAAAAATATCGCCATCGGCTCCGGCAAGTTCATCCACATCCACTGCGGCCAGACTGGTATCACTCTCCTGCGCAGCACCTGAGCCACCCTTCTCCAGTACCGCTCCAACTTTTCCTGCTACCCCGCTATCCGCGTTCTGGTAATAGACATAACCGCCAACCACAGCGATAGCAATTGCGGGAATGATGAGCTTCTTCATTATTTCCAACCCCTGACAGTGTTGTTTATGGTTATTATGATTAGGGCAAAATTCCCTGCCGTCCCAGCGACCCATACCAGGGTCCCTTCCTTTGATTACAGATGAGTGCCAGAGCACCAGGCACTTCCACCCATTGAACCGGGTTTGCCACCCGGCAATGATTCTGACTCAACTGTTTCATATCCGTGCTGGCAGTACCAGCAATTGTTCCACGGTGTCGCTCATCAGAATGCGACAGCCAGCACATTTTCATTTGAGGAGAGAACGCCAATCAGGCAAAATCCACTCAAAATCAACCGGTGAACTGACTTCTATGAGACGTTTTTCCCTCGCTATCCTGCTGGTCGCCACCAACGCCAGCGCAGATCCGGTCGGCAGCCAGCTCCAGGCCTGCGCGGCCATAGCCGACGATACGGAGAGACTGCACTGTTACGACACCCTGAGCCAGACCCTGCAGCAGCAGGTGGAGCAACAACGGGAGCAGAATTTTGGCCGGGAGCAGCAGCAAGTTGCCGAGGAATCCCCCAAATCCATCAATGCCCACATAGCCACAGTGCAAAAAGTCGCCTATGGGAAACTGTTGATCACCCTGGACAACGGCCAGGTCTGGCGCCAAACCGACAGCACCCGCGTCTCCTGGAAGCCGGGCGACGCCATGCGGGTAGACCGGGCCCTGTTCGGCTCCTTCTTGATGCGCGAAGTCGATGCGGGCCGCAGTGTCAGAGTGAAGCGCGTCCGCTAGCAGTCCTCAACCTGATTTGGGGCGCTTAGCCCCGGCCGGTGCACTTACTGCTAAGCTCTCAGCAAGGCCCCGCTCTCACGGCTGACACCCTTCTCCGGAGTTTCGCCATGCATAGCCTCGCCACCATTCTACTCACTCTCAGCGCCCTCGCAACGCTTGTCCCGGCAGCGGCTTCCGCAGCGTCGTACCGGGTCGACGCCGCTGCCTCCGACATCCACTGGCGTGTATACCGCAGCGGTGCCCTGGCCAACCTGGGGCATAACCACGTTATTTCGGCGACCCAGTTCCAGGGCTCAGTCGAGCTGGCAAAGCCTCCCCAAAAATCCCGTTTTTTGCTGGAAATACCCGCAGCCGCGCTGCGGGTCGATGACCCCAGGCTTCGCCACCACTACGGCAGGGAATTTGCTGAATCGATTCCGGCGGACGCTGTTTCCGCCACACGCGCCAATATGCTGGGGCCAAAACTGCTCAACGCCGGTAACTTCCCGATCATCCGCCTAAGAGGTGAAGCATTGGTCGACAATCCCCCGAAAAAGGGAAATCTGACCTTTGCCACAACTATGGATATTGCCGGCCGTCGCCTTCGCATCCTCCTGCCCGCCCGGATTGTAATCGCGGAAGACTCCATACGGGCCACTGGTCAGTTCACGCTGAGCCACCAACAGCTCGGCCTGCAGCCCTTTAGTGCTGCCCTGGGCACCCTGAAAGTCTCACCGCAAATCGATTTCAGCTTCAGCATTGTCGCCCGTCGCCGCTAAACCTTACTCCAGGTATCAGCATCACCACCAGGTCCATATTGAGCACCCGCCGGTCACCCTTGCTGCGGCGCACTTTTCAACTTGGGTCTATATTCAAAAGGGAATAGAGCGCCAAAGAGCCGCCCAGCTCAGCTTCGCGGCCCTCACCGACAGCCAACAGAGGGTACTGCCCTTGCCGCGACAAAACATCCGATCCAGGGACGATGAATGGCTGAAGGAACCAGACGACCTGCTCAGTGACAGCGTCTCCAGCGACCGCCGCCCCCCTGCCCGGGGAGTGGCCACCCCTATCGACGAAGCCGCTGAATCTGCCGCTTCCGCCAACCTGGAGTCCGGCACCGAAAGTGGCAGCACCCCGATGCAAAGCTACCTCAGACACCTGTACCATCTGGGGCTGCTCACACCGGAACAGGAGCAGGCCACCACCTGCATGCTGAGGGAGATCGAAGACAAGCTGGTCGCCTTGCTGGCGAAACGCGGGGTGGAACTGGTCCAACTGCGCAGCGAAGGGGTGGAGCAGCGCGGCAGTACCGGAGCCTGCGACCACGGACTGATCATCGCCAGGGCTGAGGAAATAATCGCCGCCAACAGCCTGTCGAGTCGCGACCGCTCATCGATGCAGAGCCTGCTGCGCCGCTTCAAAGAACAGCGTAAAAAGTTGATCCAGTGCAACTTGCGCCTGGTAATAGCCATCGCCAAGCGCTTTCGCAATCCTTCAGTGCCGTTTATCGACCTGATTCAGGAGGGCAATGTCGGCCTGATGAAAGCCATAGAGCGGTTCAAGCCGCAGATGGGTTACCGCTTTTCCACCTATGCCTACTGGTGGATTCAGCAGGAAATCCAGCTGGCCCTGCGACGCAATGACGACCTTGTGCGCCAGCCAGCCAACGTCCAGGATGATCTGCGGACAATTTACCGGTCCATCGCTGAAGTGAAGGCTCAGGGTTTACCAGCCTCGGACGACAACCTGGCCCGCCATAGCGGCCTCGACCTGGAACGGGTCCAAAGCCTGCTGAAGCTGCCCGGCCCCACCGGCTCCCTGGACGATCCGGTGGCGGAGGATCAGAACAGTACCCGGCTTGACTATGCGCCGGCGGATGACCGCTACAATACCGATGAACTGGTAATCAATCAGGAGCTGGCACAGCGGTTGCGGGAAGCGGTAAACCGTCTGCCTCCACGCCAGCGCACAGTACTCAGCCTGCGTTACGGCCTGTCCTCAGACCGCGACTGCTCATTTCGAATTATCGGCGAGCAATTGGGCCTCAGTCAGGAGCGGGCCCGCCAGCTGCACTCGGATGCATTGCGACAGTTAAAACGCACCTGGCGATAAATTCTTTAGCACCGACCTTCCATTCAGGACCGAAGCCCACATCAATCTGACACTCACCCAAAGTGCAAAACCACATGGCCCCTTGCCAAAATTTGTGACAAGGTTAAGCTTAATGTTTGAGTCGGCCCCGGGGTATTTGGAAATTCTTATGCGCGGTTTCACTGCATTAAATTCTATGCGCGTCCCCCTGTTTATTACCACCGCCCTATTTTCCACAGCGGCACCCCTGACAACCGCTGAACAGGAACTCATCTTCAGTGCCGGCAAGGGCCTTGGCGACGCCCTGATTCAACGGGAATCCATTGCCGGGGCAAAGATGCTGGGTATCAACTACGCCTGGCGGTTTGCGGAATTTCCGCTGGCCACCGGTATCTGGCAGTGGTGGGTGCAAGGCAGTTACTCCCACCTGCGTATGGATCATCGCGGTCAAGCCCTGGACCAGAATATTTTTGAATTGAAACCCGTTCTGCGTTGGTATCCGGGGATAGCCTCCCACGGACTCTTTGTCGAGGCGGGAATCGGCGCCGCCTACCTCACACAAAAAAATTTTGGCGACGTGACATTAACCACCAAACCCAATTTCGCTCTGCATTTTGTCAGTGGTTACCGTATTGCCAACGGCAACACGGTGTCGCTGCGCTATAGCCATTTCTCCAATGCCTACACCAACACCCCAAACCCCGGCTTCGATTTCGCCTCTCTGAATTGGCATCTGGGGTTTTGAAGCAGCGCCACAGCCACCACAATGGAATACAGACCGAAGAGTCGCGATAAATTTTCACCTGCAAATGCTCCCCTCCAAACCGTGGGACCAAGCCGGGCATTGCGACTCAGGCTCACTGGGCTCTCGAAATTATCACCAGCTTCAAATAAATTTATACCAAGGCAAAAAACGAAAGCAGCATTTGACTTAATAGTCATGGCTGCGGAATTCTGCAACCCTATGAAAAACAGGCAAAAAACTCATAGCAGCAGTGTTACCGGGATGGCTGTCAATCCAACCACAGCGGGATTTCCCGATCCTGGTTTCAAATTACACTGGGGTTTTGCAGAATTTTCAGTTATAAAAACACTACAGAGCTGATCGGGACCAAAATGCCCGCAGGGGGGATGTGACCATGGATCTGCGCCCATTCCAATACAGTTTTGCCTATATCTTGCCGCTGCTTACTGCCCTTGGATTTTGGCTGGGGGGCCTCTGGCTGATGGTGCCTTTCCTGTACCTTTACGGCCTGCTACCCCTGCTGGAACTCACTCTTCCGGCATCGGCTGCCAATCCAAGCTCCGAACAGGAAGAGGTGATGCGCGCCGATCCACTGTTCGACGTCATGCTCTATGTAGCTGTACCGGTTCAGTATGGGGTTCTGCTCTACTTTCTTATGGTGGTACCCGCGTTAAACAGCTGGGAGCTTGCCGGCGCCATCATCAGTATGGGGCTGATGTGCGGCTCCTTTGGCATAAACATCGGCCATGAACTAGGCCACAGGACCAGCCGCTACGAACAGCTACTAGCCAAATTATTGCTGCTCACTTCCCTCAATATGCATTTTTTTATCGAGCACAACCGCGGCCATCACCACCGCGTCGCCACACCGGAAGACCCCGCCAGCGCGCGCTATGGAGAAACCCTTTACGCCTTTTGGCTCCGCTCGATGGGACAGGGATATCTATCCGCGTGGCGCCTGGAAGCAGCGCGACTGGCCAAACGCAATAAACCCTGGTGGAGCCCCGGCAACCAGATGTTGCAGTTTCAGCTGATCCAGGCAGGGCTGGTTTTAATCATTGGCCTGGCGTTTGGGGTTAAAGCTGCAGCTTGTTTTGTGCTTGCCGCCATTTTCGGCATACTGCTGCTGGAAACCGTCAATTATATCGAGCACTATGGTCTCAGCCGCCAACGGGTCGATAGCGGTCGCTACGAGCGGGTACAGCCCACTCACTCCTGGAACTCCAACCACCTGCTGGGCAGACTGAGCTTGTTCGAACTGTCCCGCCACTCAGATCACCACTTCCGTGCCAGCCGCAAGTATCCCATACTGCGTCATCACGAAGGCAGCCCACAGATGCCCACCGGCTATCCGGGTATGATGCTGCTGGCGTGCATGCCAATACTGTGGTTCAGGGTAATGCACCAACGCCTGGAGACACTGCACAGGGCGGCTAGCCCAGACGGATAATGACAAAGTCTATGAGTGTTCGGCAGTTAAGAAGAATGTATAGCAGACCCCAGTGAACCTGAACCTCTGCTTCCTACTATGCCAAGGCAGCGCCCAATAGCGTAAAGCCTATATAAATGAATTGGTTGGATTTAACAACTTTGTGGTACCAACCACATTCCAAGCAAATCACCGAATAATCCGCCTATTCCTGGCTGCCTTCAGTGAACATCTCTTATAGCGCAGCGCTGCTTTCTCGACAATACCGTAGTGACATTCTCTTGGGAGAATCAACCCATCACTGTCTCTAACACCAGTCCAGAGATGAAGCGAGATGCTGCCTTGACTGTAACCATAGAAAGCGAGTTTCCTTTGAGACTCGCATCCTTTACGAAGATTTGAGTGGAATGGTTAACTATTTTCGGAGAATGAGGGACTTGGACACAATTCTTTCGGCAAACCCACATCTACCGATGTTTTACCAACAAGGAAAAATTCCAATTTTTGAACTATTCACTACTTTGACCTGCCCCCAATCTTTATTCCAACGGCGACTTAATAATGTCCGTGTTGGTCAATTCTTTTTTGTTCGCCCGGAACGCTGCCGCAAACTCTGCTGGTGTCTGATAGTTCAGCGATAAGTGCGGCCGCTGCTCGTTGTAATCCTGTCGCCAGATACTGATCAACTCCCGGGCATGTGCCAAGTCGCGAAACCAGTGCTCGTTGAGACATTCATCTCGAAACTTACCATTGAAGCTCTCGAAGTAACCATTATGCGTCGGTTTTCCTGGTTGAATCAGCTTTAACTCAACGCCGTTGTAATATGCCCATTGGTCGAGCACCTTGCTGGTGAACTCCGGCCCTTGGTCCGTCCTGATAGCCTTAGGACAGCCACGAAACGAGGCAATGGCATCTAGTGGGCCATGCGGTTAATTAGGTGACACATTTTTGGCTCGCCGCACTGAAGCCAGTATCGTGTCGGCGCTCTTTGTCCATTTAAATGGTTTGGCAAGATCGCGGTTATGAACACGAATAAATCGCTGCAGCTCGGCCTTCAAGTACGCCACGTCGGTAAATATGCCTCGGTAAAGAGCCCGCCGTTCGAGCTGCGCAAACCATCCTTCGACGGCGTTCAACCAGGATGCACTTGTGGGCGTGAAATGGAAATGAAT
>NZ_JBFRBC010000040.1:0-10688 GCF_040932045.1 Microbulbifer sp. TYP-18
CGTTGAGGGCTGCATAGCTCAGCTGCCGGTCGCCCGCCACCAAAGCCACCGCGTCCGGTGTGCGTGTCACCTGGGCTTCGAATAACTGCGCAAGTCCCACCGCCGGCACCGTCGCCGCATTGTGGTTCCAGGTGAACAGAAGGTCCTGGCGCTCCTGCCTCGTCAATAGCGCCGAACTGTCTATGACCTCATCGGGCCTCTCTACGAGCTGGCGCACCAGATTGTCGAGATAGACCTTGATGCGCCGGCGACTGTGTTCGTCAAAAACGGCGGCATCGACACTCAAATCGGCACAAAAGCACTGACTGCGATCATCTTTGTAGGCGTCCATCAAAAAGAGATAATCTGTCTCCGCCCAGGCGTCGATTTTTTTCGGGGCGTCGATCCCCTCCCGGGCCTGATCCTGGGTGTACATGTGCCAGTTGGTGTAGTTGAGCACGGCAGCTGAAAAGTCGAGTCCCGATAGTTTTTGGATCTCGGCGATAGGCAAAAAGCGATGTTGGTGCTGACGGTTGAGGCACCGGTCTACAGCGCAAATATACTGCCGCCAGGACGCCTGACGGGTCGACACCTGCAAGGGCAAAGCGTTAAGGAATAGCCCCACCATTTTATCGGCGCCGGACATTTCGGGTCGCGCCTGGGTCATGACACAGGCAGCCACTTTGTGGGTACCATTGAGCAACGACAGCAGCGCCAGATAAATTGCACTCCAAAGGCTTTTATCGGCAACACCGAGTTCACCGCCCAGTGCCGCCAGGCGGCGGCTTAAGTCCCGGGAATAATCGCAGCGAATCATGACACTGGAGGACTTTGTACGCCCCGACCACCAGGGCAACTCCGCCATGCCCGCGGTTTCCTGTTGCCAGAAATTCCTCTCTTTGTCGTCCTCCAGGGCCGCGAGCTCCAGGGCGACATACTGGTTGAATGAAGGGATAACCTCAGCCCCGGGCAAGGGCTGCCCACGCAGCAGGCGGTCATAACTCTGATACAACTCGGCGATAAAACTTTCCAAACTCCAACCGTCCCACAGGGCATGATTAAGGAACAGTCCGAAGACGAAGCGTCCGCCTGGCAGCAGATAAACGGCGGCCCGCCAAAGGGCCATCTGGGTGTCGATACCGCGGGATTTTTCTTCCTGCATCCACTCGCGGATGGCCTTGTGGGCGACTTCCTCGCTGTCCTGACTCAAATCCACCACCCGTAGGCCGGGCCGGTACACCCGGCGAATAAGCTGCAGCGGACGCTCACCAGACAAATCGTAAACGGCTTTCATCATGGGATGCTTGTCCAGCAGCCACACCAAAGCGTGCTCGAAGGCAGTGGCGTCCCAGGGGTGGTTGAATTGGTACAGCTGAAGGTTTTCGTAGGTATTGAGTGCCGACTGTCGCTGAGCAAGGACAACCATGCCGTGCTGCATCATGGTCAGGGGGAAGGCATCCAACAATTGTTCGTCGGCTATGCTGGCCGCAAGACGCAAGCGCTCAGCTGCGTCAATCAGGGCAAAGGGCGCAATGGCCTCAGCGTCTAATCCATGTGCTTGATGTCGAACCGCTGTCTCTGCCAAGCGCTCGATGGAGGGGTGGCTGAATAGGTCATTGACGCTGAAATATACGCCGTGCTTTTTTGCCTCAGAGACGATGCCAAGGGAGCGGATGGAATCCCCACCCAGGGCAAAATAATTGTCGTTTACCCCCACCTTCTCTCGGCCGAGAATCTTCTGCCATATGTCGCAAAGAAGCTCTTGTGTGCCGTTGACAGGAGCTTTGAAGGGCACATTGGCAAGGGCTCCGCGTCTGCCCTGTTCAGGATTGGGCAGAGCGTCAATATCGATGTAGTCACCAGCGTTAAGGGGTAATGAGGGCACACAGTGAATGATGTTTGGCAAGACCTCAGGCTTCGAACCTGAACGCAAGTACCCTAGAATACGCGTACTTATCTCTACTTGTGTCTCCCCTTTAGCCGGCAAAAGGCAACACACAAGAGCCCCGGAGGGCAACTTCACGACAGCGGACTTGATCACGCCCGGCACACGGTCAATCACCTCCTGCATCGCCATTAGGGAGCCCCTTGGCGACTGCCAAATTCGCAGTGGACGCTCCTGTCCGTCCCCCAATCTCGACTCCGCGTCAAAAGCCGCAGCGCTTTCAGGCTTCGTATACGCTGGATATTGCGTCGCCAATCCCTCAACCAGCGTGCCAAGGCGCGCCTCAGGAGAAACCGTAAAGACTTCCAGGACCGCCGCCAGGCGCTCAAGCAAAATGTCGGCGGCGGCAGAGGAGATCACCTCGCTGGCGTGCAGCAGGGTGAGCTTGAAGGATTTTAGAGGTTGAATCATCAGGGTGACGGCGTAGTCTGTACTCTCATCGCTGTTCACCTTCGACAAATTAAAAGGCAGATCCTGGGTCAGGTCACTCGAAGCAGGGTAGTTTTCAAACACCAAAAGTGAGTGAAACAAACGCTGGCCAGAGCCATGAATGTCATTGAGGGGCAAGAATCCGTGAGCCTCCCGCTGGCTCTGCGCCCGCTGAATATCGTCAAGCCACGCTTTCAGGGTCAGCTCGCCTTTAATCACGACAGGTACGGGAAGGGTATTGATAAACAAACCGACCATGCTGTCGATACCCGCCACGTCCGCCTGACGACCTGATACGGTTTGGCCGAATATCACATCGTCACGCGCGCAGCCCAGGCTCAACACACAGGCCCAGGCAGCCTGAAATAGGGTATTTACGGTGACGCCACTGCTGCGGGCAAGGGCCGACAATTCCTCACTCAGCCCGGGATCGAGCGTTTTGATGCAACGCTCGCGACTCTGGGGGCGCCCCTCGTAGGCACTCTCGTTAAGGGGCAGCCCGCCACAGGGCATAACGCCGTTAAGCTCGCGCGCCCAAAATTGTATAGCGCCCAGGCGATCCTGACGGCGCAGCCAATGGACATAGTGTTTAAAGGCAGGTGGCGGGGCCTTGGACACAGATCTGTCGGCCAGGCTGTCCCGATATGTGCTAAACACTTCTTGCAATATCAGGGGCATACTCCAACCGTCGAGGATGCTGTGATGGTGGGTCCACAACCACAGGTGGCGGATGGGCGACAGCCTGACGCAGGTCATACGTAAAAGTGGCGCCACGTCGAAGTCAATGCCAACCTGCTTGTCCCGCTGTCGCAGGATCTCGAAGCGCTTCGCCACCTGGTCTGCGGGAATGTCACTCCAGTCGAGGTGCTCCCAGGGCAGATTCGCCCGGCCTTGCACCACCTGCAACAACTGACCTGCGGCCTCGACAAAAGCCGTTCGAAAAATATCGTGTCGCTCGATAACCGCTTGCCAGGCATTGGCCAGGCACTCCGGATCAAACGCGCCTTCTATCTCAAACCACAGCTGAGTGAGATAAGCCTCACGCCGGCTATCACGCAAGGTGTGGAACATGAGCCCCGCTTGCATACTAGTGGCGGGGTAGATGTCCACCAATGGCCAAAAACGATGCTGTAAATCCCGGATCTCACTGCGCGACAAAGCTGTCGAGGGAAAATCCCCCGGGGTCAGGGTTACCTCCTGACGCCTGTCACAGTGGGACAGAAGTTGCCGCAAAGCATCCTGCAGGTGTTGACCAAAAGTGGCCATGACCGTGGATTTAAAATGGCGGCGCGAGTATTCCACCTGAAAACCCAAGTGACCGTCTCTCACTTCGGCATTAATTTCCACCAGATGGGACCTTGGAAACCCATCGGCAATGTCCGGTCCGCTGGCGACCGGATGTGGTGTAAGTGCAGTCGCCCCTCGTGAGTCGGCGGACACTTGTCCAAAGTAGTTGAACATCAATTGCGGCCGGTATTGCTTCTCCCGCGCCACGATGTCATCGTCTTTGCACAGATAGCGCAGTATTCCGTAATCCAGCCCGCGCCTCGGCACCGCTCGCCATTGGTCTTTGAGGGTGATAATGGCCGCCGCCAAAGCGTTATCCTCGGTCTCACCGGCCGGGGCGCGAAGATCGAGAAGAAAGGGAAACAGGCAGGTAAACCACCCCAAGGTATCGCTGAGATCCATGCCGTCAAAGGCTTCACTCTCACGACCGTGACTTTCAAGCAAGATGGTGAAGTGCGAGTGGGAAGTCCAGCGCTGGATGGCCAGGGCGAGCCCGGCCAGCAGCAGCTCCTGGGCCTGGGTTCCGTAAGCCTGGTTGGCACTGGTCAGTAGCGCCTGGGTTTCCCTCTTCGAGAGGTGGGCCCTGCAAATGTCGACATCCGCGAAGGTGTGATCGGCATCGGCAGAAATCGCCTGGGAGTCGAGCGGGAGCGTGTTGGCAGCACCTTCCCACTGCTCTAGCCAAAAATCACGGGTGGCCGCCGGCAGATGGGAGCCCGCATAGTGCTCGATATGCTCCGCCCAACGCTGATAGGCGGTGGTTTTTGGGCCGAGGGTAATGGGCTGGTCGCGGTGACACTGTCCGAGTGCCTGCTCAAGGTCATGGACAATGATACGCCAGCTGACACCATCGATGACAAGGTGGTGGCAGATGAGCAAAAGGTAAGACTTATCGCCGCCGGTACGAAAGATAAGTGCCTTAAGCAATGGACCCCGACGTAAATCCACGGCTGCTTTCACCCGCCCGCCCTCGACGCGTATGTGCTCAAGAACATCCGCGTAATCATCGGAGTTCAGCGCATATTCGTGCACACAAGTGTGCAGCAATTTATCTTCAAAGGGGGAGAAAACCGGCTCCACGTCATGAGCAGAGCCGCCCTCAGCGGGGTGAAACCGTAGGCGCAAAGCATCGTGTTTACGATGCAGCGCTGCGATACAGGCGGCAAGGGTTTGCGCCGAGATCTTCTCGTCAATGAGAAAGGAGTGCGACTGATGGAAGTGGTGATACCAGTCCGTTTTGTGGGACCAAAACCAGCGTTGGATAGGCAGAGGCGAGAGCTTGCCCGAAGAGTCGCCCTGATCCGCATGCAGCCTGACCTCAGACAGGTGCTCGCAAATCACCCGTACAGTCTTGTATTTAAACAACAGGTTAACGTCAAAATGCAGACTGTGAGCTTTGGCCTGGGACACTACCCGTATGCCTAAAATGGAATCGCCACCCAAGGAAAAAAAATCGTCGTCAATGCCCACGGACTCAAGTCCCAGGATCTGCTGCCAAAGGCCGCAAAGTATCCGCTGTTGGGTGGTCATCGCCGGCGAATAGTTGGACCTGACTGACAGTTTGGGCAGTGGAAGCCGCTTCTTATCCACTTTGCCGCTTGCCATCAGGGGAAAAGCTGGCAGCTCCACCACCGCGGCAGGTACCATGTACACGGGCAACTGATTGCGCAAATATTTGCCGAGCTGGTCGGAAAGCGATTCGGTGGGCTCGCAGGCTAGCGACAAGCCATCGGCCTCCTCGCCCTCGGGAATGAAATAGGCGATTATGACCCTCTTCTGCTCCGCCTCTACCACATTGGCCACCGCATCCACCACCCCACGAAGGCGCCTGAGCACGGCTTCAATTTCACCCAGCTCAACACGAAAGCCGCGCAGACTGACCTGCTCGTCGGCGCGCCCAACAAACATCAGCTTGCCGTCTTGCCGATAGCGCACCAGATCGCCGGTGCAATAGAGACGCGCCCCAGGGCAGCCGCTGAAGCTGTCGGGAATAAACTTTTCTCCCGTCAGCCCCGGCCGCTCGGGGTATCCTCGCGCAAGGCCGCCCCCTCCAATATGCAACTCTCCGACAGCCCCCGTTGGCAGTAGCTGTTTGTCCGGGTCCAGCACGTAGACACAAACGTTGTCGATTGGACCACCGATGGGTGGTGGGTCCATATCCGGCTGAATCTCACAGGTGGTCGCCACCACGGTACTTTCCGTTGGCCCATAGGCGTTAAATACCCGTCGCCCCACAAGCCAGGGCTGCAAGACTTCCCGGGAAGGGCTTTCCCCGCCGACTGTGAGGGTGCCAACACTGTCAAATTGCTCAATGGCAAGGCTGCTTAATAGCGCCGGTGGAATAAAACTGTAGGTAATAGAGTGCGCTTCTACCGCGTGGCCCAAACGATCAGCGCAGGTCACCATCTCCTCTGTGATGATGTGCAAGGCGGCACCCCGGGTCAGGCTCATGCTCCAGTCCCAGGTGGCCGCATCAAAACCGATGGAGGCAAACTGCAGCACACGGCTGTGGGGCCCCAAGCCGTATTGACGTGCCTGATAAACAGCCAGGTTACACAAGCTATGGTGGCTGAGGCCAACACCTTTGGGTTCGCCACTGCTGCCTGAGGTGTAAATCGTATAGGCGAGGCTCCGAGGGTGAACGACAACATGAGGGTTTTCGGACGTGGGACCAGTGCTTGCGACCGGCTTTAAGTCATCGAGCAGAACAAGGGGTACTATCCCTTGCTCTGCTCCCGCTTCTGCTTTGAGTATTTCCCCGATGGCCAGCTCGCCTGTCAGTGCACGCTGGCTGAGCAGCAGATCTATGCTCGACGGGTGCAACAGTTGTCGCAGACGGCCAGTGGGAAGCTTGGGGTCAAGGGGTACATAGCAGGCACCTGCCTTGAGTGTGGCGAGAATCCCGACGAAGGTGTCCAGCGAACGCGAAGTCAGCACTCCGACCCGATTTTCACAGGAAATATTCATCGCCACCAAAATGTGGGCAAGCCGATTGGCGCGCCTGTTGAGCTCAGCGTAGGTAAGGTGCACAGCGCAGTCACATCCCTCCACAAGCACCAGGGCGATACTGTCCGGCCTCTGCACCACCTGTTGCTCCACCAGGTGATGTATTCCGCTGGACTCTGGCATGGGGGCCTTGCGCAGACCCCAGTCGTGGAGCTGACGAAGCCTCTCCTGCTGATTCAACATCTGAAGCTGCGACACGCACGCACTCGGATTATCCGCAATGCTTTCAAGCAACTGGCGGTAGTGACCTAGCATCTGCACAATCGTGCACCGATCAAATAAATCCGTATTAAATTCAGCCCAGCCACTAATTCCTTGCGCCGATTCCGACAGGCTTAAGGTGAGGTCAAAACGCGCAATGCCTTCCAGGGTCCCCTCATTGGTGACGGTGCTTCCATGTGCCTCAAAGCTTAAGGGGTTAAGATTGAACTCAGAGACAGCGGTGGACTTGGTCGCTGCACTCTGCAAGGCAAATACCACCTGAAATAAGGGCGAGTAGCTCGCACTGCGCTCAGGGTTCAGGGTCTCCACCAGATAATCAAAGGGCACATCCTGATGAGCAAAACCCTGTAGTGAGACTTCCCGCTGACGCGCCAATAAGTCGGTAAAAGACTGTCGTCGATCAATCTGGCAGCGAATAACCAAAAGGTTAATAAAGAAGCCAATCAAGCCCTCGGTTTCCTTGCGAAGTCGGTTTGCCACAGGCGTACCCAGAGCAAAATCATCTTGCCCACTGTAGCGACCAAGCAAAATCCCAAAAGCGGTAAGCAGGGTCATATAGAGCGTGGCGTTGTGGGCGCGGCTCAGGTTTTTGAGCTTATCCACCAGCTCCACCGGCAGGTCGAAGGTCTGCAGACTGCCTCGAAAGCTCTGCTCACTGGCGCGGGGCCGGTCGGTGGGCAGGTTGAGCAGAGGTGGCAGGTCTTTGAGTTGCTGCCGCCAGTACGCGGTCTGGCGGTCGAGCACGCCTTCGCTCAACCACTTTCGCTGCCAAACGGCGTAATCCGCATATTGAATGGACAGGGGTTCAAGCGGCGAGGCCTGCCCATCGCGATTGGTTTGGTATAGAGCCGACAATTCGCGGAAAAAAATCCGCAGGGACCAGCCGTCAGCAATGCTGTGGTGCATTGTGATCAGCAGCGCATGATAGTCTTCCCTGTCCACCCGCAGCAGCCGCACGCGAAACAGAACGCCGCCATCCATCTCAAAAGTCTGATGTCGCTCTTCAAAGTAGATGGGCTTGAGCACCTCTTCCGAAGCGACCTGCTCAAGGCGAACGAACAGCTTAGTGTCATCGATCACCTGCACCAGCTGCCCGTCGCGCTGTTCAAAGCGGGTACGCAAGGATTCATGGCGTTGGTGGATACCCACTAGGCTTTCGATTAAAGCTTCAACGTCCAGGCGGCCGTCAATACGCAGTGCCAGGGGAATATTGTAAACCGGTAGCCCACCCGTGACCTGACTGGCATACCACAGCCGCTGCTGGGCATAGGACGCAGGCAGAGGTTGCGCACGCGACACCTGTGCCGGCGCATCAAGCGACCATGCGGCATTGTCGGAGCGGGCTTTTTCGATGGCCATGGCCTGCTCACGCACGGTGGTGGCATCGAACAGCTGGCGGATCGGCAACTCGACCGCAAAGACCTCCCGTATCCGCGCCAGCAACTTGGTGGCCAATACCGAGTGTCCGCCTAGAGTGAAGAAGTCGTGGCAAACCCCAACGGTATCCAGCTTGAGTGTGTCACACCAAAGCTCGCACAGGATCTTCTCGACCTCGCTTTTTGGTGCTTGATGCTCCATTTGCTCAAGGTCACTCTCCTGGCGCCCCGGCAGTGAACGGGTGTCAACTTTCCCGTTGGGAAGAAGTGGAAACTGCTCGACAGCGACCAAATAGGCCGGCACCATATAATCGGGAAGACGCTCTGTAAGGGAAGGCTTGAGCAATGAAAACAACTGATGACCTATGGTCTGCAGTTGGGGATTGTTGGCAAAGGGCCGGCGCTTATAAGCGTGGCGAGCCAGTGCCGAGGGCGCCCGCAGCCGACTGAACACCACATCCAGACAATCGAGGCGCTCCTGTGACCAGGTGACCGCAGGCTGGTAGCCGCATTGTTCAGCAAATTGCAGCAGTGCCTCGAAGGCGTGCATCTGCTCGATGGATTCCTGATTCAGGTGACCGGCCCGCTCACTCAGGCTGACAAGCTGATTGCCGGGCCAGTGTTTAACACCCTCGGCAATGGCAACATCCTCGCGCACACGGGGATTTGACAGACCTGATACAGCAAAGGTTTCATACTCTCCGGCACTGAGAACCCCGCGCAGCACCTCCACACCACTGTAGTCAAACCACTTGAGCGCCGCCTTTTGCTCCGCCAAATCGGCAGCGATGGAATTCACCGGGCGCGATGCTGCGTTTTGTTTGTCGACCGACAACACAACATCGTAGCGGTAGCGCATCATTTCATTGTCGCCAACGCCGCGCCGCAACTGGATATCCACATCGACAATAGAGGCTGTGTCCGCTGCCAGGCTAAGAAAAAAACTGGGGCTGACCAGAAGCTCCTTTTCCTGTCGCAGCCGCTGTTGCACTCGCTGCCTGAATTCGCTGACGGCAATGCGTTGCCCCAGGCGGCTGCGTTCAATTGCGGCAGCATGAGCCTCGAGAAGATCATAATTGCGCAGATCGCCGATAAATATTTTGCCGCAGGACTGTATGCAATCCAGCGCGCGCGCGAGCAGCGCCTCAAAATACAGGCGATTGGGAAAATACTGCACTACCGAATTGATTACGATGGTGTCGTAATCACTCCCTGCCAGAGCTTCAATGCTCAGTGCATCTCCCTGGCTAAGACTGATATGTCGCCATCCGCGCCTATCTATCTCCTGCTGAATCCCACCAAGCGCTGCCGCTGATGGATCAAGAGCATAAATGGATTCACAGTGTTCGGCGTAGCGGTAAAGCAGCAGCCCGGTGCCGACCCCAACCTCCAGCAGCTTCTTCGGTTTCAGCGCCAATATACGCTTCATCGCCCCTGCCAGTAGCTCCTTGGTGTCGTCAAGCAGCATTGGCTCGCCGGTGTAACTGCTGTTCCAGCCACTAAAATCCAGGTCCGTCTGTTCGGCGGTATTGGCGTCGGCGTAGTGGAATTCCCAGACTTTTGTCCACTGCTCGAGATTGTCGTCGTTGAGTTTGTGAGCAAGCTCGTCCATATAGGCTTGAGTGGGACGGACGTGAGCGATAATTCGCGTTTCACCCCGATGCTGTTCAATACCGACAACCGCCTGCTGAATGGCCTCCTCACGGGACAGTGCCGCCTCTATCTCAGCGGGTTCGACGCGAAAGCCACGGATATTGACCTGGTGATCAACCCGGCCCACATACTCAAGACAACCATCCCGGCCAAAGCGCGCCAGATCCCCCGTGCGATACAAACGACCACCGCCTTCCGCCTCATCAAAGGGGTCCGGCACAAAGCGCTCAGCCGTTTGCTCCGGGCGGCCAAGATAACCCCGCGCAAGGCCAGCTCCACCTACATACACTTCGCCAACAGCGCCCTCCGGCAGCAGCTCCCCTGCGGGACCCAGCAGGTAGACACGCTGGCGATCGATGCCGCGCCCAATGGGCGAGGTGCCGCCAATCAATACCCCAGTTTCAGAGGTATCCACCTCCCAGGCGGTGGCGTCGGCCCCCACTTCCGTCGAACCGTAAATGTTCACCAGGCGCGCACCCGGAAAGCGCTCGCGGAAAACCTTACCGTTGTCGAGCCTGAGCGCCTCACCGCTGCTGTACATCACCCGCAAATTCGGCACATGCAGAGATTCGCTCTCAAGCAGTGCATCCAAGAGAGAAGGCACCAGGGTGATGCGAGTAATCTGCCAGCGGTTCAGCACTGAGGCGAAGCTGCCGGCACTTTGCAGGGTGTGCGTCGGTACCATCACCAGCGGTACGCCGTTAACCAGTCCCTGAAACAGCTCCGCTACGTGGTCGACGAAGCCGATACTGGTTTTCTGGCAAAACACCTCGCCGGGCTCAATACCCAGG
>NZ_JBFRBC010000041.1:0-10092 GCF_040932045.1 Microbulbifer sp. TYP-18
GGAGTATCTGCGCTCCGTAACAGATCCCAAAGCCAGTCTTGAACGCATCCTCAGCGCCCCGGAAGTATCCGGGGTGTTTGTGCCCAATCCCTACTTTGATGTGCGCGAGCGTCTTATCCAGTACCTGTCACAGGTCTGAAGGCTAAAAAGTCTGAGGGATTGGGGGCGCCAAGATGACTTTTCTTGTTTCAATCACTGGTTTAGAATAAAAAGCTACAATGTAATTAAAATAATTGCTAGCCTATTTATTGTAGAAGAATTGTATTCACATCTTCACCATCTCCCCAACGCGTACATTCCCCACTTCCAGTAACTACCACAGTTTTTCCCGAAGCATAGGCAGTCAAGACCACCGATAATTGAGATTTGCCAGCCGTGGAATTTTCGTCTTTTATAATCCAGTAAGTATTTGTAGCGCAAGCAGGTTTACCCGTAGTTGTTCCGTGTATGGAAAAATAATGCAGCCCATCACTTGCTCTAACGGTGACCCCTGAAATTTGCCCCGTCTGTGTGCCAGCTTGAGCACCAAATGAAACTATCATCGCAGTAAGTAAGAAAATTTTTTTCATGCTTTTTGATCCAAATTCGAATGAGGGGTAAAAAGTTTGACGCTATGTATGTCGGAAATCAATAGATAGCTAAAAAAGCCTTCCGTGACTTTTTTGTATGAATACAATAGCTGCACTACTGGAGTTACAAGTGGGCGTGAGTCCGAAGGTTAAGTTTGTGCCCGATAGAAGTACAAAGGGTAGAGGTTCAGTTATTACATAAATCGCGCCGTACTGATTCTATTGTTAATAATAAATTATTTACTCAAATCGTATGGCATCAATCTCGCAGACACCAGTTGCCGATCTGGTCCACAAGCTATCATTGTAAACTTGGAAACGAACTCGTTTCTGACCCATGTATGCAGCCAAGAGAAATGAAGACATATTATTGTATCCGGGAGCAGAGAGCGAAAGTCACACTCCAGCTGGGCATTCATCTATGCCGGTATCAATCCATGCAATAATATCGGTTCCCTCCTTACCTTCAATCGCCCCAACATCATCATATGTAAACAATCTTTCTATTGTCACCATATCAGTAGTTACAACCTCTGTCTGTACCAGAGAGGATACAAGCAATACCAGAGCCAATAAAAATATCTTTTTCTTCACAATATGTATGCCTCTTTCGATCCTCGATTAGGATTTTAGTTAAGATGTTGTGATCTCATCATATTGTTAGTGAGTATGCGGATGGCTTCTATAAGTGGCTACAGGAGCTGAACCAGCTTTTGATTAGTGACAAGTATGCGCTGACAGAGAAATAAACGAGTGCGTCACAGAGCCGCCGACACAAGCTAGCTTAATACCTTTAGCTTGTCACTAAATGCCAAAAAGCTAGGTGGGTTAGATCCAGTTGAAGACTTTTAACTTCTGGAGTATTTTTCATCAATTTAGTATCTTTTCCCAAACTTTATACAACTTTTAGTGTTTTACCCTCCCAAATAACTCTCAGGAGGGGAAGCTCTCATGGAGCAAAGAGCGTCCACAGCGCAGATCTTATTCGATTTATTTTCTTTTGAAAATGAAAGATTTGCAAGAGATCATCCGAAGATACAAATCAAAAGACTTGTTTAATAATATTTATTTTCTGAGCAGAATAAAGCAAATCTGATAAACAATTAATTTAATGAGAATCGAAAATCCTACATTCACAAATTGGTTTTAACGTTAATATAGTCGCTTTATCTATCAGCATAGAGAATCAATGAGGAGGCGAATTAACGCTATCCCTATAGTTAAAGCCAATACTATTTGATAGCACTCAAGGCTAAAGTATTGCTTGACATATAGGATGGCTTCTATAGAATATGGAAAAGTATATTGGGTAACTATTTTTTGCGCTTGGGTAGATATAAGATTTGTTTGGGATTTCCGTCTGGGTAACCACTCCCTTATAAAAAGATTGGGCCAATAACAAAAAGATTCTTAAATCGAATCAAGTTTTGTATAAAGGATAATGATGTCATGAAAATATGGCTAAAACTCAGCCTGTGGGTTCTTTTGTGCGTGAGTGGAACGACACTGGCTACACAAATTATCCCTGCTTCCCAGCATGACCCGGAAATTCAATTGGTTCCAAGCGCAGAAGAAATCGGTGCAGATAATCTTATTATCAGACCTCCCAATAGTGCAGGGATTTCAGTTAACCGGTTTTCTACGTTTTTGGTATCCAATAAATCTCTCAGGATACTGAATCTTCCTGAACTTTCGGGATCAGGGGTTACACCAGCCAAGTTGGTCGTTATTCATTCAGGTAGCCTATCTCTGGCCAATAGTATCGAGTTGGTCGGGGAGCCCGCCGATATCCTCTTTATTACCGACAGTACCAGTGCCTCGATTTCCTGTTCTGGATGTAGTTTTAGTAACTTCCAGCGCATTGCACTGGCGGCCGGTAAATTGGATCAAACTCTTGCAGATGACGCTGGCAGTATTGGTGAAATACAACTCTCCGGTACTGTCAATATCTCCCAGTTATCCGCCCCAGGAGCCTTGTCAATCGATACTTTCGGGCGTTATATGGTTCTTAATGGTGAGATCAATACTCATCAAAATGCTTCTCGGACAGGTGATGGTGACTACGTCAGTGATGTTTCTGGTCGCCATAAAATTGGCGGCGGTTCTGTCAACCTGTATTTGGGAAATTACGAATTAGAGTTCGAATCCGGGCGGATTACACAGATACCCAATGTGGCTCAGCCTTCTACCTCAATACCGTTGAATGGTTCCATTCGCTCCACTACTGTAACGGCCACCATGGCAAATGCGTGGTATAGAATAGAAACAGATATCGATACGAGTAGTGACCTTGTTTTTTCAACTAACTATCGCAATACACCTGTAATCAATGAAGAGTCGATCCTGATTCAAAGTTTTAGTTCACCGCTGGTAGTTAATTCTCGGTTGGAATCGGACAATAGCGTTACATTGCAATCCTATGACAGCATGATCCTTGGGAGCAGTGCAGAGGTAACTGCCCACACTCTATCAGCCATTGCGAAAAATCAAATTATCAATGATGCTAAGGTCTTAACCACTAAAGCTGAAATTGCCGCAAATGACCTTTTTAATAAGGGTCAGATAGAAGGGTTGGCTGGTGTAGACATTTCAGTAGATGGCAATTTATTGAATTCCTTCGGTGGTATAATTCAAGGGAATCTAGTTAATCTCGAATCAAAACAGGGGTTAATTCGCAACGGCTCCAGAACACCATTTTTGAGCGAATATAATCAATACAACAATTTGTTGAGTTGGGATATAGACAATATTAGTGCCGCTGAGCTGGGTACTTTTTATGCGCTTGGGCTGGCGGAAAATGAAGCCCAAGGAAAGCAGAAGGCCAGCTCTCTTTCTGCAAGTGTCTTATCAAGTCAGTTAAAAATAAAAGCTAAGGCGTTTGAAAATATAAACCCTTATTATGTTTACAGGGCTCCAGAGGAAGATTGGTCCAATGGAATTCCACTTAATGCAGCTCTGGCCAATCAAGTCATGGTGTCTGCGGAAACTCAGCTTTTTATTAAGGCTGATAATTATGTGGTTAATTCTTCAGCAGTAATGCGACTTAATCAGCTAGGTGCAGTTTTTATTGATACCAGCCTGCTAAGCAATGAGCGTTATCGATCGCAGATACTTATCGAACAAGAATCAGGGCAGTGGACGGAAAATTTTTATTATTATTCTCCGCCGGGGTTAATTCATACTTTCGGCGATTTCAATCTTAAAGCCACCACCGGTTTTATTAATAATACCGCGTTTTTCGAGGTATTTGGTAACGCTACCCTTGATACACCTACACTCAAAGAGCTAGGTGTAGCCATTTCCCAAGCCTCCTATGAAACCTACAGTACTGTTTACCAAACATGCTTGGTGAAATTTGCAAATGGCTATTGTGCTGAACCAGGTGAGCCTAATGTGGTGGAGACTACAGTTGTGCGGGTCAATCAAGATGAAAAGGAGTCTCTTTTTCATGTGGAAGGAAACTTTGTCGGCCCACAAACTACGGTAAATTTTTCAAAACATGATCCTATCGCCTATTACCAAAATCTTGCGTTAGCAGATTATAAATCCAGAGAATATTACGCGCCCTACAGTGGGCAAACAAGTTACAACGATGATGGAATTCCCTATTACACATATTATGAGGATACAGCGCAAGATGAAGTGGTTATTAGGCGCAATACTTGCAGTCCACTTCCCAATGACCCGGTAGATGTGGGCTGTGTATCATCAGAGGTTAAAAGCGAGTCGATTATCGATATTGTTTTAGCGTATGTAGAAAAAATTAAAAATGCCGTACTAAGTTTCTTCGATGAAGAATTCAACTGGTGGGACTAGGGATTAAGGAAGCATGAAAATGAAAGCTAAAAGCAAGATCGAAAAATCCAGTTGCACCAGTTGGCAACGAATTGTTGCCTCAGTAGTGACCTTTGTCTTCACAATACAATTGTGTATGCCAGCAATTGCCGGCGCCACTAGTATTTTGGAATCTTCCCTCATAGAAGCTGAACTGAATACAAATTACTTGTTTCAGCGGGAAAGTAGTAGTGATTATCAATTTAAATCCGCTGACTATCTCGATACCAATGCCCATCAACAAGATGTTAATATCGAGACTTTTTTTGAACGCTTAAAGCAAACCAGTAAGGAAAATTTACCGCCGCCGATAATGATTCCGATTGGGGTGGGTGATATTACAGTTATATTGCCTCACTATCCGTTGACCAAGCGAGTTGGAACCAATTTTGTTCAGAGCCGTTATATTCGCTCGCAAGTGTACGCACAACTCGGTCGGAATCTAATCAATACGCAAGTTTATGGTGCCGAGCAGGAACAAATAAGTAAGCTATATGACAATGCATACAATTACGCGTTGGCTTCAGGAAAATTATTCGGTACCTCTCTTGGGCTTACAGCTGCCCAAATCCCTTCCGATATGGTCTGGCCAGAAATACGCTATATCAATGGTGAAGATGTTCTGGTTCCAATTCTTTATTTAAAATCTTCCACTATAACGGCACAAAAAGTTACTGGAGATGAAAACGAGTTTGGCGGTAACTCCATCACTCTCGCTGGCCTGCAAATTGACAATTCTGACGTCACATTTCGCCGGAATGCATTTCTACAAGTGGCGGGGAACCTGATTAATAACCAAGGTAACTTAATTGCTGAAGGCGATCTTCAAATTATCGCGGGGGGCGCTCTCCGCAATATCTCCGGGATTATTTCCAGTGAAGGTGACTTGGTAATTGGTGCGCATTCCATTGAGAATCGTACCATTGTTCATCGATACGACTTGGGAACCTTGCAGTCGGAACGATTTGGACCAATTGCAGAAATCAATGCACAAGGCGATATTTTCTTTAAGACCAGTAGCGATATTATCCTGTTGGGCTCAGTGGTTTCTGCTGGAGAAACCATACGGTTCGAGGCGGGTGGCGATATTTATATCGGCAGCCAGCAGATTACTAATCAAGCAGAAGGGTCTTCTGGAAGCATATCCTATCAGCGTTCAACAGTCTCTCATCTGGCTTCTAAGGTTTCCGCCAGTGATACCATAGCGATGATCGCGCAGGGAAATATCCTGATTGATGCCTCAGAAATTGTTAGTGATAACGGACATATTGAGCTGTTGGCAGGCCTTGGTATTACTGTAGAAGACAATTTGGATGTAACCCAATCTTACAGAAAAGGAAAATACGGTAAACGCAAAATTGAGGAATCCGTATATCAAACGGTAGCGATCCGCTCAATTCTAGATGCCGGTAAAGGTATCCGTTTACATAGTAATTTTGGAGATATTACTTTAAGAGCTGTAGACATTACCAGCCACGAAGGTACAGAAGTAAAGGCTACCGGTGGTGGCATTAATTTGTTAATGACAACTGAAACTGATCACTATAGTTACAGTTCCATTAAGAAAGGCCTCTTCACTGTATCTACGGAAAACCGCGGGCATGTAATTGAAACTGGTGTCACCAATTCCATAGTCGGTGGCTTGGCAGTAGAGGCGTTGAGCGGCGTAAATGTTGAGTACGAAGGTGATTCATCTCTAACGATGGACCAGCAGATTTCCAAGTTGGCCCAAATGGAGGGTTTGGAATGGATGGCCGACGTCAGGACAAATACTCCTGATGTGGATTGGACGGCTATAGAGCTGAAATACGAAGAGTGGAACGAGTCAAGGACAAGTATTTCGCCTGCCTTTGCGGCGGTTATTTCAGTTGCAATGGCGATAGCGACTAGTGGTGCAAGCGCCGGTTGGTTCGAAGCGGCAATCAGTGCCGGGTTGGCAAGCCTGGAAAGTCAGCTGGTTATTAGTCTAGCCAACGGTATTGTTAATGGTGACATCCCTGGCGCCATGGAAGACCTTGCGTCTACTGAAACTCTCAAGAGTATTGGCGTTGCGATGGTAACTGCAGGTGCTGTCAAAGCGATAGACGTTAAATTCTTTGGAGCGGATACTAATGCTATTGCAGAAGGTAAAGCTGCGAGTGAGGCAGTACTTGCGATAGATCCAACCAATATAGTCGGAGCTGACCAAGCTTTTCAATTGGCGTTTGATGCTGCAATACAGGAATCTACCTTAACTATAGCGCAACAATCTGCGCAAGCCGTTACACATGCTGCAGTGCGAGCCGGCCTGGAATCTGCGGTCTATGACTTAGACTTTAAGGATTCGTTTGTCCAATCTTTAGCACAGCAGGGCATCGATATTCTTGGGCAGCATATGGCTGAGAAAATTGGTGCTGCTTTTGACCACAATCCTCAAGGATCTCCTAATCCTCTTGATACAGCTTTGAAGTATATATTTCATGCAGGAGCTGGATGTGCGATCGGGGTAGCAACTGCTGAGAATTCAGGTGAGCAAAACTCCTCCGATGGTTGTGCCACTGGAGCTTTTGGAGCGGTTGTAGGCGAATTCGTTGGAAGCGTATATGAAGAGCGGACCCAATCCGAGGTAGAAGAAGCAACGGTTGCAATGGAGCAATTGTTGATTGATTTTGAGGGAGATATTGATCAACTTGTGCAGCGCGGTTATAGCAACCTTCAAATCAAGGAACTTCTGCGAGCCGATTATGGTTTGGGTGCCCTTGAGGAAAGAGTTGATCATTTAAAACAACAGGGGGTTAATCTAGCAAGATTCTCTGCCGCCCTTGGAGCATTTGCGGCAGGAGCTGAAGCCTCAGGAATAAATATTGCGGCCGACACCGGTGCTAATGCTGCGGAAAATAATGCATTATTTTTAATAGCACTTGCTCCTCTTTTGCTAAAAGCAATTGATGCAGCAATAATTGGCTATGACCTTTACCAGATATACAAAGTTTACGAAGAGCAAGGTGAGGAGGCCGGTGAAGCAGCATTAGCAAACTATTTGCTTGAAAGTGCTGGTGCGAAACTTTTGGAAAGCTTGTTTCCTGGAGGAAAAATAGCCGGGAAGATCTATTCTAAGATAGAGCACAATGAACTGGTTCAGGCAATAAGACAACTGGGAGCGAATTCTGCTGATAGTTTTCTGAATTTAATCCAGGCTAATACTGGGTCACTAGGTGATTCAGTTGTAAAGTATGTTAATAGACGGAAACTGAAGGATTCACCTGATATAACCTATAACGGTGGTCATGTTCCTACTCAACACAAGATCTTAAAAGTTAGCGATAAATATAGTTTTGATGGAGATATAATTATAGGTCCAAATAACGGCAGATATCGAGATTCTGGTGTCTTGTACAATGGTCGACCCGTGTTAGAAAGAGCTGACGGTAATGGGGGGTATTTTGTTCTAGATGAAAACGGGTTGCAGCACCCAATATCTTCTCCATTCAGCTCCACTATCGTTGAAAGACGTATTTATCACGAGGAAAAAGTTAACGATATTGTAGACAGTATTGGAGATAGTGATGGACTTATCGTGCAAAAAGAGGTTTCTATTCAATACGACAACCTCGGCCACCCCGATCATGGAACTTTGGCGCGGGCTGATTTATCCATTACTGGCGGAATGCCTGGAAAGACCATTGATATCCCCGAAGGTTTTGAACTCTATGATTTAGATGGAAATCGAGTGACCGGTGGGATTCAGTTAGATACAAATGGGCAGGCCATCTTGGAAGTTAAGACAGGTAATGCCACCTTGACAGGGAATCAAAAGACTGTTTATAGTGCGTGCCAACTGGGTCAGGCTAGCGCATGTGGTAATAACGCAACTTTTGCCGAATTTAAGGATGAGATTGTGCCAACTAGCGTTTATGTTCTTAGGCCAACGGAGGGTTAAATGTCATTCAAAGCTAGTATTGTTAATGCCGCTAAATTAAAGGCAGATGAGTATGACCAATGGGAATTTAAACGGAATTCTTACAAGTATAAACCAGCTGACTTTTGTGAATTTCTTATAGAGCCATTGTGGACATTTCGTTCATTGCCATCGGTATCGTTACAGCCGGTGGTAGGAGTACTTGTCCCTGAGGTGGAGAAGATATGGACTCAAGTCTCCGGCTTGAAGAAAGGCCCCTGTAGTTTTTTTTCTGGAGTGAAAAGAGCTGACAATCTTAAATTACGATATCGACCGAGCTTTTATCAAAAGGATTATGGTAGTGAAGAATTGGCTGTAGCAGCAGTCATGGAAGCATTTGATTATATATTATCCTATGGAACAAATTATATTAATAGTCAATATGATACGAGCTCTAAGGAAACATTCCTTGAAAGTATCGAACAAGTAACGCGAGGCAATATGGCAGAAAAATATTGTATTGTTAGAGGCCTGTTGGGTGATTTGGATTACGTTAATAAATTTTATAAGGATGAGATTGATCCCGGCGCTCCAAAGAGTTTTAAGACCACAAAAAATATTCTCGATTATTTTTCTTAAACAATGAAAGTGTTTAAACTTTGTGTTGCCCAACTACTCTTAGAGACCAGTAAAAGATTAAATTACAATACCTGATGTAATTCTTCTATACGAATCGGGTGGCTGATTTCGATAAAGCGAGATCAGCCGCTATATCCCGGAGTTTTGCCTCCATGGTATTCATTCACTAGGCCGATTCCTTCGAAAGTAGAAATGGAGATTACAAACTACACCTGAATAGTTGGGCGGCTCATTGGCCGGCTTTTGTCACATGGAAGTAAAGGTTGTAACATTCTTTTGGCTAGCCTTTTATACTAGGGGAGAAGGCACTTTGGCCTTCATTAACTTAAAGGGGACAAAATGTATAGAATAGTATGCTTGATGCTTTTGTTGACAGCAGTACCTGCACAGGCAATTAGTGAATATGATTTGACAATAGGTGTGTTGGGAGCGCAGGGGAATAATGTATATTTCGAAACAATAGAGGATCGATCGGTTACCTGCCTTCATCAGAAACTATATATCGATATAACATCTGACTTTGGCAAATCTGCACATAGTAATTTGTTATTTGCGAAATCTACCAACAGGAAGCTTTCAAGAGTAGATTACGATCAAACAAGTGAAGGACAGTGTGTTGTAGCTTTGATCGAAGTTGAAGATTGAGTAACAGGAATTACTCATTAGCCATTCCAGTCAGGTGGGCCTAGAAGTTTCTGATCTCCTTCGATCACTATGGGAGGAGGAGAGCAAGGATCAGTGTTCTCATGAGGGAAGGATACATGAGTCTAGTCTTTGATTTTTTAATCACCTGGCCGTGTACGAAAAATTTCAAATCTACGTAAAAGCAGTAATAAACATACTGTATATGTATACACCATTTTGTACACAAATTCTTTCAATCTGTTGTTTTAAATGAAAATAAAAGCTTATTGTGGCTCCTGAGGTCGCGGGTTCGATCCCCGTCAGCCACCCCAATATTCCCCAATTAAATCAAAGACTTACGAATCCTGCTCAGTGCGGGTTTTTTCGTTTTGGGGATTTGAGGGGTAATTCGTAGGGGTAATTTTCGTACACATCGCTCATCTCGCCCTCTCTGAACTGTATATGTATCCAGCATTTATTTAGGATCTTTAGGCGCCTTTTCCTTCTTTTTGATCCTTGCCTTGTCCAGTGAAAGCACCCGATCAGGTG
>NZ_JBFRBC010000042.1:0-10063 GCF_040932045.1 Microbulbifer sp. TYP-18
GGCTGAAAGTTGTCAAATTCTCCCGTACCGGGAAGCTGGTCGTACAGACCCTTGTCATCGGAATCAATGACCATGGAAAGTTTCACAAAGGCATCCTCCAGATCGTAAAATTACCCTCGGTGCGATGGGGCTCAAATCCCAGGCGCCGGGCCAATCGGTTTAGCGCCGGCAACACCGTCCAGAACTGTAAATACTTGGCGCCAACCGTCAGCGCCATTTTCTTTGCCTGCGGAAAGTGAGCACGGATTGCATTACCACCTTTACCTGACGCGGCCCAAACCTCGATCACCTTGTCCCCTTTCTCGATTCTTGGGCGCAGCACGCAAAAACTGTCATCGTCAGTCATTAGAAAGGCGCGACCATTGGCCACGCCGCATCGAATTTGTGTAAAAAGATCCGGCACACCACAGCGCGTACCGATTGCCTCGATTGGCTCCTCATAGGCGGCCAACGTGCAAAAAGGTTGCAACACCAACATAGGCAATAGAGATTAAGCAGTGGTAATTAATCCGGCTTCGAGAGGGTTAAGCCTTCCATTCCCTGAGCTGCCGCAACGTGGCGCCATCGCGCTTGAATTGCTGCGCAGCCTTATGCAGTGCCGCACTGCGCCGGGATTTTTCCACCAAGGCATTGTCATAGAGTTTGCGCAGGTCATTCGGAGCAAGCCACAGCTGATGGTTCTCGGCGGTCATCCAGGCGACGCTGGTAGTCTCCGTCTGATCCCAGTGGTTTAACCGCAATTCCATCCGGTGCAGACTCTCCCGATCCACATCCAGGAAAAAGCCGCCCACCAGCAATGGCGCCTCCTCTTGGTCTCGGCGCCAGTCATTGATTTGCTGTCGCGTGGCGGGCACATCCAGTGGATCGTATTCAGGCAACCTCGGCACGGATCACCTCACTGTGGTAGGGAAAGCAGTCAATCTCAAGGTTGTAAATGCCCGGCTCGGCCACCGGCCATACAACAAATCCGTCGTCAACCACGCCCTGCCAATTGGGCACCGTTAACCGGGCACCGGCCGGAATATTGTTGACAACAACCTCCCTGGTTTCCGGGTTGAACTCCCAGCTGACTGCCATGCGCGGCCGTTTGGCAATGGTTTCGTTCGCCACCACCACATAGTCCTCATTGGCATCCACCGACGCATTCACCCAAATCCATTGCAGGTGGTCGGGCACGGAAGTCTCCTGTTCCACCAGCGTAATGGTGCCATCCAGGGTCCAGCGAATCCGCCCGTCGCTGGGGTCGAACACCACAATCATCGCTCTATCATCGCTTAGTACCCAGGATCAGCAGATTGGCGTTGCGCAGCAGTCCCCCATCGTGCTCCAGATGCCGCGCGATCACCCGCACCGAGACACTGGTGGCGCTGGTGCCGCCATAACTCATGGAGACCGGTACCGACCAGTTCATATTCGAGCTGCCCCCCACGTCCTGCCAGATCACATTGCTCTGCCGGCGTATGCCATTGATATACAGTTCCACCCGCACAGCACCGTCATCCCACTGGTAAAACTCCCCGGTGACAATCACCTGGTAGCCACCGCCCTCGGGGTTAAAGCTGGTTTGTGCCAATACTTCTGAACTGCCCCTGGCTCTCAGGTCGGCGTTACCGATACCGATCGCCTGCGCCACCGTGACCGCATTGCCTTTGATGTGCAGGGTATCGATGATATTGACGGCATTGGCTTTCAGCCGATCCGCCTCAATATTCCCGCGCGCAAAAATATGGTTAAAAATGGCCGAGCCGGTTTTGTCGATGCGCCAGCCCTGTGTACCGCCGGAATTGCCAAAGCTGTCGGACTGGATAAAGTCGCCGATATAGGCGTTGGTGATACTGCCGGTGCCGATACGGGCCAGCACAAAGGCCGCGTTGATCCCGGTGATCCTGTCCACCGCGATGCTGCCCACCTGCGCGGTATTGATGGTGGCGTCCTTGATCAGCGCACCATCCATCACCACCCGGTTGCCATCGATAATAAAAGCCAGCTCGTCCTTCCCCGGCGCACCCACGGAAAAGCGATCCACGGAGAAAATCATTTCGCTGTGCTGGGTGCCGTCGTACTCGTTCTGGGTCACCGCCAGGCCGAATCCGGCCACATAGCCGTTGCTGTCGATCTTGACCGTGAACTGGCCCTCGATGCCGTCCACGCTCTGCTGCAACACCTGCACCGCCGTGGTGTTTTCACCGGATTCGGTCTGCACCTGGGTCAGGGCCGTGGCCTGGGATTGCAGCTCGCCGTCGATAAAGGCCACATCAATCTGCAACTGATCGATGGCCGCGGCACTGGCCGCCAACCCGCTGTTGGGGTTTTCCAGTGTGGCCTGCAGGCCGGCGATATCCTGGCCCTGGGCCGCGATATCCTCGCCGACCCGGATAATCTCCAGCGCCTGGGCGGCCAGCGCGGACGCATTGGCGCCCACACCGGTATTGGCATCGAACACCGTCAGCTCCAGGCTGTCCAGTTGCCCGGCCTGGGCCACCAGCTGTTCTTCATTGCTGGTGATGCGCAGGTTCTGGGCACGGATGGCACCGGCATTGGCCGCCACGCCATTGGCAGGGTCGTTGACCGTCAACTCCATGGCATCCAGGCGCGCCAGTTGCGCTTCGTCCGCCGCGATCCGCGCCAACCGCTCGGTGGTTAAATTGGCCTCCACACTCAATACCAACTGATCACGGGCATCGTGCCAAAGGCCGTCGTCCTCCGTGTACACATAGGGGTGATTGTTATCGTCGGTGTCGAACCAGCGGGAGCCCTCCACCAGCACACCGCCACTGGCCTGTTCCGGCGTCGGCGGCTCCGGCTGATAAAAAATCTCCACATCCGTGGCCACCACCAGGCCATCGATTTGCTGCTGCAGACTGTTGACCGCCTGCTGGCGGCTGCTGATTTCATTGCTGAGACTGTCCACCAGTCCCGTCGCCGGATTGTCGATCAGGTCCAGGCGGTCCTGCAGGGTTTGATACAACTGCGTTTCCCGAATCTGCCCCGACAGGCTCTCCAGCACCAGCGCCGGGTCCGGCGCCGTACTGCCGGCAGTACCCGCCGCCCCGTTGTGCGGCCCCTCAATATCGGTAGTCGAGGTATAGGCAATCCAGTAGTAATAAGTGACTTCCCGCTGTATCCCCACATCCGCATACAGAAAGCTGGTGGACTGGCCGATGGCCACCGCGTTGGCCAGGTTGTCCTCGGTGGCCCGGTAAATGGTGGTGTAGGCATGGCCCCGGTACTGGCTGTTGGGGTTGTTCCACTGCAAAAACACATGGCTAAAACCGTTGGTCACCGCAAAGCCCGTTGGGGCCGGTGGCACTATCGGATTGGGTGCCGAGTTGGTGGGAACCAGATCGTCGCCGGGTATGGGAAAGCGCACCGAGTTGCGCAGCTGTGCCAGTCCCAGGTCAATCAAATCGCGGATGGTCAGGTTGCGGTCCAGGGGATCACCGCGCGCACCCAGCCCCACCTCCACCAGTTCCCGCAGTTTTTCCAGAGGAGCGCGGATGGCGCGGTCTACCTTTGGAGAAACTTTTTGTAATCCGGTCGCACGCCGGGCCATCAGCTGATCTCGCTCATACTGCCGGCCAGCTGGATATTCGATACCGGCGCAGTGCCGCGCAGCTCGAACTGCACATGGCGGTAACGGCGCCTGCAGGGCAGCCGAAAGGCGTGGCCATCCATTACCGACAGGCTGTGCAGCAGCTCGCCGTCGGCGTAAACGTCAAAATCCACCGGATAGGTATCGGCGTCGATCTTGGCCGCGGCGAATCCCACCCCGAGCGGGGTTGGCCACACCTTACTGCGCCAGGTGTAGGGCGAGTCCGGGCCGGCGCCCCAGCGGCTCACAACGCCCGCCTGGCACAGGTACAGTTCGCCACTGGCCTCGTCCAGGTAGGCGGTGTCCGCCGTCACATCGTAAAAGCGAAACCCCTCCTGCACGGAAAAACTAAAGCTGCCCCGCTCGTTACCATTGTCGTAAAACGCCAGATAGCGGTCCTCAAAGCGATAGGCGTGAATGCTCGATGGATTAAAGCGCTCCCTAAACTGCGATGGCAGTATCAATGGTTCGCTGACCAGACGCGCGTCGGTGCCCCCCACCGCAACCAGCCCGTCCGGTGAGGCATAAATGACGTATTCCCCCATATCCACCAGGGAGCGTTTGCTGACACAGGCGTGAACCTCATCCAGTGGTACCAGGCTCATGGCCGCCGGTTCGGAACCGGCCACCAGGTAGGGCTTGCCGGTCGTAGCGATCACCGCACCGCTGGAAATCACCGCCGCCGCAACAAAATCGTAAGCCATCGCCAACTGATAGCGGATCGGCCAGGCGTGGGGCTGAAAGGGTTCGCAAAACGCCAGGGTATTGCCGAAGGCCCCCAGCATCACCCCATTGGGCAGCGCCGTCAGCCCGGTCATATTCGGGTCCGGCGCAATCCAGTCCCCACTGGGACAGGACTCCCCCAACTCTTTTGACTCCACACTGTCACTAAAGCTGTCCTGGGCCGCGGGGATCTCGGCCACAAACTGAAAGGCGCCGGTTAATTCGGCCCGGTAGATCCGTTTGGACTGCACCACAAAATTCCCGCTGGCCACCGGAATCGCGCTCAATTCCACCGTGGCCCCGTCCCAGCGCGCCACAATGCGCGAGGGCACACTGGGCGGCCCCTCCTCTCCACGCGCCGATACAAAGGTGACGATATAGGCGGTGTCGATCGACTGGCCACCCTCCGGCGGCTCCCCGTCCGGGCCAGTCACAAAGGGGGCTGCGGAGGGTGCGGGCAGGCCCAGGTCGTGCACCCCGGAGGGATAGGGACCGGCGCCACCGGTGGCCAGGGTGGCGTCGGTGATTTTGGGCACACCATCGCCGGTAAAATAAGTGCGCTCCGTGGTATCCCCGGCAATCTGTCCCCGCACCACATCCACATCGCCGGCAAATTCAAACCAGAAGCCCTGGCCTTCGTTGCCTTCTCTATTAAACAGATAAAGCGTTTGCGTGGTCACGCCCAGGGTCTGTCCTGTTTCCGCCGGCCCACAGGCCGGCGCTATCTGTCCCCGGCGCAGTTCCACATTCATTGCCCGGGTGGCAAAGCGGCCGTCCAGGAGCTTGGGATCGATCCGGGGGGTTTCTCCGGCAAAGTTGTAACTGCTTATCCGGGCCATCAATCGAACCCCCACAAACTTTCCTGTTCCCGCATCGCCAGGTGCAACCCTTCGCACAACTGACTCGGGGTGAATGTGCTGGCGCTATTGTCTGACAGCATCCACTGGGCCGACTGGTCCTGGCGGATCTGGTTGAATGCCGTCAACAGGCCGCTGACCAACTCTGGCGTGGTCAACGCCGTGTTGTCCTGCTGTGTCTCCAGATAGCTGATGAGACCATTAAGCAGCTGGTGTTGGGCGATGGTCACCACCCGCGCCATACGGGTCTGGGCCGTCTCGTCCCCATCCAGCTGTTTGCCGTCCACCGTCACCTGGATCGCCCGCAACCGCTCCGCCCGCTCGGCCTTGAACACCCGGCGATAAAACTCCGCGACCACCTGATCCACTTCAGCCTGACGCAGCCCTGGGTCGTCCTCCGGCAACGCCACCGGCTCGCCCCGATAAAATGCCAGCCAGGGGTGCTCCGCTTCCAATGCCGCCCTGTCCGCCGCCTCTGCCCACTGGTGCACAAGGTCCATGTGGGGCGGATAGTCCACATAGGCCGCAATTACTTCCTGCATCTGTGCGCTGGTCTCATCCAGCCCCTTGCTGCGCGCCACTTCCATCATGCGGTTTATATCGCGCAGATCAGATACAACAACGGCCTGTGTTTGCAGGCCGTTTTGGGGATCGTAACTGTATAAGAAGGCGTGGCGCATTCAGGTCACCGGGCGCAGCTTCTGCAACACATCCGCCGCCTGTGTCGCCAGGGTTCGATTGGATTGAATCATGCCGCCGTACATCTTTACCGGGTCGGGATCAAACACCGAGCCTGTCTGCACTATGCCCCCCAATAACTGGCGCAGCTGCTGCAGTTGCTCCCCGGTAATCACGTACTCGTCAGCCGCCGAGGAAGATGCCTGCGGATTTTCCCCGGTATCCGGTTGGGTCGATTTGGTTGTGGTCTTGCGTCTGGTTCGATTGCCGGTTGGCATGGTTTGCACTCCTGATGCTCGAAAAAATAAGGGGTTCATTAAAAAGGCGCTATATCCAATCACTCTCCACGATTGCCGAAATCCTGACGGTCTTGTCGAACAGGTAGCCGCCACCGGATTTTTTGCGTATCCGCACGCGCACATCCGCTATCTTGCTCAGGCCCGGCTTATCCGGCCGCGACTGGCTGGCCGTCACCGATTGCCAGCGCTGGGTATTGATCGTCAACGGGGTTGTGGTGGGCGAACCACTACTGACCGTGCCCAGGGTGATATTGAAATACACATCAAATAAATCCCCCACGGTGGAACTGGCCGGCGCTATCCAGTAGCCGGTACCACTGGCAGTGCCGTTGCGGTTCACAAACACCGTCGCGGTCACCGTCGCCGGCGCGAAGTCAATCGCAACTTCGTTGGTGATCGCCCCGGTATTGAGCCGGTAGTGGGTAAAGCTGATCGTGACATTCTCGGTGGTGATGGTGCCCACACCATCGGTAATCCGGCACCGGTAGACCGATGTAACCGACACGCCGCTGCTACTGGTATGGGTCAAACTGACCGACGCCCCGGAGCCGCTTTGTGACAGGGTGGTGCCGCTGACTTTCTGCCAGGTATAGGTGTAGTTGCCCGTGCCCCCGCCGACGCTGGCGGTGATGGTGCCGGAACTCAGTGTCCGGGAAGTCCCAACCAGCGCGATATTTTCATTGGTGACACTGGTTTTTGACAGCGAGGCCCCGCTCATGGGCACATAGTCCGTCAGGCCCAACAGGTCGTCGCTGCTAAAGGGCGGACCGGGCACATCGTCCCGTGCCGCTAACTCGTCACTGGTAAACGGATAGGAAATGCCGTCCAGGTTGACCAGATGATCGCTGGTGAGCGGATAGCTGCCCGGTGTTGACCCCACTAGGCCGCCTCCAGCTCTTTGACCCGGGCCGTCAAACGATTGAGGGCTTTTTGCTGGTTCCTGAGCCGCCGCTGCTGCTTTGTGAGCCGCTGTGCCTGCCAGGCGTTGACCGCGCACCAGTAGTTGTAGATCATCGGGTAGCACACGGACAAATCTCCGGTGACCGGATTGCGCTCCACCACTTCCGGCAGAATCTTTTGGATACTCTGCGCCACCACGCCAAACTGATCCTTGGCACTGCCATCCTTCAGGTCATAGAGTAGCCACTCGATCCGCACCAGCTTTTCCAGTAGTCGCGTCAATTCAACTTCGCGGAAATGCTCTTTTAGTCCTGCGTCAGAGTCGTTGACCGTAAATTCCGCATTAAAGTAATGGCGCTTGTAGGAATAAATAGTGCTGCTGGTAAGCTGCATCACCTCCTGGTTATTCGCCCACAGCTCCAGTACCCCATCGCCATTCTGGCGGATACCGGTATCGCTATCCCCCAGGGCGATACCCTTACCGTTGGCCAGTGTGCTGCCAGGGGCGACACCGATGCCCAGTGAACCCGCAACAGAGGCGTTTGTACTGCCGGAGTGCAGCACCTTTCTCCAGGCCGACCAACTGCTGTTGTAATAGCCCCGAAAATAGAAGTCGGGCGCATCGCTGCTCAGAAAATTGTAGGTGTAATACTGCTGGGTGACGCCGGCTGCGGCCTGGACCACCAGGGAACCCGCTTTTGCGGTTGGGTAATTGCTCCCACTGGTGGCGTTGGCATTGGCGGTCTGGTAATAGAAGCCGGGGGTCTGGTAATTGTTCAGGTTCACCACGCCCAGTGCCGGCGCCGAGGCCGGGGTAAAGCCCGATGTATTGCCATCATGCCAGACCTGATGCCCGCTCTGTGTCAGGGCGCCGCTGGCATTCAGCGCTGGCATATCCACTTTGGCGGTGCCGGACCCGGAGTTGCGGTTGAAATCCAGGGAACCGTCGAGGGAGGATGTGATGCTCCAGCTCTCTCCACCGCGAACAATCTTGATATGCTGGCCATAACTCGCGGAATTGAACGTGGTCAGTCCGCCGATCGACTGGCCACCGCCGCTGTGCAGAAGATCCCTGTTATAGGTACCGTCCCACCAGCGAGGTACAACCGCACTGTCAATTCGGGTCGGATAAATAGCAGTGCCTAAAATCGCCAGGTTACCAGTGCCCAACCGTGCGATGGAGTGCGGAGTGCCCCCGGAATCTTTGGACTGAAACCCGTCCCCAAAAGGCAGCGTTATCGCAGCACCCAGCTCCAGGCCGCCGTGAATGGTCTGTCCGCCCTTGCTGGTAATAACCTGGTACCAGTTGCCCCAGGTGCCCGCCTGCACACCGCGCAGATACCAGGTCGGATTGGCGCTGTTGCTGGACACCAGGGTCCAGCCGTATTGCTGACTGGTGTTCTCGTGGCTGACGTGAATACCCCAGTACCAGCCGGTGGCGTTCCCCAGCGGATCATTGGCTTGAACCGAGCCGTTGTAAAAGCCGCTTTTGACAACATCGTTCCAGCCGTTGGTGCCCTCAACGCCCAGGGTGCCACTCGCGTTCTTGCCGGAGATAAAGTGGGCCGCCTCCTCACCGCCCAGCTTTGCCGAATCGGCCGCTGTAGCAGAAATACCCAGATACTTTTCCGCCAGGGTGGTGCCGTCTTCGCTGATCGCGCTGGCGTTGAGTCCGCGATAAAACTGTGAAGCACCATGACGAGACAGTGCCACAACCGCTTCTGATTCGTCATCCAGGCGGATACCCGCGGGATTATCCGCACCACTGCCGCGAAAGCGTAGGTAGTCATCCTGAAAACCGACTTTGAATGATCCAGCGGTAGGATGAAGGAACTCGATAGGCTCAGCGCTGGCGCCCGGGAAGCGAACCCTGTCGAAAGTGGTTGTGCCGGAGACTGTCTGCCCGCCCCCACTGTGCAGCAGATCCTGCCCGGCCTGCTGCAATTTCCAGCCGGCGTTGCCACCGACAAAATCCACCACCTTCTGAGCGGGGTTGCAGTAAAACCGCGCATCGAAACTGTCACCGCTGGCAAAGCCGATAAAGGTCTCGCCCCCATCGACGTTGGCGTGCGCATAAAGCCCGGTGTCCGCAACCAGGGACTCGTTGCCACCGTTGGCCAGTGCCGGCGTTTGTGACTTGCCCACCGCCAAACGGCCCGCCAGCCATTGGTTGCCGCTTCCGGTATGCAGCAGGTCAACACTGGCGGAACCGTTGTTCCACCGAGGTACCGAAGCCGATTGAACCACCGCCGGCATGGTGGCGTCACCCAGCCACACCTGGGCGCCATCGGCACTGGTCCGCGCCAGGTATTTCGCGGCACCTGCGCTGTTTTTACCGCGCACACCCACACCGGCATCGAACAGCGTATTCTGCGCCCCGGCAAAATCCCCGTAATCCAGTACCACCGCGCCAATATAACCGTTGACGCTGGCGACGTTCCCCGAGCCCGGGGTGACAAACCAGGCCGCGTCCGGCACCGAGTAGGTGATAAAGTCGTTGACGTAGACATTTTTGCCATCCACAACGCCGTCGCTGATGATGACATAGCGGGCCGAATTGGCGGGAGTCGGCGGTGTGCCATTGATAGCCGCATCCCAGGAGCCCAAGAACTCCACCTGTCCCGAGGCGGATGCCGCGGACTCGGCCGCCTTGGCCGCCCAGTGGGCACCGGAGTATTGCGTCTCCCCGGGTAGCAACTGGTCTTCAGGGTGGTTGGCCCACTGAAACGCTTTGACCTCCGCCGTTTCGGCACCGGTTTGTGCAGACTGCGCCGCTATTGCACTATCGGCCGCGGCCACCGCACTGCTACCGGCAATACCCTGTGCTGTTTCGGCTCCGGCCTTCGCATTGATGGCCCCATCACGCGCCGCCTGCGCATCGGTTTTTGCAGTAGTGGCCAAGTCCGCCTGTGTGGTAGCAGTTACTGCACTGTTGGCGGCATTCTGTGCACTGGTCGTCGCCTGACCAGCGCTGGCATTGGCGTTATTTTCACTTTCCGATGCAGCTAGTGATG
>NZ_JBFRBC010000043.1:0-10060 GCF_040932045.1 Microbulbifer sp. TYP-18
TAACGGTTATCGTGTATATAATCCCGGATTAATGCGGTTCCATGCCGCAGATTCTATGAGTCCTTTTGGCAGAGGTGGCGTAAATAGCTATGCTTATGCATTAGGTGATCCAATCAACTTACGTGACCCCAGTGGGCACTTTGCGCTTATCAGTTTGCTCATTGGTGCCATTATAGGCGCGGTAATCGGAGCAGCGGTTTCCGCTGCGGTGGAAGGAATCAGGGCGGCCGCTACGGGAGACGAATTTGATTTCAAGCAAGTATTTATCGGAGCGGCTCTCGGCTTTATCAGTGGAGGATTTGGTGCTGCAGCCATTGGTGCTAAAACAGGAGTTCAAGTAGGCATAGCGGTGGCGGATGCTGTGGTTTCTGGTGCTGCCGATTTTGGATTAACTACGCTTGCAGACCTCAACAACCCAGATGGTCCGGACTATGGAGCCGCTGGTGTAGGCGCTGGAGTAGGTGCCGCGATTGGCCTAGTGACCTTTGGCTTAGGAAAGGGAATTGGTACCGTGGTCAGCAAAGTAAGTAGAAAGCTTGTGCGGCAAAATAATCAAATAGGCTTTTTGCTTTCTCCCACGGGGGGGAAGTCCAAATTACCCTTATCGAATACTCAAACCCAAGCTTTAGCCGGGCAAAGTAATCCGGAGACTGGAACATCGTTCTTTGCTGGAGTTTATACTACCATAAGAAATTCATTTGTTAGTGGTCAGAAGGTTGATGTTCCAACTGAAATTCCCGAGCGAAAAATAATACAGGATGCATTTGCTGGCGTTCCTCAGGATGAAATGTCGCCATTCGCTAGACGACTTGCCTTTGTCAACGATAATTTGGCTAGTAATGGTGATCGAAATATACCAATGGAGAAAGCTATAGGTTATCGGAATACCGCTTTAAAAGTAAACAGTGGAGAAGTGTCAAATTCTTACGCACATATGGAGGCCGCTGGTCAATGGATAGCCTCAAGAAAAGTGCCTGGTTCAGTTAGGTTTGTGGGGGCATCAATGAACTTTGCAGCTACATTTTTTGCTGGTGCTGAAGATGCTATGAAGTATAGAAGGGGTAAATTTTAAGCTTATTGACAAACAGAGCATTCTGTATAGTTTGCTTAATATTTGTGATATATTTAAATAATATTTTGGGGTACCCTTGTAGGGTACCCCAAAAGCAAACACCTTTAGCCTAGCAAATTTGCTTAATATCCAACAGAAAGGCCATCACTAGGGCCTGTCGACACTAACTGAGTTGGCCCTGTTGTGACAGAAAAGGTGCCAATCGAGGCAAGAGGAGCGCGGTTTGGTTGTTCCAAATGAGCGACGAGCAACGAAGAGTGGTGCCTTTTCCGGCACAACCCGAAGGGCTGCCCCTGGTTTCGCGCCCTGCGGCGTTAGAAATTGCTTATGTGGACTCATCACACAGCGCAATTCCTGCCTTGCAGGCCACTAAACCAGTGGCAGCAGGGCTATCTCAGTTAGTGTCGACAGGCCCTAGCGTCTGTCTCCACTAAATCTAATAAAATCTGCATATGGAAATATCAAAATCGCGGTTTAAAATTATCGAACGGTTATTTTCAGTTCAAAGAGGCAATGTAAAAATATCTAATAGGCAGGTCATTTATACCCTTCTGTATGCGGCCGAACACAGCCGCAAATGGAGAGCCCTTGCTGATCGGTTCGGAAAGTGGTATAGCATTTGCATGCGTGCCAATCGATGAGTCAGAAAACGAGAGGAGTATGATCGCGAAATCTACAAAAAAAAACGAAGTAGAGCGCCTGTTTAAACGACTGAGAGTACTCCGAAGAATCTTTAGTCGCTTTGACAAGTTGGACATAGTATGCATTTTTTTCAACTCTTTACTCATCTCTGACAGGCTGATTAGTGTAGACAGGCCCTGGAAGACTTTCAGCGTTAGCAACCTCGTGGAGGAACTCAGGAAATAGGGCGAGAACGTCGACGACAGTACTTAATCACAACTTTCTGTTCAAATGCTTCCGATAGGCCTATCTACACAGTCCAAAATACACGGGACGTCCTGCTGGACGTATAGCATAAAAACCCGCCACTGACATGGGAATCCGTCACCCAGTTCGAATGAGCAGGGCAGCACACCGTGTACAAGATCAGTGGGGGGCGCTATACGGCTGGCATTGATTCTCAATACCGGGCCATTACCCAAAATCCAATTCACAAGCCATAGGAAACAGACATACCACCTTTTCCCCTTTGGGTATGACGCTCAGCTTGGTGTCCTGAAAATTTGCCTAGATGATCAGCGGTGGCTCACTCGGCTGGCACGATTCTGCGGGCCTCAGTGACACAAAACAACGAGATGGCAAATAGCGAATTCCCTTCAACAGTAGTCCTAAAATGCACAATTGCGATTATTCACATCGTGCAGACCCATGCGGCCGATGACCTTATTCCTTCGATCGCTGTAAGCCAGTTATTTCAGTTGGATTTATTCATAGGAAACTTCCAAAAAAGCATTCTTACAGTCAAATAATTTAAATTCATATTTGAGATATTCATCACATTTAGATATTGCAAATCACGCAAAAAAGTATATTGTCATTAATGACAGATTAGGCATTTTGAGGAATAAATGACAAGTTAGTTAGATTGATACAGAGTTGAGAGCAACTGATCAAACCAAGTCTTAGCCCTTAAATCAATCGCCCTATACTGCGGCTTCTTGTCTATTTTTCCAACTGTATAACAGACTGCACAACGCATAAAAAATGTAGTTGATTCATGGCAAATAAAAAACTTAAGGAGGGCCAGTAATCATGAAAACTTAACTCATAATAGAATTTTTTGGTTGCACAACCTCACGAAGAAACTACTTAACTCTACGGAATCGTTTCGCAAACCCGTAGGTTCTGTAGAAATATTGAAGCTTCAGATGAAGAATGCAAAATATTTGCTAGGCAAGCTCTGGTTGAAGTTTTCAATTTGAATTTATTAAGTTCTCAGCATATTGGAAATTGAATATGAATACAAAGTGTAAGCTAAAATTAATGGCCTTAAGTTCTCTATGTATAAGCGGCTATGTTTTTGCTGATGGTCCCCCAGAAATTCCATTTCAAACTTTATTTTTAGAGGGCGAGTATGCCGATGTTTTTCCAAACAATCGAATTTATGCCAACGGCAGAATGCAAGCAGAAGTTGACATTTTTTATCAACTAAAAGATGGCTATACTTTTATTGGGGCAGATCTCAAAGAACTGTATACGGGACAGTCGTTTGAGAATACAGTAGTTTCTGATGGTTACAACGGGTACATCAAAGATATTCGATTAGGCTCTGGTACACCTGCCTCGACGCCCCAAGTCTCCACACTATCAACAAATCAGGTGGCTAGAAAATATCTTTCTTCTTCAACTTTGGGTGTAATACGCGTTTGTGTTGAAGCAAAAGCACGTAACAACGATACAAACGCGATAATCACTCAAAGTACTTGTGAAGGTACTACTAATAATGCCTCTGTTTCAATAGAGAAACTCAGCCCAACCAATTTTGCTTTATCAAGTTTCACTGCGAGTGACTTTGATACTGGTTTTCAAGACACTAGCAATATCTTGGATGCGTGGAAAATTCAGGCGCTTACATATAAGCCTCAAGGATTCACTCTTAGAAGGGTATGGAATGAGGATGCAATTACATTTTCAAGCCAACAACTTGGCTTTCACGGAATTACTTCTGCCCCTTATGGCTTATTGGCGAGTTACCAACCTCCAACCCCATTTGATACTGAACCATTTACTCGCATCTATGGCAGCACTTCGCTCTATTGGGTTTCAGACACTACCGCCAACGAACTGGAGTTTCCGTATGTCAACACATATAACGCCATAGCTGGTGGAATACTTTACAAAAAGCATGCAATTAATTTTGATTTTAATACCAATGAAAATATAACTTTTGTGGTGACATATGGAGGTGCTTACACAACCTACATAAACTTCAATGTCCCAGTTGCATCCCGTAACAATGCAAATATGGGCTGGTATTTCCCCGGATATACTGTTCCAGATTATTTTATGGATTTAGAGCCTGCTGAGAAAAAAGTTTACTTTGAAGATACTTTTGGTAATCGTGGTCATTTTTCTTTTTCTAGGGAAAATAGAAGTGATCGTTTTGGGCCTGGCTACTATAAAATAAGTGTCAATAATTCCTAAACTAACCTGTAAGGGTAAGTATTGCACTTACCCTTATATTTCATGACTCAGGGGAGTGCTTTCGCTGCAACTACGGCGGTATCAGTGACCTCTTTTAAGTAGAATCATGCTATATGCTCATCATTTAATATCCTTTATTTTGTCATTTTCGGAGTATATGGAGGTAAATTCTAAAGAATAGAATATTCAATAAACTCTCAGGAGTTTCTCAAAATAGGTTAATTTATTGAATTAATTTATAGTTGGAGTAATAAAATTATGCATACAAAATTCTTTTTTGGATTAATAGCATCCATGACCATCGGTTTTTCCTCAGCCTCTCAAGCATTGATTAATGGAGTAGATAGAGCTGTACGAGGAGAATCAGCGACTGTGGCTCTCCTTAATGTTGATAATGATTTTCTTTGTACCGGGGCAATCATCAATGAAGAATGGATTTTGACAGTTGCCGACAATAAATGCCGTAGTGCACAAACAATCCGTATTGATAGTGAAAAATGGAATGCTAACGGAAACTTAATCAACATTAATCAAACCTCCGCAGTTTTTAACTACGACAACACTCTCTTACTATATAAATTAGTCTCGTCAATTCCTGTAGGACCTACACTGAGGCACGAACGGATACCTCTTTTAGCTCCCAGGAGCGATTCTGCAATATCTTATAGGGCAGAATTATTTGAGCTTGATGCTCTTACGCTAGAAGGCTGGGGAAAGCGTTGTAATCCTTGCGAGACCTCTGATAGTTTACTCACAGCTTCTGCAACAATCTCTGAAGGAGCTTCCGTAAGCTTTATAGACTTTATAAATAATGGTAATGATCCAGATGCGTATTTTTCCACAATTCCGATTAACTTCACTGTGATAGATCCTAGCCCTATTGTACCCTCTACAGATACAGGTACATTAATTTTTGTAAACACTCCATTTAGGACCTCTCATGAAAAAAGTTTGATCGGTTTCTATAGTTCAGATAATTTTACGGGTGTTGATAACCAATTTAAAACCTTTACTCCTGATGATCTCACATGGATTAATACTACAACTAGTCAGTAACTCGTTATGTCAACTAATAACTTAAATTTCATTACGCGGCGAGCAATTCCGCTCGTCGCCTCATCAATCGTCTGTTCAGTGATCGACAATCCTTCATCTTTCTTGGATGGTTATTGAATCGATCCATTATCGCTTGCACCTTAGGGTGTCCTGACAATATCGTGCTGTCCCGCTTTAACAGCGAGTGGGTGTCGTATTTCGGCACGAATAAATTGCCGAAGTTCAACGAGGTGTCAGCTACTGCCTGATGACCAACTATAACTGGGAGCGCTCACATCAACGTAACGATGGTGTGCCTCCCGCAAAGATAAAAGGGAGTTTTAACTTTCTGTCCGGAAATAGTTGGTCACTACACAAAGGCTTGACCGTATAAGTTATTTTAAATGAATTCAGTTCATGCTGGCGAACAAAATTTGAACAGGTGTGTTATGGCCGGTGAAAATTATATTGTGTTGACTGGCAGGTCAAAAAGTAATGTCCTCCTGATGCCTGATGCCTGATGCCTGATGCCTGATGCCTGATGCCTGATGCCTGATGCCTGATGCCTGATGCCTGATGCCTGATGCCTGAAGTGAATCAATGACAATGAATCGCATGGTGGCAACTTTCCTATTCACTTTCCCCATATCACCCCATACAGATGGACTTCCATACCGGAATTAATGTGCTACAGGGTTGTGCCACTATAGATTAGTGGTCGGTGTAAGCCCTTGAAAATCATGTGATTTCGAGTAATTGCGTGATTTTCAAAGAAGGAAAACCAATGGATAAGGCGCTTTCTGGTGGATTTCATAGAACTGATTACTGATTCTTTGTCGCACTGCAGTTGGCTTTGTCAGTCGCTGCAAATAAAGGTGAAACTATACTGAAATAAAGGAAAAATGGACTCCTTGTCGTCTGATACTTCCGTTTGATTGAATTATTTGCAAAAAGCGAATACCCTAGGCCAGCTGCCCTCATGTCCAGCCGTCAAACCGGCGCAGGCTTAAAAAAAGGGCAAAAACAGCTTAAAAACAGATAAAAAACAGACAGAAAAAAGCTGCAAAGATCGCAACACCGTTATTCAATGTTGTTCAACCCGCAGACGCCCTGTAGCACTGTAGCAGTAGCGCCCGCGGTAACTGCATCACCGCACAAAATATTCACTAAGTTAACCAAGGACCGCATCATGACCGCGTAAGGTAAGGCGTAAGCGCCACCTCCCGGTGCTAGGAACACCGAGAGATGGCTAACCCCGAAAGATAACGAAGCTATCTAGCGAGGCTGTCTTGGATGATACGCCACACATTCGCTCGTCTTCAATAAGGTTCCCCCTGAAGCCGGGCCCTACTGGCCACCCCCGCCCCTGGCGCCGGGGTGTCCTGTGGCGTAGCGCGACCATTGGTGTGGTGCTTTACTTCAGCCGCGCACCGCCCTGGCAGCGCAACCTGTCCCCGGATTTATCCTTTCCTTTTCCCCAAGGACCGCGCCTGCGGCGAGAGAAACGGCGCAAAGCCAATCCCGCTGTCAGCGGCTCTCCGTCACAGGCGATTCAAGGAGCCTATAAAGATGGCCGTATTCCCCTGTCGATTGTCTGTGCCACTACAACTGGAAAGCTTCTATACCATTACGCCCGTAGGCATCCACGACGATATCGTGGAGTTGGAAATTGCGCCATGCGAGGTTGGTCGCCCCCTATGGCTCAAGCGCTTATTTGAGTTGCAGGAGCACGCCTGGGAGCTGGCGGACCACCAGGCCTTGTACCCCTCCTCCCATACACCAGCCCCAGCCCCACCGAAACCGACCAAGCGAAAGCGACCTTGACCCAAGGACAGGGCGCCTCTAAAGGGCGGACGCCCTGAGCCGTACCGCGAGTGCTTGCCTTTCCCGCTCCCACAGCGGGAAGGTAAGCGTGGTCACTAGGGGGGTTACCAGCAAGCCCTGGATCCTTACTGGTGCCACCGTAGTGGCGCAGGACTAAATCGTAGCAGGCGGCGCCGCCGAGGATATACTTATAAGCCTGACAACGGATTGAGTTGCCGGTTCAGTAAAAGCTGTATAAAGTTTACGCGGAAGCATGGTTTGAATGGAAGTTTTAGAAAGCTGACGCAGAATTGCTTTCGAGAGTGCAGCCAGGATAATGGCACTTATGATGACCACTCTATAAATATTATGGGGCCATAATGAGTCGACTCTCAAAAGCTATCGACAATTTGGGGATGATACGTCTCTTGAAATTGGAGGGGCGTGAAGTGCGTTTAGCCTTGCTCCTAAACAAGGAGGACTGGAAGCACTTGGCGGCTCCGTGGTGGCGAGGGAAGAGCGCATCTATCGTTGGGGTAGACCTGGATGGAAATTTTGTGCTTTGCAAAAGCTCAGGTGAATTTATTCTGTGGGACCACAGTATGTCTAGCGAAGTTTTTATCTCAAATAAATTAGAGGGATTGCTCAAAAAATTAGAACTAGATCCAAGCAATATACCTTAATGATTCAACTCAAATGACAGCTTTTAGGTTACCTGGATTATTCGCCGAGTGTAATACTAGTCAACAACTTGAGTTATAATTTGCTATGTTATCTGGGTGACTGCTGTAAAGAACGAGATGGAACTGCTAGCGCTAAGGTTCAGTCCCGCATAAATTGATAATTGTGTAGCCAGTATGAAGAGTGGAAAGCAGCGTAAAGCTGAGATAAAACAATCAAGACTGGCACGTATAGCTAAGCACAATAGAGAGATTAATCCTTTTAAGGGCCCGGTGCCCGAATGGGCCATCCCGGTAAACGCTGCCGAGGTGGTATACCATTCTATGTTCTTGGATATACCGCTTTTCTATGTTGATAAAGAATTTGCATGTAAAGATTGTGGTAAAATTGAGATATGGACCGCTCGGCAGCAAAAATGGTGGTATGAAGTAGCCAAAGGAAACTTTGAAACCACAGCTGTAAGATGCCGTCAATGTAGAGATAAAAGGAAGGCGAAGAGGGATGCCCAAAAGAAGCATATGGAAGAAATTTCAAACGAAAGTTATTGATCGAATGATGTATTTTATTAAAAATATATAAATTTGTGAAATAGTCTCATACAGGCTGCTATCTAAGCGGTAGCCTATTGGTACCAAATAATAATAAATAAAAGGCTAGGTTATGAAATTTTTTGTTTTTCTCCTGTCCGTGTTGATGGCTTCCAATTCATTAGCTAAAACAGCCTGCAAAGAGCTTGTAACAGAAATTTCTACAGAGAATATTTCGTCGCAGAGCAAACTCGCAAGACTCAATGAGGAGAAATCATGTTCAGGAGTCCCAGAATACGAATATGAAAAGGCTATACTGCTGGCTTCAACGCGTGACTTGAATGGAGCTCCATCTATCCTGGAGTCCAGGAAAATTTGAGGTGAACTTAAAGAGCGTGCGACTCTTCTTCAGGCGAAAATCTATGCTGCAAATAATAAAAAATCTGAAGCGATCGTGCTTATCGATGAATATTTGGAGAGTCACGGCGGAGATGCAGCGTTATACTATTTCAAGGGAAAAATGCTTAACTCTCAAAGAAAATTCAGTGAGGCTTTCGATAGTTTTAAAGCATCCGTAACAATCGCGCCAAATCCAGAGTCGTATCGAGCAGCTACAGTTTCATATTACGCATTGGGTCAGTGCGATAAGGCGGTATCATACATAGACCAGGCAGTAGTGTTGGATGAAGCCACCTTTGGTGATCTTGGTTCAATGCTTGTGATGTCCAGGTGCTATGCAAGGAAAGGGAAATTTGTTATTTCTACTAATGCACTAAAAATGTTGCTGGACAAGAACCCCAGAGCTGAGAATAACTCCGATTTCCAAGCAGCGCTTGCCAGTTTGCGTTCAAAAATTGCTCAGGCAAAGGAGGCCGACGACGGTTCAACAGATGTGCACCTGGTGAATCTCAGGGATATATAGAGGTCCTGCATGTTTAACGTGGTTCCGCAATGGGGTAGCTTGCTTTGTGCACGTCTAGCGCTTTTTTATGCGATCCAACTATCGCACAAGGCATGCAATAAATTGTTAGCGCCTGTTGCGGGCATGAGGGGTCAAAAATATCCATAGCAATAGATATTGCATCACCGCGAAATAAGGGTTGCATATCAGTCGAGGGTTCGCATTATGAAATCTATGGAGTATAAGTCTGAATACCGGGAAATTTGCCGCTCTATCTTTCTAAAAAATGTACCTGACTTTTTCGCTGAAAACGAGGAAAGTCCTTTCCTGGAATTTTTGGATTCTGCACCTTCCATATACCGGATAGTCCTGCTTGATCAGGAGGTTATAGGTAGCTTTGGTGTAACTGAAATTATGGTGGGGGAGGCGGGACGTATATCATGGATTATGTTGGACCCGGCAAAGCAAGGCGTCGGAGCTGGGCGTTATATGATCGATGAGTGCTTGAGTATTGCCAATGACTACAAGCTTGGAGCCTTGAAAATTTCGGCGAGTCATCTGTCCGAAGCATTTTTTAAGTATTTTGGAGCCAGTAGAGAGGGCTTTGTTAAAGACGGTTGGGGAAAAGGAATGCATAGAGTAGATATGCTTCTCCAAACTTAACTTGCCCAATGAAGGATATAATGCATCACTGGGATGCACCCAATAATAAAGCTGTTGATTTCTCCGAAGAATTGGTTCCGTATTGTTATCTCTTGTAACCCTATGTAGTTATTCTCAAAGTCTGATATATGATTTTGTATGGTTATTCGCGGTTTCAAGTAATATTAACCCGGCACGCTTATAGTTCTTTACGCCGCATATTCAATAGCGGGATGCCTGAAGTAGGACGCTACCCGGGCTGGCATCTTCTGTAGTTTCCTCATATGCGATAAT
>NZ_JBFRBC010000044.1:0-13952 GCF_040932045.1 Microbulbifer sp. TYP-18
AGGTCGAGTGGCTGCTGAGCCTCTGATGACCTACCGCGCTTTTGTGGATATTGGCGGTACCGGTGCGCGGGCAGATGCGTTCGCCATGTGGATAACGCAGTTTGTTGGTCGCGAGGTACGGGCTTTGCGCTACTACGAGCGCGTTGGCCAGCCGTTGAGCGCGCACTTGGAGTGGATGTGGGAGAACGGCTTTGGCCATCACAACACCAAATTCTGGCTGCCCCACGATGGCGGTACCCATGACAGGGTTTTCGATGTGTCGTATGAGTCGGAGCTGCGTAAGGCGAATTTTGACGTCATCGTGGTACCCAACCAGGGCAAAGGTGCTGCTTCCGCGCGGATCGAGGCAGCACGACACCTCTTTCCGTCCATCTGGTTCGATGAGGAAGGTTGTGCAGGCGGCCTGGAGGCACTGGGTTGGTATCACGAAAAAATTGATGAGGCGCGCAACATCGGCCTGGGACCGGAGCATGACTGGTCTTCCCATGGTGCTGATGCGTTCGGTCTGATGGCGGTAGCTTATGAATTGCCAACAGCTTCTGGTCGTACCCATAAAAAGCGCGCGCCGCGCAACTGGAGAGCGATGTAATGTCCTTCGGCATTGACCACGCAAAACAGCAAGGAGGACTGCCACTCAGAAAACTGGAGCGCTTTCTGGACGATATCCGGGTGCAGCCGGAGTGGCGCAGCGAGGCGGACCGGGCCTGCGCCTATTACGACAGCAACCAGATTACCCCCGAGATGCGCGAGTTGCTGGAATCCCGTGGTCAGCCGATCCTGACTCACAACCTGATGGCGCCAGCGATCGACGGGGTATTGGGTCTGGAGGCGCGCACCCGGGCAGATTGGGTGGTGCGTCCGGACGATGACGACAGCGTGGAGGTGGCCGAGGGCATTAATGAAAAGCTCAATGAAGCGGCGCGCATGACGCGGGTGGACAAGGCGTGTGCCGACGCCTTTGCCGGCCAGGTCAAGTGCGGCCTGGACTGGGTGGAGGTGACCCGCGGCAGTGATCCTTTCGCCTATCCCTACCGCTGCAAGCGGGTGCACCGCAATGAGATTTTCTGGGACTGGCACGCGGATCCGGATCTGGCCAATGCGCGCTGGCTGCTGCGGCGGCGCTGGGTGGACAAGGATGAGGCGCAACTGGCATTTCCGGGCCATAAACATTTGATTGAGTTTGCTTGCCAGGGCTGGGACGGGTTCGACACCGAATACCAGCTGATGCAGCGGGACGACCTGCTGGGCGCCTATTCCGACTACACCAGCACGGATATGTTTCTGCAGGACTGGTGGGACAGCGACCGGGAGCGGGCCCTTATCTATGAGGTCTACTACCGCCACTATGTGGAGCGTCCGGTGATGTTCACCCGCGAGGGGCATGTGCTGGAGGTGGATCCACGGAACCGGATGCACCAGGCGCTGCTGACCAGCAACCGGGTGCAGGTGCGCACCATGACGTTTCCAAAGATGCGGCTGGCCTATTTTATCGGCCCGCACCGGCTGGTGGATATTCCCTCGCCGCATCCCCACAACCAGTTTCCCTATATACCTTTCTGGGGTTTTCGGGAGGACACAACCTTTGTGCCTTACGGCCTGGGCCGACGGATGATGCCGGCGCAGGATGAGGTGAATGTGCGCCGGCAAAAGCTCACCTTCCTGTTAAACAAGGTCCATGTGGTCAAGGATGAGGATGCGCTGGCGGGGAATATGTCTGATGAAGAGATGCTGGATGAGTTTTACCGTGCTGATGGCGTCGTGAATCTCAATCCCACCCGCACCACCAGAAACAACAACGCCTTTCGTGTGGAGCAGCAAACCCACGTCGCCGCTCAGCAGTTCTCTGTGATGCAGGAGGCGCAGCGGATTATCCAGGAGACCGCCGGGGTCTACTCGGCGTTTCTGGGCCAGGAGAGTGGGGCCAAGTCCGGAGTGGCGATCGACTCGCTGGTGGAGCAGGGCAGCACTACGCTGGCGGAACTGACCGACAACTACCGCTTTGCGCGTCAGCAGGTGGGTGAGTTGCTGATGGCGCAGGTGATTCACGATCTCAGTCACCGGCCGGATGTGGCCGTGTCGCGCAATGTGGGCAAACCGGATAAAACCAAGGTCATCGTGCTCAACGGCACCGAGGGCACTGGCCAGCCCAGAACCAATCTGGTGACCAAGGCCAAATTGCAGGTGGTGCTGGGGGACATTGCCAGCACGCCCAGTTACCGCGCCCAGGTTTCCCAGCGCATGATGGAACTGGCATCAAGCCTGCCGCCGGATATGCAGATGGTGATGCTGGATTTGATTGTGGAGAGCACCGACCTGCCCAAGCGGGATGAGATCGTTAAACGTATTCGCGAGGTAACCGGCCGGGGCAACCCTGAAGACTTGACCTCGGAGCAGCGCGCCCAGATGCAACAGGCGCAGCAATTCGAGCAGGCGATGCAACAGCTGGGTATGGCCGAGGCGCAGGAGAAGGTGCGCAAGCTGGCCGCGGAGGCCGCCAAACTGGAGGCGCAGGCCGGTACCGAGCAGGGCAAGTCGAAATTGGGACCGGCTGAACTTCGGCAGCTGGACGCCAGCACTGAAAAACTGATCGCAGAGATGAAGAGTGTTATCGCTGACGTAGCACTAAAACGCTCGCAACTCAGATTCCAGCAGGTTGGGGATAGCCCAATGACTGCGTGACCTATTGGCTGGCAACGGCCAACCCCGGATGTAAATAACCCGCTCTGTGCGGGTTTTTTTATGCCCGGACTTCCGCACGCCCGAGCGATAGAGGGCGACTCGCAACCATGCGACAACTGGTAAAAGGTGGAGAAACGATGAGTAAGTTTGAGATGGACGATGTGGATCTGGACGGACTGGGCAAGTCGGAAGACGAAATCAACGAAATTCTCGAAAGTGGTGATGAAGATGCAATCGAGGAACTGCTTGGTTTTGGTGGTGAGTCCAGCGAGGCAGAGACCAAGACCCCGGAAGCCAGCGATGGTGATAAGGGCAACGACGATCAGGAAGAAACAACCTCTGATGAGGAAGGCGATAGCGACGCTGGTAAACAGGGCGATAACGACGGCACCCCGCCCGATGCCGACCAGCCGAGCGAACAGCCGACCGATTCGGAGGGTGACGGTGGCAGTGGTGACGGCGAGCGGTATGTGGAGAGCCGTGACGGCCAGCACAAGATCCCCTATGCGGTGTTGCAAAATGCACGGGAGCGAGCCAGTGCGCTGCACAACCGCACTGAGGAACTGCAGCAGAACCTCAGTGGCACCCAGGCGGAGCTGGCGCAGCTGAAGTCTGTCAATGATCAGCTCAAGCAGCAGCTGCAAGCCAACAACCTGACCCCGGCCGATGTACTCCAAAAAGTCGACATTGATGACGAGATGCTCGAAACACTGAGCGAATACGGAAATCTTGGCGAAGTGGTGCGCGCCCTGGCATTACAGAATCAGCAGTTGCAGGAGGCCATCAGCCAGGACCGGGAAAAGGCAGTACCCCCGGTGCCTGACCAAGGGCCTGATGCTGTGCAACAGCAGGTGGAAACCGCCATCGCCAACAATCCGAGCTTGTCCGACTGGAGACAGAATGATCCCGATAAATGGGAGATGGCCATTATCGTCGATGAAAAGCTCAAACAAGACCCCGCCTTTAAGGAGGCGTCGTTCGAGGCACGCTTTAAAGAAGTCGTCAAGCGTACCCAGGCCGCCTTTGGTGTTCCCGACAAACCCCAGGACGAACCCGACCAGAGCAAGAAAGCTCCGGATCAATCCGATCAGGACGCGCAAGCGCTGGCCGATAAAGCCAAGGCAAAAGTCGAGGAAGCGACCAAGAACCAATTCCCTCAATCGCTTACCGATATAGGCCACTCTTCGACCGCAGAAAAGTCCCGCTTGGATCAATTCTCCGAAATGTCCGAAGCGGAACTGGCAATGGCGATGGAGAATATGTCACAGGACCAGATCGAGTCGTTGATGGCCGAACTCGGTGAATAACAGGTATTTATTATGTCAACTTCCATCTCCGCGGGTAGTGCTGCGCGCAACCGCATTTTTAACGCGGCGCTCTTTATGGAGGCCACACGCCGCAACTCCTTCACCAATGTGCTGACCGGGCCTGCGCCCAAGAAGGCCGATAAGAAAAAGATCGACGGAAAGCAGCAGACCAACCCTGGTGCGCCCGTAGTCCGTATTACGGATTTGTCCAAGAAGGCCGGTGATGAAGTCACGGTGGACCTGTACCACCAATTGCGTCAGAAGCCGGTCATGGGCGACAGCAAGCTGGCGGGTAAGGGCGCCAGCCTGACCTCCAGCCAGTTCCCGCTGAAGATCGACCAGGGCCGTACCATGGTGGATTCGGGCGGTGCTATGAGCCAGCAGCGCACCGCGCACGATCTCAAGCAGCTGGCCCGCACCCTGCTGGGGCCTTACTACACCACCCTGGAAGACCAGCTGGTGTTGATCCACCTGGCCGGAGCCCGAGGGGTACACAATGACTCCGACTGGATTGTGCCGCTGGAGGACGATGCGGATTTTCAAAAGATCTGTGTCAACCCACTGACCCCGCCCACCTACGACCGCCACACCTACGGTGGTGATGCGACGGCGGTGGACAACCTGGACAGTGCCGATCTCTTTACCCTGGCCAGTGTGGACAATATGCGGCTGATACTCGACGAGATGCCGTTCCCGCTACAGCCGGTGAAGTTCGAGGGCGATCCCCAGGCGGACGATGCGCCTTTCCATGTGCTGTTTGTGTCCCCACGCCAGTGGCACGATTTCTGGACCTCCACCAGCGGTAACGACTGGCGGGCGCTCACGGCCAATGCACACCAGCGCGCGGCCCATTTTAAGCACCCGGTGTTTTTGGGGGAGTGCGCTATGTGGAACGGCATCCTGGTGCGCAAGATGAAGCGCCCGGTGCGATTTATCGCCGGGACCAATGTCAGCGTGTGTACCAACAGCGCCAGTGCGGGGACTTCGACGCAGACAGCGGGTACCACCATCGACCGCGCCATTCTTTTGGGTGGCCAGGCGCTGGCCAATGCCTATGGCCGCAGTGGCAAGAAGGCCAAAGGTGGTATGCACTTTTCCATGCACGAGGAGAAGACCGACCACGAAAACGTGGTGGAGCACTCGATTGCCTGGATGAATGGCAAGGCGAAGATCCGTTTTAAGGGCACCGACGGTCGGACTAACGACCACGGTGTGATGGTGCACGACACAGCGGTGAGCGGCAACTGACCGATAAGGGCGGGGGCTTGGCTCCCGTTTTCTTCCTCTTACTTCCTCTTAACTTCTTTGGAGTGATCCAATATGAAAACCCCAGATCTCAACACCATTCAACAAAATGGTGAATACGGCAACCTGTGTGTTGCCACCGGCAGGGCCATTTACGAAGGCGATTCTGCCGGCACCGTCGGCCCTGTGCTCAAGCTGCCGGCGATGACCCAAATCACCGGCTTTCGCATGGTCAATGACGCGCTGGGCGCATCCACCACGGTTGCCGTCGATGCGGTCGGAGAGGACAACAGCACTCCGGTGTTGCCCGCCACCAACACCGCGAATTCAGGCAATACGGTCTATACCGGCAAATCCATTCTCCTTCTCGAACCGACTGAACTCCAGCTATCCCTGGCCGGCGGAAGTGCTACCGGGGAAGTGGAGTGTGTAGTCGAGTATGTGTACGTTGGGGCCTGAGTGCTGATTGAATTTTGTGCAGTCGCGCATGCTTACAGTAGAGCACTGATAGTTAAGTGTTGAATAAAGCGACTTGAGCCAGTGGTTCACTATCTTCAGTTGCTATTTGATCGAAAATCTATAACCTACTGTGAATAATGGCTTTTCAGTAGGGTTTGAGCGGCCTTCTTTAGAAATAATAGCCAAATGGATAGTGGGCTATTGGCTCTTCAATAAACTACTATACCCTCTAAGCAGAAGAGGAGATCAGTTTGATACAAAAATTGTCAGCTAGATTCGATCAGCTCGCAGATGAAATTATCCAAATAGAATCAACTAAAGTAATCAAGCATAGCGTTTACTCTGGGAGCTATGATCACGTTGATCAAGCCATGTTAGATGAATGGAAGGTTAAAGCTAAGTCACTCATAGTCAAAGCGTGTGGGAATGATGGTGAGCACATAAAGGCATTTGTAACTGCTGAAGAGCTGCGATCCCTAGATAGTAACTATAGTGTGCTCCAACGCGTAAAGTCAGTTTATATGGCTGCGAAAGATGATTTTCAAGGAGGTTATCTTTCCTCGGTTAAGAGTCTTGTGCAGGCTGAGTTATTTGATTCCGAATTGGAGCAAGCAGCGGAGCTTCTGGATAGTGGATATAAAGGACCTTCCGCAGTAGTTGCTGGAGTGGTTCTGGAGACAGCTTTAAAAGATCTTTGTGCTCAAAATTCTATATCCCATGCAAAACTGGATAAAATGAATTCCGATTTAGCGAAGGCAGGTTTATATAATAAGCTGCAACAAAAAAAAATTACTGCACTAGCTGATATTCGAAATAGCGCGGCCCACGGCGACTGGGATTCATTTAGTGAGGATGATGCAAGGGAGATGATTAGGGATGTCGAGAGGTTTTTATCTAATCACTTAGTGTAACAAGCACAAGTACTCGGATCAAATTTAGGCTGGGCTTCAATTTTCCCAGTGTTTTGTACGTTATGCCTTCAATTAGATAGGGAGTAGTAAAAAGTGCAATTCATTCATACCGACCTTGGTCAAAGGAAGAGAGGGGAAATAGTAGAGGTTACTCTTACGAGTGGTGCAAATGTTCGCTTAATGGATAGTTCTAATTTTAATAGTTATAAAAATCGCCGCCACCACCGGTACACCGGAGGCTTAGCAAAAAGGTCTCCCATACGGCTACAAATACCCTCGTCGGGGCACTGGCATGTTGCGGTTGATATGCAAGGTTTAATGGGTAGCACAAAGGCTTCCGTTCGAGTTCTTCCTGGTGCTCTGCCAGATATTCAGGAACGCCCCTTAAGTGAGGTTCCTGGTCTTGTGAGGGATGACATTTCTCCTCCAACAGAAACTGGAGGAGAAACCCACGATGTATTTATTTCACATGCCTCAGAAGACAAAGAGGAGTTTGTTCGTCCACTGGCAAGCGCTCTGAGTAACAAAGGACTTAATGTTTGGTACGACGAAATGACTCTCCGAATAGGTGACAGCCTAAGGCAAAAAATAGATAAAGGGCTCGCGAATAGTCGTGTAGGCCTAGTTGTTTTGTCTCCAGCCTTTATTAACAAAGGCTGGACTAACTACGAACTTGACGGAATCGTCACTCGAGCGGTATCGGGCGAACAAATATTACTGCCTATATGGCACAACATAACAAAACAGCAAGTTGTTGATTTCAGCCCATCTCTAGCAGATAAGGTGGCAAGAAGTACAGCTGCACATACTATTGATGAGATTGCTGGTGAAATAGCGGGTCTTTTAAATGCAGAGACAATAGCATAACAAAGCGAGCCAGAGGGAACAAAAAACTGCTTCTTCACTCTGGTTTTCAGCTCCTGCTGGCGGCGTTAGGCAATTTTACAGAGGAAGTGATATTGAGAGACTTCAATTCTGGTGATATTCATGGGGATATCACTATCAACGATAACTCTAAAAATAATGAATATAAATTGCTAATCCATTGCAATAACGAAGAGCTTTTGCATGAGGAGTTGCACAGAAAGCAATTGTTGAGGAATGAGCGTTCTAGGAAAAATGGAATTACGTGGAAGTTTCTCGCTTTCTCAGCATTTTTATTGCTTGTTGCCGGAGGTTGGTTTTATATTCAGGGGGCAATGAACACTGTAACCTTACTTGTAGGTGCAGCTGGTGTGATGACTGGCATGGCTACGTTGCAACAGGCAGACAAAAAAACATCGTTTGAGCAAAGACAAATTGCCACGCTTAATGAAATTCATACTCTACTTCGAGAGAGGGGCGTTCGATAATACCTAACAAGTAAATCAACTACGCGCACAAAAGACATGCGCAGGATGCAGCAGATTAGCGCCGGTGTTTGAGGCGTTATTAGTGTTCTAGCTTCACACTTATTCTGCGCGTAATATTTCTTTACCTGATTCACCTTTTTTCTTTCTGTACTGATCTGGCTGACAGCTGTCAACCAGGAGTGTTTTTATCAAAGTATAACCATAAGCCCGCTTAGTGCGGGCTTCTTTATTTTGAATTTTCAGTGATTCAATTGCAGATCGGATTCAAGTGAATAACTATAAATGGCTAAGTAGTATAGTTGATGTGTAGATCATTTGGATATGAATAATCGATTGATGTAGCAACTACTAGAGCTGCTATCAAACACTACTGTAACTTGTTTTTCAGATGCCAGTCCTGCCAAGGCGGCACTAAACATTAGCTGCAAACCCTCTTGGGTTACACCATTCTCTCCCACTTTTACATAGTAGTAATTGTCAGTGCTGGTACAGCTTGGGGAGCTTGCTTCTAGAGTTATCACAAAGCTTCCATCACCGAATGGATAGACTCTTGTAACTTGAGAAGTAAACCCCACTTCTTGCGCTGTCGCTGGAAGAGAAATTAGCGCGGTAATCAGTAGGGCTATCATTTTACGCATTTTAATTTAATTCCTTGTTTATTGGTCGAATCTTCAGGTATTTGTACTGAAGTAGTGTAAATCCAAGCCTGCGGGGCCCCCGCAGTTTGATGTTGAATTATACGTTCACGCTTCATTGAAGCATAGCTCTGAGCCCGCTTAATGTGGGCTTTTTCTATTTAGGAGATTTCCAATGACTGAACCCACAGTGCAAGTTAAATATATCGGCAATAAGCCGGCAAAAAGGGATACCGTCTGTGGTACCGGCACCCTCTGGGCGGGCCATGGCGATGTACAGGCTTTCCCGCGCGACAGGGCGGCGCTGCTGCTTCGGCATCCTAAGGTATGGCAGCTTGCCGATATTTCAGCTGTCGGAATCACTTCGGTCGAACAGCCCCTTCAACCCGAAGCTTCTGTACACGATGAGAAGGGCGAAGCATCCCCTAATGAGCGTCGCGAAGTTGGGCAGCCGACTTTCAATAGCGCACCGGTGACCGGGGAGGTTAAAGACCCCGAAGATAATGGCCCTGAACCGCTTATATCTACTCAGTCGCAGGGAGAGGGGCAAGTCGGTGCGCCCAGTACTGCGGAAAACAACCCGGAAAATCAGGCAGTCGATCTGGTGGCATTGATTCGCGCGATGCCAAAAGATGAAGCCCATTTTAATCCGGGCACCGGCAAGCCCAAAGTGGCCAGGGTGCGCGCGCTGGCCGGTGATCCGGGCATTACCGCTGACGATGTGAAGCGGGCCTGGGAAACGATCAATAGCAATGGTTAGCGCTCTGATTGCAGAGGTGCGCAATAGCCTCCGCGATGCCAGTGAAGTGCAGTACAGCGCTGAAGCTATTGGCAGTGCGTTGTTGGATGCGGAGCTGGTGGTTGTAGCCTACAAGCCGGAGGCCACTGCGGAGGATGTGGAAGTCACCACGGTGGACGGTGCACGTCAGGAGATTCCGGCTGACTATTTGCGGGTGCTGGATATTAAGCACAACGGCACCCTGGCGGAGCCCGGCCGAAGTATCCGCCTGGTGGCAAGGGAGCACCTGGACCTGATGGCGCCCAACTGGCGCGCTGCCAATACAGAGCCTGAAGCGCGACAGTACACCTATGACGAGCACAACCCCCGGGTTTTTGAGCTGTCCCCACCGGTTGTGGCCGGCACGGTGGTGGCGACTTTGGCAAAGCGCCCGGCTGAGTACGATGACCTGACAACGGCGATGCCAACGGTCGGTCCGGAATACCGCCCGGCATTGATTGAGTATGCGCTGTATCGGCTGTTCAGTGAGGACACCGAGGGTAGCGTGAACGAGTCCCGCAGCCGCAAGCACTACGCCAATTTCTTTAATTTCCTCGGGGTCAAAGTGCAGAACGAAGCACGGGTTTCCCCGTGGCAGCCGGAGCGCAAGGTCTGATGCTGGAACATGAACTGGTTGATATTGATGCGTTTCTGCCCGGTATTGTGATCAGGGTGCCGGATGCGCCGGAGTCGTTGATCCGTCATCACCTGCTGTCGGTATTGCAGGACTTTTGCGAGCACGCCTGCTACTGGCGGGAGCCTTTGGTGGATGTCTACACCATTGAGGGTATCGACAGTTATTTTCTGGAAGGCCCGGGTGATACCGAGGTGGTCAAGGTGCTGGAGGTGAAGGATGCGGAGGGCAATGTGTTCACGCCGCGCCAAAAACCGATACCCGGCGAGCGCTGGTGGTGGCAGTCCCAACCCGGTGTGCTGGATATTGACCCTGAACTGGGCGAGCAGGTATTGACGGTGCAGGGGGCGGTCAAGCCCTCAAATACGGCCGCCAGTGTTTCCAGGACGCTGTTGACGGATTACCGCGACGCCATAGAGCAGGGCGCCCTGGCCAGGCTCTACACCATGCCGCACAAACCCTGGTCGGCACCAGAGCTGTTTCAGTTGGCGCAGGGCCAGTATGTGGCGGCGCGCGATCAGGCGGCCCGCAAGGCCGGACGTGGATTTTCCACCACCCCGCGACGCCACCAACCCAAACCCCGCACTTATTTCTGATTTTTCTTGAGGCGCCTATGGCCAGTAAAAAGAACCTCACCGATGCCGTGATCGGGGACAGCCTGAGCCTGCCGCTGGTGTTTAAGGACGAGAATGGCGAGCGTATCGATATTTCCGGGCGCACCTTCTGGTTGACGCTCAAGCTGAAACCGCAGGTGCCCGACGAGCAGGCGGACGCCCAGGCCATTTTGACGGCGCCTGTGGATGCCAATAGCCAGAACGGCGAAACGGCGATTGGACTGAGCGCGGCGGAGACGGAGAATCTAAAACCTGCCAGTTACTATTACGACCTGCAGATGGCCACGCCAATACCGGGCGGCGACACTGAAGTGCGGACCATTGTGTATGGCCGTATCCGCTTTGTGCAGCAGATTACCCGGAGCCGCTAAGCCATGAGCGACACCCTGCAGGTTCAAGCGGCAACAGAAACCGTTGAGATTGAAGCGGTGGCCCGCCAAGCATTGGAGGTAACGCTGGACGCAAGGGGCCAGCCCATTGCGGTTGAAATTACCGGTGATGTGGGCGTGGTGGCGCGTCTGGCGGCGCAGGTGGTGGAAGCGGAGCAAAACGCCGGGGCCAGTGCGGCGGCGGCTGCGCAGAGCAAAACCAATGCGGCGACCAGCGCGCAGAGTGCTGCCGGCAGTGCGACAGCTGCCGCTTCCAGTGCCTCGGATGCGGGTGCCAGTGCGGTCACGGCCAATGACCACCGGATCGCGGCGGAAAACAGCGCGGTGAACTCCGGCAACAGCGCGGCGTCGGCCGAGGCCAGTAAACAGGCCGCAGCCGATAGTGCTTCCTCGGCACAAAGCTGGGCCAATTCCGCGCAGATTTCTGCTGAACAGGCTCAGACGCAGGCACTCAACGCTGAAATTAGCGCCAATGAGGCGGGAAATTCATCACTAGCTGCATCGGAAAGTGAAAATAACGCCAATGCCAGCGCTGGTCAGGCGACGACCAGTGCACAGAATGCCGCCAACAGTGCAGTAACTGCTACCACACAGGCGGGCTTGGCCACTACTGCAAAAACCGATGCGCAGGCGGCGCGTGATGGGGCCATCAATGCGCAGGCCGGAGCCGAAACAGCACAGGGTATTGCCGGTAGTAGCGCGGTGGCCGCAGCGGACAGCGCAACGGTGGCGCAGACCGCAGAGACCGGTGCGGTGGCGGCACAGCAAAAAGCCTTGCAGTGGGCCAACCACCCTGAAGACCAGTTGCTACCCGGGGAGACGCAATACTCCGGTGCCCACTGGGCAGCCAAGGCGGCCGAGTCCGCGGCATCCGCCTCGGGGCAGGTGGAGTTCTTGGGCTCCTGGGATGCGGCGGTCAATGGCACACCGCCGACCCCGGCCAACTCGGCCCGCTATGTCATCATCAGCGACGGCGTTGTGGATGGCAAAAGTGTCTACGTCAACGACTTTATCACCTACTCGGTGCCGGATGCGGCCTGGTTTGTCACCCCCGGCTCGGGGAACGTCGCCAGCGTCAACGGTTATATTGGCGCGGTGGTACTGGATTACGGGGATTTTGCCGGGGCGCAGAATACGCTGTTCGATGCCGGTGTGGGTGTGCGCGGTAAAAACAGCGCAGGTGCGGCGAAATACCTGGCGCGGACCAGTGCCGATGGCGCCCAGGTGTGGCTGGGTGACGCCACCATGCCGACGGTGATTCAATCGGCTTCGGTACCCCAGTGGAACAACGGCTCCGCCAGTGTTGACCTGCTGCATACCGGAAGCGGCAACCAGTGGCTGGCGGGCCGTTTGGCGGTGGGCAAGTCACAAACGCCGGCACTGGCCAATGATGGTAACGAGTCCCTGATTGCGGATATTGGACTTTATGCGCACGCCAATACCGATGGGGGCGAGACCTTTATCGGCTTTGCCAGCGGTGACAGTTTCGATGCGCGTTTTTACTGCAACCCCGCCGAGAAGGTGGTGGATTTTGTCGGTGGCAGTGCCGGCTGGAAACTGCGGCAGGCCGGGCAGGATCTGCTGCACAGCGGGGGCGGGCAGACAGTCTCCGGCACAACCACTTTCGACAGGATTCGCTTCCCGGGCGCCAGCGCTGAGCCTATCGAGTTCCTTCATCCTACCGCTGGATCATTCAAAGTCGGTTTTCAGGATGACTACCTACGCTTTCGCGGCAGTGGTGCGGAAAATCCGGCCGGTATCCGCCTGGATGATTACGATGTTCCGGTGGTGGCGTTATCGCGACATGGTGCTTCGGAGTTTTATCGCGGACTCAACGCCAGTGCGATCAGCGAAGACGGCACCACCCTGGCGGAAAAGTATCTGGGTATTTCTGCTACAGCGGCAGATTCGGCAAAGCTGGGCGGTGAGGAGGCGGCCCACTTTATCTCCGGCAAGAACGCGAGTGGCACCCTGGGCGTTCAGGGCACCAACGGCTGGAACGATGTTGTCAAAAGCGGCTTTTACAACGGCTCGGTTCAAGCCAATGATCCGCTGGGGAACGCCACCGGCTGGTACTGGGGTATTCATGTCAGCCACGAGAACACCAGTCAGCAATACGGCTGGACCCTGGTGTCCAGCAACAGCGCCAATCCGACCTGGTATCTGCGCGGTGTGCAGGCGGGCACCTGGGGCAACTGGTACCAGGTTATTACCAGCAAGGGTGGGCAGACCATTCACGGCGGCCTGGAGCTGGGTGCTGCGATAACGCTGCCTTTTGGGGACGGGTTTCAGTCCAAAGATTCCGGGGGCACTCCGCACTCCATCGCGCGGTTGGGCACTGGTAACCTGGCGATTTTAGGCACTGCTATTTATCCGACCCGAATTGACAGTGCGGTTGTACCTCGCTGGTGGGACGGTACCAATAACAGGGATCTTCTGCACAGCGGCGGTGGCCAGTCGATCGGCGGACTGACCACATTCAATTCCGCGAGCTATGGCCAGCATATCAAGATTGTCCGCGGTGGAGAGAGCTGGAGCATCACATCCTCCCTCGACGGTTCCCTGGATTTCAACCGCAACTCCGGGTCCGGCACCGCCAAAGTGGATATGCCAGCGCTGAATACCAGCGGCCCCCTGACACAGAGCGGGCATCAGGTCTGGCATGATGGCAATACATCGGGCTTTACCCCGGCCTCGGCGCCGGCACTGGGTGTGGTGAACCTGAACAATTACCAGACCCCTGGCTTCTATTACCAGACCGCCAATGCCAACGCCACCAGTGGGAGCAATTACCCGACCGCAAAAGCGGGTTCCCTGGTGGTCCAGGCCGCAGCCGGTGTCACCCAGCAGTATTACACCTACAATTTTCTGAGCAGTGATGCGCCCGACTTCTATTTTCGGGGCTATTACAACAGCAATTGGTCGGCCTGGAGAAAGGTGCTGCACTCC
>NZ_JBFRBC010000045.1:0-9850 GCF_040932045.1 Microbulbifer sp. TYP-18
CACACCGGCCGCGATCAAATGCTGGGCCAAACCATTGGCGCGGCGGTCCAGTTCGCCGTAGGTCAGCTGCTGATCCTGACAAACCAGGGCCACCGCATCGGGTCGCGCCTGTGCCTGGACCTCCAGCAGACCGTGCAGAGAGGGCGCTGCCATTGGTTCCAGTGCCGGTCCACAACCGTATTGGAACAGCGCCTTTTCTCGGTCTTCGGTGAGATAGGGAAGGGCTCCTACCCTACCGAGGTTCAGGAGGGCAAGGCCCTCGAGCACACAGTGGAGACCGTCGATCAGCGCTTCCATCGACACCTGTGAACAGGCGTCTGGCGTACAACTCATATCCAGCCGCAGCGCCTCCCCCGGCAGTGCGATTAAGGTGATACCGTAATCGGCTGATTCGTCGTGACCGATTCGTTCTATGTCAAAGCCCAGGGGCGAAGTTTCGTCACTCTTTTGTTGATCGACGGCATCTTCAACAGGGTAGTTTTCAAAAATGAGCAGAGTGTTAAACAAGCGGCTGCCGGCTGGCATCCCGGCGTATTGCTGAATTTCGCTCAGAGGTAAATAGTCAAAGGTCTCACGCTGCGCCTGATGTTTTTGTAAACGCTGAAGCCAAATCTCTACAGGCTCCTCTGGATCCACCGGGACCACAACAGGCAGGGTATTAATGAACAGGCCAACCATGGCCTCTATGCCGTCGACATCCGCCTGCCGGCCCGAGACTGTTTGACCAAAGACCACCTGTTTTTCGCCACCGCTGTGCCGGTACAGAAGGTAGGCCCATGCAGCCTGGACGAGGGTGTTCAAGGTCACGCTGCAGCGCTGCGCCTGTCGCGTCAGCCTGGCGGTCAGGGACGCCGACAGGCAAAGGCTCTGCTCGCGTCTGGCAGTATCGCCAGTCGACATCGGATCGGCCGAAAACGCCAGAGAAGTGGGCCCCGAGACACTCTGCAGCTGCTGGCGCCAGAAGTCGTTTGCCCTCTCTCTGTTCTGTGCCTGCAGCCAGACAATGTACTCGCGAAAATCACCCGTCGGTGGCAGCTGCGGCGCTTTACCCTGCCGTCGGTGTGTGTATGCGCTGAAAAGCTCCTGCAAGACGATGGGAATACTCCAGCCATCCAACAGGCTGTGATGGTGCGTCCAAAGCCAGCGATAACGCCTGTCGGACAGTCGTATCAAACTCATCCTGAGCAGTGGCGCCCGGGCAAAATCGAACCCCCGCTCGCGATCACTGGCACAGTGTTCGGCAAAGGACTCCTCCTGCTGAACTGTCTCCAGGCATCGCCAGTCCAGCTCCTGCCAGGGAACCTCCACCCGCTCTACCACCACCTGCAGCGTCTGGTCGCCTGTGTCTTCTGTGAAGGCTGTGCGAAACACACCATGCCGATCGATCAAGTCCTGCCAGGCGGATTGGAACACGGCTGGATCAAAGTCTCCGTGAAAATCCATAAACAGTTGAGTGACATAGGCTTCACGACGCGCATCGAGCATGCTGTGAAAAATCAACCCCTGCTGCATACTCGAGGCCGGGAACACGTCGACCAACCCGGAATAGCGATCCTGCAGCATATCCACGCGGGCCTGATCGAGGCTGGCTAGAGGAAAATCGCTCGGAGAAAAACGGCGGATGGCGTTCTTCTCACAGTGCTCGATCAGCATTTGCAGGCTGTCAAAAAATGCGTCGAACAGCGCATCCACCGTCGAGGGATGATGGCGCTCGGGATGATAGTCGAGAATGAAACGCAAACAGCCGTCACTGACGGCGCCGTTAAATCCGAGGCTATGATTACGGGGGTGTGCCTCATCCATATCCGGCCCGGTGTCCAGGTCGAGAGGGGCAAATATTGGCGCCTCGGCTACCGATCCATCAAACTGGCCCAAGTAATTAAATACCACCTGTACGGGACAGGCTTCTTGCAGAGCGATAATTTCTTTGTCCCGGGTTAAATATCGCAACACTCCAAAGCCAAGACCGTGATTGGGTACCTGCCTTAAAGCCTCTTTCACCCCAAGAATCAGCGCGGAAAAATCCTTCGCCCGCGCAGGCGCTCGCAAACAAAGGGGATAGAAGGAGGTAAACCAGCCAACCGTCTCGCTCAGGTCAATATCTGAGACAACGCTCTCTTCCCTACCGTGCCCTTCGAGGTGAACGCGAAGCCGAGGCTGCCCGGTAACGCGGTTAAATGCCGCCACCAGAGCACTCAATAAAATGTCCTGAATTTGTGTTCCGTAGACCTGGTGAATTCCACTCAATAGCGCCTGGGTACGCCCAGGATCCAGATCGGCAATTTTTCGCCGGGCAGAGCCGCTGGTATCCCGACCCTGCAGTTCCCCATCAGCGGCAAGTGATGCAGTCTCGCCACTTAACTGGCGGCACCAAAAATCTTTTTCCTCTGAACTTATTCCGCCCTTTGCATGCTCGCACAACGCACGCGACCACTGCTTATAGGGACTGGTTCTCGCCGCCAGCGCAATGTTTTTTTTGTGTCGCCACTGATCAAAACCAAGCGCCAAATCCTGCAAAACAATACGCCAGCTGACGCCATCAATAATCAGGTGGTGAAATACCAGCAGTAGCGCACCCTCACCCCGCCCGCCGCGATCGAAATACACCGCATAAAACAGAGGGCCTTCGCTCAAGTTCACTTGCTGCTTAACTTCAAGCGCGCTGCTTTTAACCGTCTGCTGCCAGTTTTCTTTAGCATCAATTGGCACATTAACAACAGAGGCATCGACACGTTCGGCGCTTGAGGCGTGAAAAAAACCTCTCCAGGCCTCACTCTCACAGCTAAAGCCCAATCGCAGCACATCGTGACGTCGATACAGGGCCTCAACCCAGGCGCGCAAGAATGTCACATCAAAGCCTTCGGGAACTGTCAACAGCTGCGACTGATGAAAGTGCTGTGGATTCGGCGCGCGATGAGAAAAAAACCATTGTTGAATAGGCAGTAAATTCAGCTCGCCGGTCGATTGCCGGGTATCCACACCCACAGCCGAAGTGTCTATGGCCGTTACGCTTGAAGCGAGTTGACGCACAGTGGGAAAGGTCAACACATCTTTAACGCTGAGCTTAAGACCCAGGGTTTTGGCTCGAGACACCACCTGTATGGACAAAATGGAATCCCCGCCAAGGGCGAAGAAATTATCGTCGATACCGACCCGCTCAACCTTTAGCACTCGCTGCCAGACCTGGCAGAGTTGCATGTCCACCTCGGAACGCGGTGCCGCATAGGCTCTATTGGAAAGAGTGTCAGCTTTCGGCAGCGCGTTGTGGTCGAGTTTTCCATTTACCGTCAGTGGAATAGCATCCAGAAAAATAAAGGCGCTTGGCACCATGTAAGACGGCAGTTGTCCGGACGCATGGGCGCGGATCGCGTTACGCTGGACTTCCCCGGCATGCTTGCCTACCAGATATGCGAACAGACGTTTATTGTCCTGCTCATCCGCCCTTGCAATAACCACGGCATCATCCACCTCCGGATGCTCAAGCAATACCTGCTCAATCTCCCCAAGTTCAATGCGATACCCACGAACTTTCACCTGCTGGTCGATGCGACCGAGATATTCGAGCTCACCATTTTCCCGGAATCTTCCCAGGTCTCCTGTTCGATAGAGTCGCTCGCCCGGCTTAAAAGGGCTGTCGACAAAGCGCAGGGCGGAGAGCTCCGGGCGATGTAAATAACCGCGCGTCACACCTCTGCCGCCGACAAATATTTCGCCCACGGCGCCCACCGGCAGTGGCGCCAGACCATCGCCGAGGAGGTACAGGCTCAAATCGCTCAGAGGTCGACCGATGATACTCGCCGCACTGCTGAGATCCCGTTTACCCAAAGGACGATACGTGACATGCACAGTGGTCTCCGTAATACCGTACATGTTAACGAGTTTTACGGCTTGCTCATCGTGACGTTCAAACCAGTGGGCGAGTTTTTTAACATCCAACGCTTCACCGCCAAAGATCACTCGACGAAGAGACAAAGGCTGTTGCAGTTCTTCGTCCACGGCGATGACCTGGTTGAATATGGTCGGCGTCTGATTGAGTATGGTCACCTGCTGACGAATCAACAGTCGATAGAAATCTTCGGGCGAACGACTGGTTGTTCGCGGCACCATCACCAGACGGCCGCCGTAGAAAAGTGCCCCCCATATTTCCCAGACCGAAAAATCGAAGGCATAGGAGTGAAACTGGGTCCACACGTCACCGGAATGAAAGCCAAAATTCCCCTGGCAGACAGTGAACAATCGGTTCACGTTGCGATGTTCTACCAGTACGCCTTTGGGTTTACCCGTAGTGCCGGAGGTGTAAATGACATAGGCGATATTCTTCGTGGATCGCTGCTTGCGGTGTTCGAGGAGCCGAGTCGCCAATTCCTCACTCGGTATCCCTTTTCTCGATGGAGGGCAATCCAACCACACTCGCTCGCAGCCCTCCAGAGCGTCCTCGGCACTGCAGCTGTCGAACGCCTGGGGGCTTACCACAAACTTCAGTGCCGCATCTTCCACTATGTAGGCGATTCGACTCGCTGGATGTGCGTGGTCGAGGGGCACATAGGCGCCCCCCGCTTTGAGGATGCCAAGGATGCCTATCAGCATCTCGTTGGATCCCGCCACCCAAATGCCCACCAGATCGTCCGCGGTGATGCCTCTGTCCATAAGAGCCAGGGCTAGCCGGTCCGAACGCCGCGATAATTCCCCGTAAGTAAGCTGATGGGGGAGCCCTGCGGTGCCCTCCTCGACCAGCGCTACGGCATCGGGAGCGCGCGAACTCTGGAGCTCAAATCGCTCATCGATACACAATTCACCCTTCGCGGTCCCCGCTGGCGGTGGATTCCATTGTTCAATTTGCTGATGATATTCCTGCCCTCCGAGCCAGGCACCGCGATCGATGCATTTGTCCCCTCCGGCCAAAAGAAAATTCAGAATATTGCCGATGTATCCGGGGAAACGCCTTTGCATATCGTCGGAAAACACTGTCGGGTCGACATTGATGTAGAGACTGTGGCTCTGATTCGAGGAATTTTTCGACACATTTATCGACAGAAGGTAATTGGTTTCCTCAAAGCCACCGCCGCCGAGAATATTGGCCGAGGCATTCTCCTGCTCATACACGTGGAAGTTTGTGTAATTAAATATAGAAGAGGAAAAATCCACTCCCGTCTGTTTTTGCACTGAGGCCAAGGGAAAATGTTTCATCGCCTGCAACTGCTGCAACTCAGATTCCGCTGAATTTATCAGTTGTGGTCCGGTCATGCCCTGGAGATTAAGGCGCACAGGTAGCGTATTGACAAAAAGTCCCAGGGTTTTTTCACTGCCGGACATTTCCGGGCGGCCGTGCATCACCACCGAACCAAAGACATCGTCACTGCCGTTCAGTAAAGACACAAAGGCCAGATACAGTGCTGTCCAGATACTTTTTTCCTGGACACCATATTTGCGGGCCAGGGCCACCACCGCGCGACTCTGATCCTGGCTCACCGGGTAACCAAAGCGCACACTGGTGCTTTGTAGTTGACCCTGCCACCAGGGTGGGTTGACACCCTCGAATTTTTCTTTCCAGTAGCGCTGCATATCTTCCGATGCGAGCGCTTTCTGTTCCATTAGAATAAAATATTTGTAAGGCGGCGGGGGCGCCTGTTGCGAAATTTCCCGGTTTTCTTGCAGGGTGTGATAGGTGGCCAGCAGTTCACTGATAAACGTGGCATTGCTCCAACCGTCCCATAAGGCGTGGTGAAAGCTCATGCCAAAGGCGATTTCTTGCGGCGACAGCAAAAAAATATGTAGCACCCAGGGGAAAGTACTCAAATCGACACCCCTGGCTTTCTCCCTGTCAAGCCAGAGTCGCAGCTCCTGCTCCTTTTCCTCCGGATGAAGATCACTTAAATCGGTTGAACTAAACTGCGCCGATTCAACCTTCATCACAAACTGCAGCGGCCGGCCCTGTTCCAGGTTAAATACCGTTCGCAGTATGGCGTGCTTTTTCACCAGATAATTCAATGTTTGCCGAAATACCTCAACATCCCAGGACAATTCAAAGCGGTAGAGCGTCACATCGTGATACACACTTAGATCGGGTCGCTGCATCGTGTGGTAAACCATGCCCTGCTGCAGCAGCGACATGGGGTACGCGTCTTCGATGACCGGCTTTTCGAGGACTTTATTCACGACTTATCTTCCGCTTCGACAGAAAAATTATTCAACAGGGACAGCTTTTCTTCTTCCGTGAGCATGGAAAAGGTATCCAACTCCTGCCACGGTTCCGACAGATCCGGTTCGTTATTTTTTTCATCGCTCATCTTGGTGATCACACTCGCCAGAGCTGCGACGGTAGGATTGGAAAACAAATCCTTGACGGAAAACACAAGTCCACGCTCTTTGGCTTCGGCCACCAGGGAAATGGAACGGATAGAGTCACCGCCAAGGGAAAAGTAATTGTCTTCGATGCCGATTTTTTCCACCTTCAAATTTTCCTGCCAAAGCGCAACCAGTGTTACCTCCATGTCACTACTCGGGGCCTGATAGCGCGAGCGGGCAAAATCCTGGTCCGCAGGTGCCGGCAGTGCCCGTTGATCCACCTTGCGGTTGGGTGTAAGGGGGATTGCCGGCAAGCGTACGAAGGCGCTGGGAACCATGTAATCGGGCAAACGCTCCTGTAGATACTCCATCAAGCGCAGTTGCAACTGGTGCCATTCGTCATCGATGGCATCCCGGTCAAGCACCAGGTAGGCGACCAGACTTTTTGCACCCAGGGGATTGTCTCTGGCCAGCACCACCACCTCTTCAACACGCTCGTGCTGCAGCAGGTGATTTTCGATTTCGCCAAGTTCAATCCGGAAGCCACGCACCTTGACCTGGGTATCTACGCGACCAATAAATTCGAGTTCGCCATCCGGCAGTGCGCGCGCGAGGTCACCGCTGCAGTAAAGGCGCTCGCCGGGAGTTTGCGCATAGGGATTGGGCACAAATTTTTCAGCCGTCAGCCTGGGGTGTTTCAGATAGCCCCGCGACAGGCCCGCACCACCGATGCACAGTTCCCCCACCACTCCGACGGGTGCCAGTGAGCTGTTGTCGTGCAACACAAAGCCTGTATTGTTCGCCAGCGCGCGACCGATGGGTGCCGTTTGGGTTTGAGCGAAGACCGCAGGCTCGATGGTATGAACCGTGGCAAAGGTCGTGCATTCTGTGGGCCCATAGACATGATGTAATTCCCCCGGCAGTGCCCGCAGCGCACCATCGATAGCCTCGGCTGAAAAAGCTTCGCCACCGAACAGAAGCTTTTGCAGTCTTTTTAAACAACCTGGAATGGTTAGACTGACCCGGTTGAACAGCGCCGTGGTAAAAAAAGCGATGTCAATTCGCTGGCGCAAAATGACATCCTCCAATTGCGGCAGCTCAAGGGTCTGTTCGCGCGCTACCATGACTGCGCGGGCACCGGCGGCCAGGGCGCCCCAAAGTTCGTAAGTGATTGCATCAAAGACATAATTGGAGAACTGGCCCACCACCTGGCCGGCATCGGCAGCGAGGCGATGTCCGGCTCCCACCAGGCTGAGAATATTCCCGTGAGTAATGCAAACGCCCTTGGGTTTACCCGTACTGCCAGAGGTATAAGTAATGTAAGCAAGATGCCCGGGTGATACGGACGCCATGTGGGCGGGAAGATTGTCGCCCGGGTATTTTCCCAGAGTCATTGGATAAAGCTCGGCGTCCAGCAGCAGGATGCGGACCTCGCTCAGGAATTCCAGTTCTTCCAACAGGTGTTGTTCTGTCAGCACCATGGAACAGGCGCAATGGGCCATCATGGCCTCGAGGCGCGCCGGCGGATACTCTGGGTCCAGGGGCACGTAACAGCCGCCGGCCTTGAGAATACCGAGCAAACCGGCCACCAGTTCGATAGATCGCTCCGTGCACACGCCGACACACTGTTCCGGCTTCAGACCGCGATCCAACAGATAGTGGGCGATCTGGTTGGCGCGGCGGTCCAGTTCGCCGTAGGTCAGCTGCTGATCCTGACAAACCAGGGCCACCGCATCGGGTCGCGCCTGTGCCTGGACCTCCAGCAGACCGTGCAGCGTCTGCGCGGGAAAGGCTGCCCCATTGTCATTCCACAGCTCAAGCTGCTGCCGGCGCTCCTCGCCACTCAGCAATTCCAGATGCGACACCGGCAGCGCCGGCGAAGCCACTGCGGCACTCAGCAGGCGCTGGTAGTGGTCCAGCATGCGCTCAATCGTGACGCGGTCAAACAAGTCGGTGTTGTACTCCATCCCCCCGCGCAGGCCCGTTTCTGTCTCCGACAGATTGAAAGTGATGTCATAGCGCGAGATCCCCTCCTGATCATCGGCCATGGACTCGCAACTCAGTGCCAGCTCGTCCAACGCCACGTCGTCCACCGGGGTGTTCACCAGAGAGAACGACACCTGAAACAGGGGCGAGTAGCTCACGCTGCGCTCCGGGTTCAACTCGTCCACCAGCCGTTCAAAAGGAATGTCCTGGTGGGCGTGGGCATCCAGGGTTGTCTCCCGGGTGGTGCGCAATAGTTCGATAAACGAGGGATCCCGTTCAAGGTCAAAACGCAACACCACGGAGTTGATAAAAAAACCAATCAATGATTCTGTCGCCGGCAGATGCCGGTTGGCCATGGGTGTGCCAATGGCCAGGTCGCGCTGCCCCGAGTAGCGAGCGAGCAGCACCGCAAACACTGAGATCAGTGTCATAAACAGGGTGACCCCCTGGGCGCCGGCCAGGGCTTTGATGCGCTGCGTCTGCTCCAGCGGAATCGACAGACTGGCATAGGCGCCGTGAAAGCTCTGCTCCGCCGGCCGCGGGCGGTCTGTTGGCAGGGTCAAACGGGTCGGCAGGTCGCGCAGCTGGGTTTTCCAGTACGCAAGCTGTCGGGTGAGGGTCTCGCCTTCCAGACAGCGCCGCTGCCACTGGGCGTAATCGGCGTACTGCACCGACAGTGGTGGCAGTGTGGGGCTGCGCCCCGCCTTCAGGTCGCGATACACGCTCACCAGTTCGCGGAACAAAATCCCCAGGGACCAGCCGTCGGCGATACTGTGGTGCAGGGTGATCAACAGCAGGTGGCTGCCGTCGCGCTCGTCACACAGCAGGCGAAAACGGCTGAGGCGCTCAGCGGTCACATCAAAGGGATGCATCCACTCCGCCTGGCTGATGCTCTGTACCTCGGCAGTGGAGCGCACCACCTCAAGACTCAGAGCGGGCACCTCCTCGTCGATCACCTGTACCGCCTGGCGGCCGTCGTAGGCAAAGCGTGTGCGCAGGCTTTCGTGGCGCTGGATCAGGTGGGCGAGACTTTGCTTGAGCAGCGCCAACTCAACATCGCCGCGCAGGCGCACGGCCAGGGGAATGTTGTAGACCGGGTTGGGCCCCATGTAACGGCCCAGAAACCACAAGCGCTGCTGGGCGTAGGACAGGGGAAGGGGCTCGTCCCGTGACACCGGGATCAGGGCAGGCAGCACAAGGGCCTCGCCGGCGCCGGTATTGGCACGACGGGTGTCGATCAGCGCCGCCTGGGCCTGCACCGTGGTGTGGGCAAAGAGTTCACGCACGGGGATATCGACGCGGAAGGCCTCACGGATGCGGGCCGCCAGTTGGGAGGCCAACAGGGAGTAACCACCAACTTCGAAGAAGACATCGTGACGCCCCACGGGCTGACGCCCGATCAGTTCGCTCCAGAATGCGGCCAGCAGGGTTTCCGTTTCTCCCTCGGGCGCGGCAAAGGCTGTAAGCTCGCGTTCGGGTTCCGGCAGGGCCCGGCGATCCAGGCGCCCGCTGGCCTCGCGCGGCAGGCCCTCAAGAGCGACAAAGGCCTCCGGCAGAGCCTGGCCTGTCAGGCGCAAGT
>NZ_JBFRBC010000046.1:0-8822 GCF_040932045.1 Microbulbifer sp. TYP-18
AATGGAGGTCCCGATTAGCCGGCGGTACAACATCAATCAAGAGCAGGTTATGCCATGAAAGAAATCATCCCTCAGTTGTTGGCGGAGTTGCCCGAGCATGACCGTCAGCGGCTGGCATTTTGTGGCCGGCGGTTGGATGGCTCCAAGGGCAAAACACAGGCGCAGCTGGCAACCCAGCAGGCCGAGATCATTCTGGATGAGGTTACCGAAGAGTTGTGCGAGTTAGAGGGGCTATCTGAGACTCTTAAAAACTCTGTCAAGCTTCCAGAAAGTGCTGGGTGAAAAGGAATCCATCACTGGTTTGGAGTGACAAAGCAGTTTGTGAGGAAGCAGTAGAGGGGCAGGGACTTCCCGAGCCGGTGAAAGGCCGGCACCTTTTAAAGGTAGCGACAGCGCAATAGAGGCAAGGCAATGAGTGATTTTATAGGGCGCTTACACAAAGAGATCGTCGGACTCACCAACAAAAGGCTTCGTCTCAATAGGTTTTTGGAGTCCAAAGATTACAACGACTTGGAGAGCGAGGAAAAAGAGCTACTTCAGGAGCAACGCAAGGTGATGAGCAGGTATCACCGGATATTGATTCAGCGATTGGAAAGGCATGAATCCCACTAACTGCTGCATTTAGATGACTAAGGAGATTATATGCAAATTCGAAAGATCAATGGTGAATTTGTGTTGAAGCCGTTCACGAATTTATCAGAGTCGTTCCTAGAGCGGCTAGTTGAAACTGGCGCGACTATAGAAATCACTGAATATGGTCCCCCAGCCACTGACTCACCTTGCTCGGACCAAAGTGGGCGAGGGGATTCTATGGAAAATACTAACGATGGTGAGAATTCATTTGCGGCTGCAAATGTTCAACCAGACACTTCTCAATTACATCGCGCTCCCATTGACCGGTAACTGCAATTGCATGAACGTGTGTTGCCCCAAAACCGTGAGCTTCATCCCAGCGTTCATGAGACGGAAGACGAGAGGAGAAGTCGTCTGTTTGACCAACGTATAAAGCGCACCAAGAGCCGTCTGGGGTTTTGTAGCTGAAGATGTATAACCCAGCAACAGAATCCCAGCTCTCGTTTTTTTCGTAGATGTGAAACTCAATTGCTGTGCCGTCCCCTAACGGCCATTCGTATCCAGCCATTAGGGATACTCCTCTGTTTTCGTATGAGGGATGAACAGGTTGCAAGTCATAGGTTTTTCTCCGGCGGATGCTGTTGGTGTGGGAGCCGTCAGCATACCGAAGGAAGGCGACACCTGCACAGTGGTGTGACAGTCAGGAGAGACTGACACGTTGATTTGACGGACATTATCAGTGGATTCATCGGCCTCAGAAGAGGGTGGAGGCGTCAATGAGCGATAAACGCGCGTTTGAAGGCGTTTGGATTCCAGCGGAACTGTGGCTGTCTAAAGACTTGAGCCTGCAGGAAAAGGTTATGCTGGTGGAAATCAATAGCCTGTCCGTAGATCCTGTCAGAGGCTGTTACAAGTCCAACAAGGCGTTCGCCGAATTCTTCAATCTGTCCCCATCCCGGGTGTCTGAAATCATCTCCAGCCTGGAGAAAAAAGGCTATTTGACGATCACCCAAAAACGCGATGGAAAGCGTATTTGTGAACGTAATATTTTTGTGAGTGGGGGGTATTCGGAATCCCGAAGGGGGTATTCGGAAAACACGGAGAACCCTATTCGGAATCCCGAAGGGGGGTATTCGGAAAACACGGAAGAGAGTAGTACAGGTAAGAGCAATACAGTAAGAGTAATACAAGGGGACGCGCGCGAGCGCGCTCCTGTCCAGCCCAAAAAGCCCAGGGGGCTCGATTTCGCCGGTCTCCCCATCACTGAACACTCGGCGCGTTGTTTCGCCGATTACCGCAAGAAACTACGCAAGCCACTGACCCAGCGGGCGCTGGAGCTGGCTGCCCGTGAAATCCGACAGGCCGGGGACAGTACCGGCATGACCGACGAAGCCCTGGTAGCCGAAGTGGAGCTGGCTGGCTGGCAGGGCGTGAAGGCTGACTGGCTGATCAACCGACTCACCAAACGCGGAGGGCCGCACAATGGATCATCGCAACCACCCAACCCGTTCACCGACGACACCGACTGGCTCGACGGCGCAACTGGTGAACGAGTTATTCAAACAACTGGCGGGGATCAAGCCGGGCTGGCGGGCGGCCTTCCCGGACCAGTCAGCTATTGCGGTAGTCAAGAACCAGTGGCTGATGGCGCTGATGGAGGCGGGTATTTCTGACTGGAGCACGATCGAAGGGGGTTTGGCTGAGCTTCGGCAAAGCCAGGGGCCATTTCTGCCATCCACCGGAGATTTCATCGCCCTGTGCCGTAAAGCCTCCCTGAAGCACTGGAAAATACCCAGCGAGCCGGAAGCCTTTTCCCTGTTGCAGCGGTTTTTTGGCCCGAGGCACGTAAAGCGGGATTTCACCCAGTTAAACCCAGCGGTGTATGCGGCTTACTGCCACATGGACTGGAGCGTAGTGTCGCAGATGCCGACCAAAGAGCAAAAGGCTGCTTTTCGGGAGGCTTGGAAGCGGGTTATGCAGGACCTGGCCGAGGGCAAGCGCCTTCCTGAACCCCCGGTGCAGGACCGGATACTGGAAGAGAAGCCAGCTCGGCCATGTGACAGAGGTGTCGCACTGTCGGCCCTGGGAGAGCTGAAGTCCCTCCTTGCCGGCGAGCAAACCACAGCGGAGCGTGCCTGAATGCCGGAACAGTTCCAGGTCAATAGCCAGGCCAGCCTGCAAGGGTTTTATAAACACTGTGAAGGCCTGTTTGCGGAACACAAGGTGGTGCGTTTCTTCTGGCGCCTGGGCAAGGACCGCAGCCTGGACCAGAACCGCATGTGCTTCGAGCTGTACCAGCGCATTGGCCGATCCCTCTACGGTGACGACTGCGCTCATGCACGGGCAGAGTGTAAGTTGACCATTGGGGTACCAATTCTGCGGGAGGAGGATGAAAAGTTCCGGGAGAGCTACGACAAGATCATCAAGCCGGTGGCGTATCAGGACAAGCTCGACCTGATGGAATGGTTTCCGGTCACACGACTGATGACCGTCAAGCAGTGCCAACGCTATATCGACACGGTATTTGATCGGTACACCCTCAAGGGCGTGGACTTTGGAGCATTGCTGGATGCCCAGCACTAAGTTACGCCAGGCGGCGAAGGGTGAGGACTGCACCTTGCGGCTCTACCCACACTGCAACGGTGACCCGGAAACGGTGGTGCTGTGCCATCTGCCCAGCCACGCTGGTATGGCCCGAAAGTCTCCCGATTGGTGGGGCGTCTATGGCTGCAGCTGCTGTCACGATGTGATAGACGGGCGTTGTAAGACCGAGATACCAAAGGTTGAGGTAGAGCGCAGCAAGTTGCGGGCGCTGTTTGAAACTCAAACAAGGATGCGCGATAAGGGGCTGATTCGATGATTATCCTGATGTATACCGAGAGAGAGACCTGATGCGTAGCTGGGGCAAGACCGAATTGACACCCAACCAACAGCGTGCCCTGACGGAGCTATCCCCCTGCGATCACTGCCACCAACGAGACAGGTGTGCCAGATACGAATTGGCTTGTGGCGACTTTCTGCGCTGGCAGACCTCCGGCAGACTCAGAAACCGGGACCGCAATCCAAACCCGAAGCTGTATCGCAAGATCTTCACGGCCAGCTGATGAGATTCCACACCGCACGACAGGCATGGCACGACGCCTTCGACAGCCCCACAGGGCAGGCCGACTATACGTATGTCACTAATAGCCAAGTAATTTCCCGCCCCAGGCACACCATTGACGAAATCCGGGACGAGCAGGGCACAGTGACGGCGAGAATACCGGCACCGACCCTGTATGCGGTTGAAACGAAAGTGGGGAAGGGCAGCGGTGGCCGTATCATGGACGCCTGTGAAAAGGGCCTGGTTCAAAATGTAGTAGCCAAACTGCGCCAAACCGACCCACTGGCCTACAGCTGGGGCATGGCTGCCTATGCGCCGCCGGCAGCGCGGTTCAAAGAGCGGGCCGCACTCCTTCATTACCTGATGAACGAGTTTGACCAATGGGGTGAACCGCACAACAGAACCCAGGTCGCCAAGCTGGCCTTCTTCTGCATCAACGCCTGCGCCCTTAGGGATGTGAACGGCCGGCCTATCGATCTTAGGCAGGCCCGCACGATTTTAGGCTGCAATAAGTCCACCTGGGATCGGCGCTGGAAGAGCTTGTGGCAACGGTTTCAGAGACGTCTGGACCCACTTCCGGCCAGGGCATTAGGACCGGTTTCCGAGATGGTGGAAAGATATAAGGAAAAATTGCATGCAAGTGGTTGACAGGGTTTGTGCCAGAATGCTAACTTTTTCCTAGCTTGCGGTTATTCCGCATTGCTGACCGAGAAACCGGCCCCGAGTCGGTTTTTTTGTGTCTGCGATTTTCCAGCATTTGCCCTCAGTCAGATCAGACTGAAGTGTTGATTCGCGCCAGGCTCACCGTATACTGAATGCCGATCAAACCCAGTTTGGCGAGAAAGCGACAGTGGTTCAGTGTGTTTGCGGAAGGCGCTACCTACAGCCCCGAAGCTTCTTGCTTATGTGCTTTAACTGTTTGCCGTAGATACAATCTAACTCATTTATACGTCTGGATTAAAAATGAAAAAAATATTAATTATATCGCAAGCTTTGCTGTTATATATATCAGGCATGTTTTCTATAGTTGCCTACGCAATAGAAAACCCGACTGGGAATCCTATAGGTGGAGGTGAATCATACTCCAGTAGCGTTCTGCCGGGTTCCGCAACTTGTACCGTAACAACAAAAAGTCAATTGCTCAGTTGCTTAAACGAAGAAAATCGTAGTCCAGGAGATCTCGTATACATTGCTGACAGCGCTGTTATTGATTTAACAGGAGAATGGAATATAGGGATTCCGCCTGGTGTAACTTTAGCATCAGGCAGAGGAGTGGATGGATCCCTTGGTGCTCATATTTTTACTACGACCAAGGAAAAGGAATCTCTATTTATAATAAAAGGTAGTGGAGTACGTATTACCGGACTCCGCATTGAGGGTCCTACTGTCAATTCAGACTTCGATGGGATCGATAAATGTTTGCGATACGAAGCTACAGGAATATCTGCAATTTACGATGGTGGAGACGACAAGTTCGAAGATATAGAGATTGACAACAATGAGATGTGGGGTTGGCCACATAGAGCTATTAACCTAAACAAAACAAGCAAGGAAAGAGTTGCCCATGTCCATCACAACCACATCCACCACAATCGGAGACGGGAAACAGACTCTGAGTGTACACCTCATGCGCTCGGCTATGGAATTCAGGTAGATCTCGGAGACGCCATAATTGAAGGAAATTTATTTAATCACAATAGGCATGACATTGCTACCACCGGCCGACCTTATAGTAGCTATGAAGCAAGGTACAACTTGGTAGTTGAAGGTAGTATGGATCACAATTTTGATGTTCACGGATGTCACGATGCTCCAAAGCACCCTACCTGTCATGAATATCCAATGATAGCAGGAGATACAATACTTATACATGGCAATACATTTTGGGATATACGTGATCATGCAATTACTGTTAGAGGTATCCCTTTCACGAAAGCAGATGTCTACAATAATGATTTCCGACATAAGCATATATTTACTGGGCCGGACGAGGAATTTAGAAACTCGGCAATTTTCCAGAATTATTTTGTGGGAAACTTGTTTTATGAGTATGAGGGCACAGAAAAGCAAAATAACTACGAAATTTCTGTGCCACCTGTATGGTCTATTTCTTTCGGGGGTAAATATTTTTGGAGTTATCGAATTCGCTCCAGCTACGATCCTGGCGAACTGTCTATAGGTGACTTTGATGGAGATGGCGCCAAAGACCTTTTACGATCAGATGGCTCAAAATGGTATTTGTCTTCCGGAGCAAGAGAAAGTTGGGAGGAGTGGAGTGCAAAATCAGAATCTCTTAGCAACATTAGGTTTGGTGATTTCGATGGAGATGGAGAAACTGATGCCTTTAAAGCCGAGGGCTATATATGGTATGTATCTTGGAGTGCAAAAGGGAGCTGGGAATTTCTCAAAGCATCCGAACTTCCGATTTCACAGCTAACGGTCGGAGATTTTGACGGCGATGGTATAAGCGATATTTGGTACAAAATTGGTGATCAATGGTACATTTCATGGGGCGGTGTTAGTTCTGGGCAAGCGACCCTTTCCTCGGAAATTTCCCTGTCAGAGCTTAGATTTGGTGATTTCGATGGAGACGGAAGGACTGATATCTTTCGAACCAATGGCAGTGATTGGTTTGTATCATGGGGCGCTCAAGAGGGATGGATGAGGCTCAGCAGTTCATCGGTGCAGCTGGAAAAGCTAAGCTTTTGCGATATGAATGGAGATGGGGCTACTGACGTGATTCGCGATTCAATTAATGCCACGTCGAAAAGCTGGAAAGTGAGCTATAGCGCACAAACATCCTGGCAAGATTTGCGTGTATTCAATGAAGGGCCCGAAGATCCGCCTGACGATTTTATCAGTATAAATAAAACCTCATTGGCAGACTTTAATGGCGATCAAAAATGCGATGTGCTCGTACGGCGTTACCTCTAGCAAAAAAGTTCCATTATAATTCTGTTTGCCAAAACGTCAGGAAGATAACTAAATATTGCTGTAGGTAGCTGTGTCGCTCCATGTGGAGTTGGGGCTATTTGACTGCTAGGTAGTTCTGTATAATGAGTCAGTCGGCCATCGCAAACTGAAGTTTTTCAATAAATCTGAAGATATAGCTCTACAGCCTAAACATTGCTAGCCCGCCCAGTGCGGGCTTTTTCATTTCTGGTGATCCTATGTTCAAGAACGACTACTTCACGGAAGAGGAGTTGGCTTGCCGTTGTTGTGGCAAGAACCACTTCTCGGATGACACCTTGCGTCGATTGATCAGGGTGAGGGAGCGGTTTGCCAAACCGATGGTGATCAATTCGGGTTATCGCTGCCCGGCCCATTGCGCCAAGATCGGCTCCACCATGACGCACACCACGGGGCAGGCGGTGGATGTATCAGTTGCTGGTGGGCGGGCCTATGAGCTGCTGAGTATCGCGCAGGATGAGGGGTTTACCGGTATTGGTGTGAAGCAGAAGGGCGCTCATAGCAGCCGATTCTTGCACCTGGATGACCTTGAACCCGTACCGGGCGAGCGGGCCCGGCCTACTGTGTGGAGTTACTAGGTGCCTTTCTGGATTGTATAATATTTGTTCAATGGCCTGATTTGGATAGTACTTTGTAGAAGTGGCACCAGATTGCCTCTGGCGTAGGAATCAGGATAATAGTGGTCGTAGTGACCACTATATAAATGTTTACTGCCACAAGGAATCGACGCCATGAAAATTGTCATGGGTTTATTGATGGCTAGTTTTTGGCTCTCTGCAACCGCTGAGCCGGTCAATAGTTTTGAGAAGCTCAAATCTCTTGTCGGAGAATGGAAAAAAGAAGGGAGTGATGGAAAAAATTTTTATATTTCATTTGAAAGCAGTGCTAACGACAGCGTACTTATAGAAAACTGGATTTATAAAGGCGCTTCACATTCTCTCACTGTGTATCACCCCGATGGAGATAGTCTGATCGCTACGCATTACTGCCCGCAAGGCAATCAGCCGCGATTGAGGCTTGAAAAACCGAGTAATGAAAATTCTGTTTCTTTCGCATTTCAAGACGCTACAAATCTCGCGAGTCTGCAGGTCAGCCACCAGCACTCGCTATCTTTTGAGTTTTTAGATGAAAATACAATTTTAAGAAAAGAGAGTTACAGTAAAGCCGGAAAGCTAACTCCAACAACACTTAGGCTAGTCAGGCAGTGAGACCAATAGTACTTAACTAGCGAGGCGTAAATCCTCGCACCAGACACACAATCACTAAAACCGGCCACTGAGCCGGTTTTTTTATGCCCGGAGATAACCATGAGCTGGAAAGCAATCGTTAAAAGCGTGGCCCCGACCCTGGGCGCTGCCTTGGGTGGCCCGGTGGCGGGTACTGCGGTGAAGTTCCTCTCGGATCACTTCCTGCAGGATGGTGAGGGTAGTGAGCAGGACATAGCGGAACTGGTACAGAACGCGAGCCCTGAGAAGCTGCTGGAGCTGCGGGGTCTCGACAACGACTTCAAGGTGAAGATGCGCGAACTGGATATCGATGTGTACCAGCTGGAAGTGGAGGACCGCAAGAGTGCACGGGAACTGGGCATTAAAGGGGGGCTGTGGGTTCAGGCGTTGCTGTCGTTTGTGTTTATCAGCGGCTATTTCTTCATGACCTACCTGCTGTTCTCCGGCAGCGTAGAGGTAACCCCGGCATTCGAACAGACCGGAACTCTGATGCTCGGCGTGATCACCGGCGCAATACCAATGATCCTGCAGTTCTGGTACGGCTCCAGCCAAGGCAGTAAGGAAAAGACAAAGGCGATGGTAAAACCATGACCAATCAAGCGGAGACCAATCAAGCCGAACACTGGCACTTGAGCAAGAGCGTATCTGTTACCCAGATAGTGAGCATCATCCTGCTGGTGGTTGGTTTGTTTGTATGGGGGTCTGATGTTGAGAAGGGGATTGGTGCCAACTCCCAAGCGATTCAGCACGAGTCAGACCTCCGCTCCCTTGAACAGAAGCACATCGCTGAGTTCAAGGACGAGATCCGGACCCGGCTCCAGCGTATTGATAACAAGCTTGAAAGGCTGATAGAGCGGGGAGAGTAATGGCCAGGCGCAATTCCAACGGTCTGACGGACAAGTGGCAGGTCTTTGCTGACACCTATCTGGCTGATCCCGAGTTGAATGCGA
>NZ_JBFRBC010000047.1:0-8568 GCF_040932045.1 Microbulbifer sp. TYP-18
TCGGGGTTGTCAACGGGGGTATCCAACGGAGCATCCACCACCGTAATTAACTGATCCTCCTTATCGAACAGGCTGTATTTCCACTGGGTCTCACTTTGCGTGATTTCATTCACAGCCTGTTGCACAGTATTGATGCTATTCAGACTGTCGTTATTGATCGCCGTAATTTCAAGCGTGGCATTGCCATTCTGGTCGTACAGGTAGAGCCTGGGCGTACCATTGCCACTATTGGTCTTGAACAGACGACCAAGGTTGTCATAGACGTAATACTCCTGGTATTTACCTCCGGTCACCGAGTCGCGCACGTCGGTATTGATGCCCTTACCAACGATCTGCCCATGGGTGTTGTAAGCCACATCGTGCTCTACCAGTCCGCCGGTTTCCGTCTCGTCAACATTGTTAGTGCGGGCCGTTTCACGACCGAGGGCATCGTATTGCCGCCAGGTAATCACCTGACTTTGATTGTTGTCGATGCCGGTCTGATACTGCGTTTGGTAAACCGCGTTACCAAACGCATCGAACACAAACTGCGCCCTGCCTTCATAGTTGGCATCACCACGGTTTTCCCGCGCATCGCGGGTTTCAGTGCGCTTACCCTGCGCGTTATAGCTGTGACTGGTAACCTGGTTGCCACTGTCGTTGTGCACTATCTCGGCGCTGCGGTTACCAAAGAGGTCGTAGCGGTAGCTCATCGTACCGCGCACACTCTGGCCCCGATAGTCGGTGTACTCGGCGCCCTGGGTCTGTACCTGCTCGCCGCGGGCGTTGTAGGCAGTACTCTCCACACGGCTATCTGCGGCATTTTCATCACCGTCGTAGTGCACGGTGGTGGTGGCCAGGCCATTGCCATCGTAGTCGTAGCGGGTCACCAGATCGCTGGTCACTTGGGTGACATTGAGGGCGGTACCGGCATTGCTGATACGCGCGAAGGATTCCCCTTTGGTGCGCTCTTCCAGCAGCAGACCGCGGCCGCTGTAGACATATTCGGTGGTGCGCTCGTCGCCGGTGACCACATTGGCCACCAGCGCGGCACGGTTGCTACCGTAAAGGTTGTCGAGCCAGGCGTGACGCGCCTCGTTGTCGGCGGGGGCGCCGAGACCAGTAAAGTTAAGCGCCCCGGCATAGCGGGTCTGTGCCGTAATCTGGCCGAGGCCATCGTAAATATACTCGGTAACATAGCCGAGGCGGTCCACTTCCAGTACCCGGTTGCCGGCGGCGTCGTAGATCGCAAAGCTCGGCTGGTCTTTACCATCGATCTGGATAATGGGGTTGCCATTAGCATCGTAAATTTGCTGGCTGCTTTGGGTAGTGCCCAGGCTGAAGCCGTTTTGCAGTTCTTGCTGGTCCCCCGAAGTAGATTGGGGATTCACCAGGTTATTGAGATCAAAGAAGACGCCGTTATCGGACTCGCTTCTGGTCAACAGGTTGTTGGCGTTGTACTGGTAGTGGGTGCTTCTCGCGGTGGTGAACTCGCTCGCCTGATGGGCCAGTGCATCATTCCGCCAATGTCCGCTACTGCTGTCGAGGTACAGCTGGGCGATGGCACCGCTCCAATCGCTGCCATTCACTTGTAAACGCTGGTCGTAGCGGGTCTCGCTGCGCAGGTTGCCGGCGGCGTCGTGGCGGCTGTAAGTGAGGCCGCCGTCCGCGTCCAGGAAGAACACCTGCTGGTCCAGGCGGTTGTAGCTGTAAGCACTGGCCTGGATCTGACCGTGCTGGGTACCACTGACACTACCATCGGCCTGCAACGCGGCATTCTGCAACCCCCGCTGACCTTCATACACCAGACGCCCGAGGGCATCGTAATGTTGCTCGACCACCTGCTTGAGGGTGACAGTACCGATCGTGCCGTCAAAATCGGGGGTGTTGGTCGAGACACTACTGGCGGCGGTAAACGCCGGGCCGACCAGCGCCAACATCTGACCGTGGTGATCGTAAGCCATGTGCGTGGTGCGCACGCCACCGGAAACCGTTTGTACCTGTCCCGCACTGACATCCCAATAGCGGCCTTCAGACACACTGACCCGGTCAAAGGCGTTGTAGCTATAGTCTGTAATGGCACGCACATGGGTGGTGCTGGTGCTATGCGCGGTGAGTGCAGCACTGAACTGCGGACCGGTTTCCCGGGTAATCCGGCCCTGCGCATCGAGGACATAATCGGTGCGTGCGCCGCGGGCGTCGATCATGGCGGTGCGGTTGCCGGCCGCATCATATTCATACTGGGTGACATTGGCGGTGGCGTGCCCATTGATCAGGTCGTAGCCGTACCGGGTGCTGGTAAGCAGCTGCCCGCGGTTGTCGTATGCGTTGCTGGTGTGGCGATCGCTGATGGCATCTTCGGTGCCGGACAGCAGTGTGCTGAGACTGCCCTGGGTCAGTCCGGACACATCGGTACCCGCCGGCAACTTCCGCGCATAGGTACGGATGTCCGTCGCCTGCCCGAAGGCGTCGTAGGCATAGGTGGTAACCGCACCGTCCGGTGTCACCTGGTGGGTGAGCTGGTTGTTGGCATCATAAAAAAAGACACCGGTATTACCGTTGGGGTCGGTGGTGACGACAATATTGCCAAAGGCGTCCAGGGTGGTTTGGGTGATTCCCCCTTGGGCATCGGTCTCACCCACTTTGCGCCCCAACTGGTCGCGATGCTGCACACTGACGTAGCCCGGGCCGCGCGGGCTCACCAGACTTTCCAGTTCGCTGAAGGCGTTGTAGCCGAAGTAGGTGGTGGCGATCTGCTCGTCTGCGCCCAGTTCTGCCTCGGTCAGCGTATGACGGTTGTCGAGGGTGCTCTGCTGCCAGTCCGGCAGGCCGGCAGTCTCTTCCACCAGGCGACCCAACTGGTCGAAGGCGCGATAAGTGACCCGCTGCTCAGGCAGGCCCTTGGCTTCGATGGTGCGCCACTCTTCCCCGAACACATTGTAGTCGTGCTGCATCACCACGCCGGCAGTGTCCGTTTCGGTATTGAGCTTGCCGGAGGCGTAATAGGTGTAACTGGTGCTGCGATCCTGGGCATGGGCCAGGGTGCTGGTATTGATACCGCCGGGGTCGGCAGTCTGGGCCACCGCCTGGCTGTAGCGGGTCTCGCTCAACACCTGTCCCCGGGCGTCGTAGGCCCAGGTGGAGAGGTAACCGTGGGTGCTGTTTTGCGGCACCAGCTTGTGGGTCAGGCGGCTGGCGGCGTCGTAGCGGAAGTAGGTCTTGTAGCCGCGCGCATCGCTGATCTGGGTACGGTTGCCGAGGGCATCGTACTGGTAGCTCTCGGTATGGCTCTGCAGGGCGCCGTCCTGCCAGACCCGCTCGGTGAGGCTGCTCTTGCGTCCGGCGGCATCGTACTGGGTGATGATCACCTGGTCGTGCTGGGCACTCGCAGCGAGCGATAGGTCCGCCGCGGTTAAGCCGCCCCAGGCGCTGGCCACAGGCACACTGACGCTGTTCGCATAACGGATCACCGTCTCGCGATCGTTAAGATCATCGTACTGGGTGTGAGTGACATAGCCCAAGCTGTCGATGCTGTGGGTGCGCCGGCTGGCCGCATCGTAAACAAAGGCGCTGCGGCGGTTGCCGACAGCCTCGCGATTGAGGTCTGCGGTGGTCTGCGTGCTGAGATTGAGCGCCTGGGCATAGGCGATCTCGCCGGCCACCTGACCTCGACCGGTGTAGAGGGTTTCTGTGACCAGGGCGTATTGAGTACCGCTCTCTTGGTACACCCGCAAACTGTGAGTCTGGCGGCCGGCGGCGTCGTACTGGTAACGGGTTTCCCGGTCCAGGCTGGTATCGCGCACCAGGTCAGCGACGCTTTCTGTGGACGGATCTATCCTGTCGGCATACTGGATCATCGCGTTCACGCGGCCGGCACCGTCGTAGATGGTTTCCACAACTTGGCCCAGGTTGTCGATGGTGTGACTTAACTGGCCATCGTCGTTGTAGATATAGCGGCTGGTGCGGTCGTCGGTCTCACTGCTATAAACTGCCGCAACAGTGGCGATATCCAGGGTCGCCGGCAATTCAGCTGTACCGGCGTGGTCGATACTCCGGGTGAGCTGCCCCGCCGCGTCGTACTGCTTCTCCATCGCCGCATAGCGAACATCCCCTTCGCCATCGGTCCAGACCGGTGTCAGCGTAAAGCGCTCCCGCCCCAGGGCGTCATACACAAAGTAACTGCTGTAACCCAGGGCACCGGTGATCTGGGTGTGGTTGCCGTTTTGGTCATACTGGTAACTGGTGGTAATCGCGAGTCCGTCGGGATCGACAATTTCACTTTGCACCCGTCCCAGCTCGTCATAACTGTACCGCGTCGTGCGGGTAAAGCTGGCGGTGCCGTCGATGCCGCCAGTGAGGACTCCCTCCTTAGCTTCCAGCAGATTGCCCTGGCCGTCGTAAACGTACTGGGTGAGCAGGTTGAGGCCGGAGCCATCCTGGGTGGCATCCGCAATCACCCGCTCAACCCGGCCGCTTTTGTCATACTCGGTGCGGGTAACACTGCCGCTGGCATCCACGGTTTCCTCGAAGCGGTGGCCGTAGCGCTGGGTGGTGGTCAGGTTGAGGCCGCCCACATCCTGGATGCGGGTCAGTACCCGGCCTTGCGGATCGTAGGTGATTTCTGTACGCACACCGCGCGCATCGATGGTCGCAGTGAGCTGGCCGGCGGCATTGTATTCGCGGGTTTGGCTGTTGTTGAGGGCATCGACGCTGTCGGTGAGATTGCCCTGGGTGTCGTACTGGTACTGGGCCTGGCGCTGCCAGTTGCCGTCCACCTTTAAATAAACTTCGAAGGTCTCGCCGTGCAGGTTGTTGACGGTTTGCGTCTGCACCCCTTCCGGCGTCGTTACCGTTTGCGTGCGTGTGGTGTCGTCGTAGGTATAGGTGGTGGCCCGGTTTAGCGCATCGGTGCGAGTCAGAACACGACCGAAGGCATCGTAGCTAAATGTGGTCGGCTGACTCAGCGCATTGGTCTGGGTTTCCAGCTGCCCCAAGCGATCGTAAGCGTACTCCGTGATATAACCGCGTCCGTCAGTACTAGACGCCGCCTCACCGAAGGCGTTGTAGGCAACACTCGAAACGACGGTGGCAAAGGGCCCCGTACTCAAGTGACTGGTGGTGGATTCCAACTGCCCGCGACGGCTGTAGCTAAATTCAGTCACCGCCTGTTGGGTATTGGCCTGATTAATGGCCTGGCTCAGCTGCGTGCGCTCGCCAAAGGCGTTGTACTGATATTGGGCGATAAAACCTTCGCCGTCAGTGGCAGTGTCCAGCTGACCACGCTGGGTGTAGTCACTCACCACAATGGTGTCGGCGGTATCGGCCAGTCCAGTGACACTGCTGTCCAGCTGTGCGGCATCACCATGTAAGTTGAGGCCGGCGATCAAGGTGTCACTCAGGCGGTTGGCGTATTGACGGGTCTGAGTGACTTCGCCAAAGGCGTTGACGGTGAACCCGGTAACCTGCCACTCAACCGTGTTGGTGCCGGGCGCGAACACAGGCGCGACGCTGTATTTTAGGAAGCCATCCGGGGTGTAGGCAAAGTGCGTGGTGTACCCATTGGCATCGGTGGTGGTGATACGACGGCCGCTATTGTCGTAGCTGTGGCTGACAACTACACGCCCAAGGCCATCCCGCTCGGCAATCACCCGCCCTTGCACATCATATTCCACACTGTAATCACGCGCGGCACTGGTGTTCGCTGTAAAGGTGGGACTGCCCTGGTAGTTGCCTAAATAGTTATCCAGGATGGAGCCACTGGTAATGTCGATACCACTGCGACTCGTTTCCAGCTGACCGCCTGCGGTGTAGGTGTAGCGACTGGTATTCCCGAAGGCGTCGGTGGTGTGGGTGACCTGGTTGCGCCCGTCGTAACGCCATTCCGTTACCCGGTCGCTTCCTGTGGCGAGCGGACGCACCTGTCCCAGGGCGCGATCACTGCCGAGACTCAACCGCGCCGCATCATTGCCCACCGCGGCCAAAGCGGTGCTGAGTTCATTCAGGTCGTGCAGGGAATCTGCGTACTGAAGGCTGCGCACCCGGTTTCCAGCAGCGTCATACTGATACTCGGTGACATAGCCCTCCGCATCAATCATCGCCACTTCGCGGCCCTGTGCGTCGTATACCCAGTAACTGTTGCGATCCAGGGCAGGATCCGCGGCCGGGCGCACTGTCTGCAGGGTGCCGCTGTTCAACCAGTGGGCGCTGCTATCATACTCCGACACCCGGTTGGCATATTGCGTGGTCGACACCAGCTGACCGGCGCGATTGTACTGATAGTCCGTCAAGAAACCTTCCGCGTCCAGAGTCGCGGAGACCCGCCCGGCATCATCGTAAAAGGAGCGACTGATGCGTGCCGCAGAGAGGTCCACACCCGACGCAGTGGCACTCAGGGCCTGGATATAACTCTCACCAGCGGTGAGAGTGAAGCGCCCTAGCCCGCTCTTGGCCACCGGTACGCCATCCACATCCAGCGTGTAGGACAACTGGTATTCATAGACACCGTTGGGGTGGCTGGCCTTGTCCAGTTCCACACTCCAGGTAGCCAGGTCTATCGGCAGAGTCTCCCAGGTGCCGCCGTTGACCGGGCGGATCGACAGGCTGACGGCGCTGGCCGCAAAGGCTTCGCCCAGAGTCAGGGTCAGTTGCGGATTGACCACCGCCTCCTGCTGCAATCCAACCTGGTGCTGGAACGCCGTATCCACCGCGCTGCCACCACCCACAAAATACCGGGTAACCTGCACCGTGTAATCACCGTCGGGCAGCGGGTCCCCCACCAACAGGTTTACCCTACCGGCAAAGGAGCCATCGCGCAGCGTGGCGGGATCGATCCAGGTCAAGGCCGGTTGTGCACTGATGGGCAAACCCGTGGCATTGTCTGTAACCACGACCTCCAGGTAGGCGATATCCGCCGCTTCTGCCCCGCTCAGATAACCTGTAATGGCATACCCCTCTAACGAAGAGCGCTGGTAGCCAGGCACATCCCAGTTGGCCGATACACTACCCGCACTGTTCCCTGTAAAGGTCCCCGACAGGGTCCGCAACAGCCGATCGTTCGCGGTGTACCCATTACTATCTGCATCGCGATAACTAGACGCCCGGTACTCATAATTGCCCGTCAAGGCATAACCCAGATTGACACTAAAGTTACTACCGGACTGGTTGACCGCCACGCTATTCCAGGCATCCTGACTGCCCGCACGACGGTATTCGAATCGGGTTACCTCGTCCGCCTGCGGCCCATAGGCTGCCTCCGACCAACCAATCACCTGGTCCTGGGCCGCCTGGCTGCCGACCTCCACCACGAACGGCGCCTCGCTACTCGTACTGCTGTCGTCGTAGTGCAGCGTCAGTTCGACGGTATAGGCCGCACCGGCGGCCAGCTGGCTGCCAATGGACAGGTTCACCTGGCCGTTGTAACTGCCGAACAGCTGGGGCCAGGTCTCGGCGATCGACACCACCGCACCGTCACTGTCTTTAACCACCGCGACGATTTTTTCCAGGGCGGGGGCACTGCCGATGGTAACCGGATAACCACTGATGGCATGGCCACTGTTGCTCTGCAGGGCGACTACTGTGTACTGGAAAGCAAAATTGCTGACATGGGTGGCACCCTTGCCAACCGTCAGTGTGGGGCTGCCAGCGGTCTGTTTGATTGTTTCACCGCCCTGCACGTAGCGGATGCGGAAATTGTAGCTTCCCTCAACAATGGTTCCGTCGTCGACATCGCCGAGAAGAACCTTCAGGTCAGTACCGTCTTCCACCACCGGCACCGAGGTCCAGTTACCGGGGGAGGATTCATATTCGAAGGTGGCGACACTGCCGGTCGGGCGGGAAGAGACAGGCCAGCGGAACTCGGTGGGATGGTATTCAGTTTGTGTACCAATTTCGTAGTCGAAGCTGCTGGTGCCGGTGAGCCCCCCGCTGGTGTTATAGGTCTTGACTTCAACTTCGTAGCGACCATTGCCCAGTGCTCCATTACCCGTCGGGGTATGGGTATCCACTGCAATGGTCCCTATCCGCCCATTGCCGCGGATATAAAAGGCCTTGATCTCCTGCACCTCCACAGCCGGATCCAGATAGGCCACATCGGCGAGGATGTCCCGCTCGAAAGTATGCCAGTTGCCATCCAGGTATTTATCTTCCAGCGGGAAGGTATAGTAGGCTGTACTGGACGAAACGGAGATATAAGGCTCCTGGATACCGGAGCGATAACTTACATAGGCGGGCCCCTTTGAGGTCTCCAGCCTGTAATAAAGGATTGTCGGGCCCGAGAGCTTCAACTCCGCACTGACCTTGATGCCATCGGTGATATTCCAGGCATCGACCTGACCGCCCTGCAGGGTGCGGAAACCATTGCTGGCAGCGTCTCCCGTGATCTCAATGACATTGCGCTGTAGTGTACTGTCATACACGCTCGCAATGGTGGCACCAGCGGGGTCGTTATCATAAATCTCCCAATTGCTGGTACTGATACCCTGGCTGGTGTTAAAGCGGTGACGGACAAAGTCCTCGGAGAGATTGAGATTGCCGTTATAGGTATAATTAGTGGGGTTTTCCGTTTTAAGCCAGGCCAGGTAATCCGCGGGA
>NZ_JBFRBC010000048.1:0-8557 GCF_040932045.1 Microbulbifer sp. TYP-18
TATCGCCGGCACCATTCCTGAACGCATGATGCACACCTGGATACTGGACAATCAGCCCAGTGAAAAATTGTTGTGGAGCATGAAGCACGGGGCGGTGGATACGCTGGCCTTTAATCCAATACCGCAGGCGGTGCTGCCGATGGCGGAGTTGTATGCCAATCGCTCCTTCCACTTCGACAAGCCCATTGAATCCCTGGGAGATCAGCGCAAGCTACCCCAAAACCGGCACAACAGCTTTACCAGCGATACCATGGTGTCCCTGGGACAGTTGGTGGGCTGGTCCCCAAAACAGATGGAGCACTTCTGGACAGGCTACACCGGGACCATGGGGGCCTACGCGCTATCGGCCACCGATATGCTGGTGGCCTGGGCACAGGACAAGCCTAATCAAGGGGAGTTTCTGGCCACCGATATTCCGGTACTCAAGAGTTTTTATCGTGGCACCAAGCCACATTACAGTACCCAATATATCGACGACCTTTATAAGCGACTGCAGGAGGTGAATCAGCTGGCCGCCAGTCTCAAGACTTTGCGGGGGGAGGAGAGAGCAGAGTTTGTGACAGAGCACCGCGACAAATTGTCTCAGCGTCGCACACTCAACCAAGTCAGCCGGCGCCTTAGCGACTTACGTAAGCGACGCGAGCGTATTTTAGCGGAGGATATTCCACGTAAGGCCAAGCAGCTAAAACTGGATGCGATTCAAAAGCGGATCAATGCGATGGCAGCCAAAACTTCGCAAAGGTCTGAGGCGGCTTTTTAGGGGCCATACTGTTTGTCTATTATTGTGATCATGGCAACCGCCGAGGACACCGTCGACCTGATTGTGGAAAAAGCCCGCTTTAAAGACGAATGCGTCCACCGGGCCCTGCGCCTGAAAACGGTGCTGGATGCACTGTGATTTCCAAGTTTAAATATGCCGTGTGTATTTGCCTGTCATAATTATGACACTAGTATTGTTTTTGTCCTATTTGTCGATAAGATCGATAAGTGTATTGCTTATCAGGCAGATCATATAGGCATTCCAAATAATCGAATAAATAAGAAGAGGAGACATAGAGAGAGCTCTAAGCGCCGTAAATATTTTCAGGAAGAAATGAAATAAACCAATATTATTGAAGTTTATTGTTCAATAACAGTGAAAGGAACTCATCAATGAAAAATTTGCTGATCTATACTTTTTTATTCTTAATAGCTTTTTTTCATACCGCATGTGTTTATGATCCGGAGAGTGGAGAGAATATATATCTGGAGGAGAAGAAAACATTTACAGGTTTGTCAGTGAACCCTGGTGCCACCATTGAATTGTATGTTTTCAATAAAAATAGGAACTGGTGGGGTAAGAGAGCTCAGACGGTATCAAGTACCAATCCCCAAACTTGGTTTAATAACCGTACGCACTACATATGGAATTTGGAGTTTGCCTTAGAAACTATCCCCAATTGGCGGTGTTTTCTTGACGCCGATTGTATTGTCATTGACGGTAAGGACTATACAGTGAGGTTCCAATTCAGAGAAGTTGGATCTGACGTAGCTTACTTGTACACATACGGCCCAGGGGGGTTAAGCTGTTGGTATGATAAGTACTATAATGCTGGCCAAGATATGTACGATGCCTATGGAGCCTGCGCTCCAGACAACTATGAAGAAATTATTCTTAATTATCGGGGATCACTAGGTGATATTTAATTTCCTGTAGCAGAAAGCTTCGTTACAAAATAGCGCGGAGAAGTTTTTATTTGCGCTACCGAGCTTCACTTATTATTGGTGTCGAAGTAGATTTCGGCGTTTTATTATTCAGAGAAAAGAGCATCATCCACCCAAGTCGAATGCGCCCGCCTGCGCATCGTCTACAGGATCTGTATGGGCGGTATCAGCTGTTCTAATAGAGTCGGACGGCAATTCCGGTTCACTTTTATCAACGGTATTGTATCGCCACTTTGAAAATTTTCTATGTCCAATACTTTTGTATTGGACATAAGATCTCATGGTCGCCTTGCTCAGAGTGGTTGACTGCTTTGGATGAAAGGCTGAACTTCGTTTTACGGGCAGCCTGCGTCGAACTCTGCCTGGATAATATTGGCATCCGCTTCAGTCAGGATGCCGTCGCCATTGAGGTCGGCCCTGAGATTACTTTCATTGTAATCATTGAGGAAGAGACTGATATCGAAGAAATCGGCTGAACCATCTTGGTTATAGTCAGCGAGCGAACGGATTGGTTCGATATACACTGTGCTGTCGACATTGTCGTCGTTTACATCGCTAATCATAAAGGTTATAGCACTCCGCCCTGACGGAATACTGAAAATCGCACGAATCAGGGGTGTGGCCGAACGAATCTCTACCCCGTCAAGCTCAGTCTCTCGGATATCTGCGAAGTTTATAGGGTTGACTATAACCGCGTCGACCGGTATACGGTCCACAAAAATGGCAAAAACATCTGTATACCCGGAAGCATTGAATTCGTCCCACTCGTCCGATCCATACGCGAACTCAACGACCACACGCTGCGCGCTGCATGAATCGACAGTTACATCCAATTGGGAAGCATCATAAAACGAGATTCCTGTCGGATCTTTCGGGTACGCGGCGCGGAGTAGGTTGTCCTGCGCCGCTGTGGCCAGGGTATTGTAGCGGTAGGCATTATTGTAAAAGTCGTTAGGCCCGCTCTCATACTCCTTGACATCGCCTGTGCTTAAGATTACGCCGCTCTCGGCCAAGTCATAATTGTTCAGGATCTGTACTTCTCCCGTGGTGGCATTAATGACGTTTTGTGCAGTATACAAGCCTGACGAGGCCACTGGATCGGCCGTCAGAAATGTACCGACACCAGTCACGAAAGTTAGACGCGGGTCGTTGGAGGGTACGAGTCTTTGTGCGAGCATTATCGCATCCGTATTACGGGAAACCTTGATTCCGCCGAACGCGATCTGTGCGGTGACATTGGTACCGAATCCAGGCAAAAATATAAGCGCTGCAATTATTATTTTTATTTTCATAATGAGTCTCCTAGGGTACTAAGTGTGGCGCAAGCCGATAAATTTGGCAGCACCGGACTTGATACTTCTCAAGAGGAATATCTAACGGCCATTACTGTATCTTCAATGACACTTATTGATATGCCTTCTTCTACGAGTTACAACCATGTAAATTTCATTTAGACAGTTAATCTATCTAGCTATTAAAAATGTATCGATCGCATCACCCCTCCTTGGTTTGATATTTATTATTATTAATTTTGCTAACTAGTACACTTATACTATTTAAGCAGAAATAAGAATCCTTGGCAATGGTGCTTAAGCTTAAGAAATATTTAAATTTTGGATTGTATTTATTTTTAAAAATAAATCGTGAAAGTAAATCATAAATTTTCTACCTTACCCCATTTGCGTGAATAAATCAGAAAATTAATAGTTCAATTAACTCTTATATAAATATAAAAATTACATTGAGTTGTGTGTCAGCCTCCTCTAAGAAGTGATATTCGTTATGGATGACGCTATTACTGATCATATCGTCGATTTACTTGTAGACAAAAATGTGCGTGAAGTGCGGATACGTAGCTCATGGGCCGTAGCTGAAAAGCTGTACTAGATGTAGTTCAAATTTTTCTAGTCGCCTTGTTTCGAACAACTGCAGTTATTATTCGAATCTATTCCATGAGTTACCTGGCGTATTAACCATGCCCGTAGTTTGTTTGATTTTACGCCAGTAATTATTTTCTACGTATTGATCTTAACTATTAGAGAGAATATTCTTTTTTGTGCTTGCCAATATTTTTGAGGATTTTGTTATCTTAATAATTTGGGTGATGCTTTTGGGTTTGTTGTTAAGAAATATAAAGTTTAAATAATGGATTATTAAATATGAAAGAAGTTATTCTGGGATTTTTTACTGCATTTCTGGTTGTTTTCAGCTTAAGTCAATCTATACCTACTATTGCTCAAAGTGAGAACTTAGGTTGTGGTGTCGATGCGCCACGTGAGTTCCCATATGTAATGCATGCTAAGCGTGTACGCTACTGCCGCAGTAGCACATTTCTTTGCAATGACAAACATCAAGACGACATGCCAGAGTGGGAACAGAATGGAGTGTCTGACCAAGATCAGAAACGGACTATAATAGCTACTTATAACGCTCCTCCTGTTAGTCAAGTTGATACATTGGTTTACTTATCAGCGGGAACGATTTATGATTATGATGATGCCATAAAAGCTTCCAATATTGGCACATGTGAAAATTGGTCTACAGAACTTTTTGACCATTCCAGGTATACACTGGCGGACAGAAGAATCCCTGTACTACCTAATTCCATTCCGCATAAGATCGCGACAGAAGGTGATTTTAATATGTCGCGTACATTTATAGCTATTGCTATGAATCCACAGTATTACCTCAGCGCAAATAGCTCTACACGAACGCGGATTATCGAAGCACACTATCAATGGCTTAAGAAAAAATTCTATCGTAGCAATTTAAAGTTTATTTATTTGGCAGGTCACCGTCGCGGTGGCGCATTGGTGACTCACTTGGCTGCCAAATTTAAGTTATACTCTCCAGAAATTCCAGTTCTAGTACACCTGTATGACCCCCATGCTTCTTGGGGTGAATTTGGTGTAAGCAGTACTGGGCCTAACATAGATAATCCACTTACTGGAAATACTTCACGATATGGTCGGAAGTCATATCTTGAAAGTCTGGATTTTGGGGGTTCACAAATGAAAAACCTATTGTTTATCGATAATTCTGTCTCAGGTGATTCCCCGCAACCTTTTGTTGAATTAGATACAAACAATCAGGCTGTCGGAACAATTGGTAATTGGTACCGGCAAAACTGGACTTCTAGAAGTAGTCTAGATTTAGTGGATTCTAACACGGATTTAATTTATTCTGAATTGGTTGAAGTTTATAATGATTTTTACGAAATAGCTCAGCAAAGCAGTCCTCCTGAAGCAAGGTGCAGAATTACACCTTCCTTTGTTCAAGGCTCAGTAGCCAATGTGAGCTTCCAGGATAACGGATCATATAGTAGAAGTGGTTCAAGTTTACAATCTTATCAGTGGAACTTATCAAATGGGCAAAGCTTTAGTGGCCAAGGACCATTTTCAACTACTTTTTATATGCCGTATCAAGAATATCTCTTCACGCACACTGCTCGTTTGACTGTGACTGATGGATATGGGAATACTGACTATATGACTTGTTCCGTAACGTTACAAGATCCTGATAATGGCGAATGCCTAAGCCCACCTTGTCCAATTCTCGAACCCGCAGATTAAAATTTAGGATTGAACCCCTAACTAATTAATTTATGTATATTTTACATGATAAGTTTTGATATGTAAGAAAAGTAGTAGCATATCCGGAAAATGGCAGTTGTCAATTTATTGGCAACTGTCTTCATTAGGAGAAGTGCCATGCAAGTATACATAGGTGTAAAGACCGGGCAGGAGATAAAAATCAAGCCAGATTAAAGCATGCAGGTACAGTTTTATATAAAAACGGGCCAGGCAGATCAATTCACTATAAGAACCAGGAGCAATATTATTACTCGTTATATTTCAAGTCGAGAAATTTGACAGTAAATTTGGCGGTGAATGTTATTTCATAAATCGTAAATAGTAAATCAATAGTAATTTTTTTGACACAATAAATAACTGATGATACGGTGATTTCACTCGCTCTCCTTCGCGAGTGAGAGGCATTGTTAAAATATTAATTAATAAAAGGAATTAAGAAATGAATAAATTATCAATGTTCATCATGGTATCTATATTTTCTTTATTTTCGATTACTGCAATGGCAACATATGAGTCAGTTACCCCTGAATACAATAATATTGTTATTGAAGCCCCAATCGGTACTTATTTCAGTCCTATCTCCGGTGGTGGATCCTGCATAGAGTATATCTGTGAAGGCGCTTACACTTGTGGTGGTCATCTTTCTGGATCAACATACTGCCCTAGTTCGTGGACGTTTACCTATCCTGGACGCTCAGGAGGTTACCCACACAGTTCTTGTGAAGGTGGTTGGGGGGTCAATCCCATCTACTCTGAGCGTACTGGTAAGCTTATAGCCTTTCAGTGTCTCATATTCTAAGGGATTATAGTTAGGCCCCGTTTCGGCGGGGCTGTCATTCTTTCTTCTCTCTCCTCAAGGTGTACTTCATGGGCGCCACGGAGCAGGGTGACGGCGAATTGTTTGGCTTTTCGTGCCAGCTCCTTTTCAGCCTGGCACTTGCCACGTAACTCCGGGGTGTCTACCCCTTTGATTCTGACGCCAATGCGCTTGCCGACTATATCGGGCCATCCTGGGACATTGGCGGTGAAGGAGTCACCGTCATAGATGGAGACTACCTCTACGGGTCGAGCGAGGACCAGAGTAGGGAGGAAGAGAAGGGCAAGGATCAGAGTTCTCATCGGTCAAAGGAGGCTTATGGTTTCCCGGTACTCTCGATTGTGGTTGTAGGATTTTCATACAGATGATTGGCTAGTATTTTGCCCGATGATCACAAGTTGAGCCAGTCTTCTCTACCTCAGGCATTGTTCTATAAGGTTACTGATTGAATGTACAGTCCTGGTGGGGGGTAACTGCTACTCTATATAGACCCTGCAAGGGGTAAATTACTGTCTTTATATCCAGGAGTTACCCCTCAAAAACCAAGTTACTTATTGATTTCATTAGTGTTATCTGAGGCTTGTGGCTCCTGAGGTCGCGGGTTCGATCCCCGTCAGCCACCCCAATATTCCCCATCTAAATCAAAGACTTACGAATTCTCTTCATCAGAAGACACCTTGTCTTTCTCGTCTGGGTGCCAAACCGTGGTGCCAATTCTGGCTTTATTCAGTGTGACTACTTGGTCAGGAGTGCGATTGTAGTGCTCTGCCATGGACCTTGTTTTGTGGCCTGAGAAGCGCTGAGTATCACCTTCAAAGTCAGAAATGGATTTGATCTTGAGATCATGGAACCGGAATCGTTTCTTGATTACGTCGCTTTCCAGAGCTGCGCGTTGCTCTCTTTGCCAAACAGCGTTGAACCCAGTGCGGGTGTAGCCTCGGCCGGTACGACCTCGAAGTATGTGGGAGGTCTGTACTTTGGCGTGAGTGTTCGTTGAAAGAGCCAGATCAATCGCCTCCCTTAGACGGGGCGACCACAGTTTGATTTGCTGCTTCCCGGTCTTAGCCTGAATGATTAATAAACCTTCCTCTCGTATATGATTTTTGGAGAGGGCGAGAACATCTTGTTGGCGCGCAGCACATAGGTAGGCTATCTCCATGGCACACTGGTGCATGGTATGTCCTTTGATACCTAGAAATTTCCAAAAAGCCTCATACTCCCAGTCCTCAACGTAGCGGCCTCCGGGACTCTCTGGCATCGGCTTAACCGCATCGCAGGGGTTGCTGATATTCACCAGCCCCCGACTTTTCCCCCAGGTCATTACAATTCCAAGAAATGTCTTCTCGCGATTGGCCGCAGTGGGATGTTTTGACCCACGAGCATCCATAAACATTTGAATAAGAGGGGAGGTAATTGCATCTGGGTCCATAGCGCCAAATACTTGGCGGATACGCTTACTGTAGCGATCATAGTCCCGCTGGGTGCTGGGCTTTATGTGCTGGGTGTACTGTGGAGACGCGAAATAGAAATCTATCAAGTCATTAACAGTAGAGTCAGTGGCTTGTTGATTGGTTTGCCAGCGTTCATACGCTGCCCATACTTCAGATCGACTGGCATCACTATCGGCCAAGTGTTTAATGGTGTATCCACGTCGGCGTACTCGGTAACCTCGCGGGTACCGGACTACATAGGGGGGCATCCAATTATTTTCGGGCTTCCTGCGTCTTCCCATTAGCTCATAGTCTCCAGGTTGAAGCCAGCGGGGAACCTTTTATCGTTTGACCGTGTGGCCAATTTGGCTTGATTGACCATGGTCCAGGTAACAACCGGCGTACCATTTTTGCGTCGTACAAAAGGAATCCGATTCTCCTCAAGTACAAGCTTTTGAAGGTCTGGGGAAGTAGCACCAGTCAATCTGCACAATTGCGCGTCTGTTAGTATCTCGCTCATCGTTCTATCCTGTAAACACTGGCATGATTAAATCTGCGTCTACCTTCCAACTAACCACGGTAAGGGTTGCTTGGGTGTTGGATTCACCACAGTCCTATGGCCGCTTCGGTACCACTGCATACACTGCTGTTCAGGCTCATGCTGCCACCCTCTCCCGCTTTGCCACACCACAATTCGCCCGCACCAGGGCGCGAGCCACAGCTGGGCTGACACTGTTCCCACACATGCGGGTCTGCGCGGTCTTTGATAGGGGCTTGCCCTCGTGAGTGGCGTCTATGATGTAATTCTCGGGAAAGTCCTGGGCGCGGTAGAGTTCACGCGGGGCCAGCATCCGCATCCCAATATCCACGATGCGGTAAGGCTCGCCGTGAATTGTCACCAGGCCAAACCGGGCTTTGCTGGTAACTGTGTGCAGAGGATCATTTAGGTTTGCACCTACTGCCGTGCCGAAATATTTCACAAGGAAAGCGCGCACCTCGCCGAAGTGCCCACC
>NZ_JBFRBC010000049.1:0-9873 GCF_040932045.1 Microbulbifer sp. TYP-18
GCCCAGCCAGGCGTTCAGGTCCGGCCCCAAGCCCTTAAAAATTGTCAGCAGTCCCTGCGTATCGTCCCGATACTGCACCACACCGTCGCGCCACTCGGGCGCCCCATAGTGCAAAATGGCGTGCATGGTGTCAGCGATACTGGATGCCAGGCGGGCACCCACATAGCCGGAGCCGGCATAGTCCCCCGCAGAGGTCCCCTTGCCCGCGGCTTCCTCCGCACGTTGAATGCCCACCAAGCCGTCGAAAACACCTTCGTAGCTGCGCTCTTTCACATTCGCCCAGGCTTGGCGGAGATTGGCGGTCTGGAAACGGGTGATCAGGCGGCGGATGCCCTGGGATTCGGACTTGCCCAGGCCCAGGCGGGCCAGGGCTTCGTCGGTGCCGGGGTCGGGAAGGGAGTATTGAAGCTCTACCAGTGGCCCTGGTAACTCCTGGCCAAGCTGAGCCAGAGCCAGTCCCCACGCCTCTGGATTTTGTTCTGCCATAAAGGCAGATGTGAGCGCCGCCCTTTTAAGCGACGTGCTTCCAAATATCTGCCGACCCAGATTCTCGGGCCCGCGCGTTCTGAATGCAGAAGCTCCCAAAGCTCGGACTCTTTGTCTGTACCGACCAACAGACTCATCAGCCAGTCCGTTAAGGAAACGGTCAGGAACGGGGTCCCCTTCCCTTCCTCTGTGCTCTCTTTCTCCAATTTTTCCAGCAAAGCTCCGAGCGAACTCGAATCGGCCATTTTCAAAGCTGTATTGGACATACTCTATCTCCGGCAGCAGGCTGGAAACATTATGATAGGACGCCTCCAGAAGCCGACGCAAATTCTCCGTGTCGGAATCCCCGAAGCGCAGGGGCTGTATCCACTCCATTCCGTCGTCAGGGTATTCCTGTCGCGGATGCGGTCGCACATGACGGGTGGAACCGAATTTCAAGGCGCTGGACAGCATATGCTCGGTGCGTCTCAGCAGGGCAGCGTCGCTCAATCCGTCGGGGTCGCCGACAAACACCTTGCCGTTGTTGTGGGCATAATTGGCCACGATGGCGTAGATATTTTGCCCGCCACCCAAACCGGCATCCAGACGCGATACATTGATCCACACTTCGCCGTCTCGGTTCTCCAGCACCTCCACGGGCTTGTACAGGGTCTTGCCATCCCGGCCCTGTTTTTGTTGGGGCACATTCAACAGCCAGTGCCGCGCCACCGCCTTGCCCCTTGCGCTGTCGTCCTCGTGAACCTGATCCAATTGAATGCCGGTATCCGTCTCGCGCAGAATGTCAGCTAGATCCTTGGCTTCAGATGACGGCACCCGGAACAGGTCATCATGGCCCGCCAGTAGTTTCCAGAGGGCTACCACATAGTCGTTGGCACGGCGCTCCGCTGCATAGAGAACCCCTTGTGCTTTTCCTTTACTTTCCTTTCCCCTTCTCTTGCCCTTGTTCCCCTGACGCAAAGCCCGTTTTCCCCTGGCCAGTAGCGCCACAATATCCGCTTCGGTCCACTTGGCATTGAGACCCAGTTGACGCAACCAACGGCGCACCACGGCGATGATGCGCTGTAGTAATTTATTTTTCGGATCACTCTCCGCCAGATGGGCCACATATTCGTCCGCCACCCGACGCCTGGCCTCGGGGCCACTCAGGCCCTGCAGCTGGCTGCGATATTTGTCTTCCAGCGTATCGCGCACCTCCACCGGCATGTCCCGATAGATTTCGGTCAACACCAGATCCAGGCGCTTGCCGGTGACCGCTCGAATGCCCTTGTGACCGACCACCTCGTGCAAGTAGACACGCACGGCATCGGCAGGATTGTCGAGGTTGCCCGCCACGATATAAGCGGTACCCGTGTCCGTGTGGTAAATGCCACGCACCCGCCCGGTGACGCCATCCGATTCAATCTGCCGGCGCAGCGCCTTAGGCAACCCGGATTCATCGGCCACCACCTTGGCAGCAACGCCTACCGATTGTTTAACGCGGCTCAGCGCGGCCTTGGCCAGTGCCGGTTGAATACCTCTGCCGGCACCCAATGAGTACAGTTCAACGCTCTCTTCCGTACCTTGCGCCTTCGCTGACATTACAAAGGCGTCTCGCGCATCAGAACTGTCGAATACAAAGCCTCTCCGCGCGCCGCTGGTCTTGTCCCGGTAACGGCTATAGTAGCCCTGGTGTTTCTTGGCCAATTTTACGACTAGACCATATTGATCACCCAGAAACTCAGTCGGAATGGCTGCATACACAGTTTCACCAGTTTTATTGTGGGTCCATTGGTCCAGCTCGTAGGTGTTCTGTTCGATTTCAGTTTCGGACCCTTGCAGGATATGGCGCGGAGCACTCTCGGTGTACTCAATACGCTCGAAAAACTCCTCGATACTTTCTGAATTGTCGAAGTCCAAACGGCCTTTACCGGTATCGTTGATACTCTGGCCGGCGGGAATCTTATCGATAATCACTACCCGCGCTTTCACTTTGGTGCCTGCTCGCTCAAAGGTGACACTCGGCAGACCGTATTGCCCTGCAAGGAATGCGTGACTACCTTTGCTTTCGCTGGCTTTCTCGTCGTACCACTTGTCAAACTTTTTGTCAGCCGCAGGCCCCTCAGGAATCAATGCCACTATGCGGCCACCGTCACGCAAATGGCTGAAGGCTTTGTCCAGGTGTTTAATCGCGGTGGCGCCGCCGAGCCCAAAAGGTGGGTTCATTACAACCGCGCCATATTTATTCACCACATGGTGGTTCTCGAAGCGCTCCCGCAGCACCTTGCCATCTGTGATCAGCATTGCCCGAGATGCTAACTCGCCACTCGGTTCAATAAGTGTGCGATTCGCCGTCTGAGGAAACCAGCGCGCAATAGCACCGTGTCCTGCACTGGGCTCAAGTACATCCTCTGTAGCACCAATGCGCGCCCACTCCACCATTTTCAAGCCTAACGGTTCTGGCGTGGCAAAGTAGTCGATACCCTCCTTGGCTTTATTACGGCTGGTTTTTTTCTGCTGACTGAAATAAAAGCTCTTGGCTTTTTGGAACAGGGTAATTTCCGCCACACCGCGGCGATCGGCAGCCTTGCCACCTTTGCCTTCATCCAGGCTGGCCGGATACAGGTCGGCATCCTCGAAGGAATCTATAAAGGCTTCGCGCAGAGCCCGCGCCTTCTCACCCAATGCTAGGTTCTCAGCCGTGCTCGCACGTTGGGCGATTTTGCTGGCAAATGTCATACGCTCGAAGTTCGTACCGGTATTGAGGTAGCGGAATAACGCATCACTAACAGAGCCCACCCGGTAAATGCGACCTTCAATCTGGATAGCCTGTGTCGGCTTGACAGGCAGTCCCAAGTTAATTAGTACGCGCTGGTGCTTACCGGTAGTATCATGCAGAGATACCCCGGCCTCGCCCGCATCCTGCTGCACCAGAATTACGTCTTTGCCATTGCCGTCCGTATTAAAATCCGGCACGGCATTTTTTCGCACACTCTTTGCAAGCCTGCCGTTAATCATCAGGAGGTCATCACCAAATGCCTTATTAAACTGCTCAATTGGTGACTGCAAATTGCTGAAGTCCAATGTCAATAGTTCCGGGCGTTCAGCCACAGCTGCCCGTGTGAGTTCAATAAAGTCAGTGTCTCCATGGTAACCCTGGTGCGCAGCTTTCAATACGGCAAAAGGATCGAAACCGCCACCCTTGTTAAAGCCATGGAACACCACCACTTTGCGACCCAACTTAATGTGCTCACGCGCAATCTGTACCGCTCCTCGGGCTTTCAGTGATTCCAGCAGGTATTGCCGTTTTTGATAGTCGAAGGTCTTATCGATTTTCTCCCAAAGGTCTCGGTACTTGCCGTCCCCGGTTTCACGCAACCAGTCCAACATTTCATCGAGGCGAGCACCGATGGACGATTCCACCATCACAAACTTACGGTCATAGTCCACGTCTACATCAAGTTCACGCCCCCGTAGCAAGCCCTTATTCTTGAGCCACTGGTTAAACTGGCGTTCCATCAGCGACTGATCCACTGCCGCTTCGGGAGTGGTCAGTTTGTTGTAGCGCATCCGGTAGCCAAAGTGTTGGATGTAGAAAGAGTTGCGCGCATCTGGGTCGTTGTAGGCCAGGTGATCGTTATCGCCCTTGTTGCCCCAATCCCAAAGGTAACCCTGCCAATAGTTCAAATTGAAATGATAGGCCCAGGGTGTTGCACTCAGGAATAGCACGCGCGGTCGGAGATGACCCTGGTTCGCCTCGATATATGCCTTCTGCTCTGAACGTACTTTATCCACCTTTCTGTAGTGTTTATTCAGTTTTTCCTGGAGCTTGTTGGCGCGGTCACGCTGATCCTGCCTATCGCTATCACGCAGCTGACTAATTTCTTTACTTAGAATTTTTACCTCTGCAAACAACTCCGGGTTAAGCATGGATGTGCGTGTATAGTCGCCTCGTGCGTGTAGTGCCAAGGCATCCAATACCTGGCCCGCGTTGGTAATTGTGCCCTGCTGGCCACTCGATAGTTTTTGTGATTCGTCAGCAACGATTAAATCCCATTCACGCCTCGCTAATGCATTGTTTACGCCTACATTGGCATAGGTTGAGATTGTGATAGTGTCTTTTGTGCCGCTATCGTTAGTGTCTTTAAGTTGGTGGATAACAAGGTCTAACGCTGGCGCACTCTTCACCCAGGCATTAATCACCTCTTGTGATGGGGCGACAACTAAGATATTGCGCTTGTCTTGTAGCCAATAGCGCTTGATCTGGCCAAGCCCGGTGAAAGTTTTTCCCGTACCAGTACCATTGGTAATCTGCACACCGTAGCCATCCTTTTTGGCAAACCGTTTTTCTATAAACTCGATGTCACCCTGCTGACCGGGAAATAACTGCGGTAGGGTTCGGCGAATGTTCTCAAGATCGCCGGCTTCTACGGTGGTGGCGCTATCCGCAGAGGGGGTAGGTTTTAGGGAATCTTGTTCAGGAGCTGGGCTAGACTTTCCTGCTCGTTCTCGCTCAGTCCAAGTGGGCGTATTTCCAACCGGATGATCTGCAAGGCTTCCGCCGGGGTTAGTACTTCTGGAAGTGCCGCGCGCAGGTCCGCCAAGTCTTTTACTGCTGACGCTATCGCCTCGCGTTCCGCTAGTAGCGGTGCTACGCGCAGAAACGCGACGATCACTGGATCGCTCAAACCCTTCTCGCGAAGTGCCCTCGCCTCCAGGTGCAGCGCCTCCTCCATCTCCGACTCCTCCATCGCCATCACTTCCCCCCAAGCGGTCTTGGTCGGATAGTGTTCCGCGATCTGATTCCAGCTCTCTGTCGGCAGTTGGTACATTGCTAAGCTCCTCACTCACATCAGAAATAGTGTCCAAGGCACCGCTGGATTCCAGTGCATCAATAACGCTGCCTGCATCCATACCCGCATTGTCCATGCTGGGGTAGTGTCGCACACCCTCGTAGAAACTTCGCAGGTAGGGTTTAACTCCGTTACCCAGATCCTCCACCATTGCGCGGGTGAAGTCTACAAATTTCCGTGTTCCAGCCTCGATGTGATACCCCGCGAGAGTTATCCCCGCCTGCATGAACTCCGGGTCCAGACCAGTGCTCGTTTGCGCCAGCTTTGAACGTAACAACTCACGTGCCTTGGCGGCGGCCTCATCAGTGAAAATCTTGTTCTTTTTTCCGTAATTGGTATTGGGTCGTTTCTTTTGTCGACCATTATTGTGCGTACTGAACCTTTCAGCTTCATTCAAATCACTCTTCTGATCTGAAACTCGCTTCGGCTTTCCACTCTCTTGTCCAGACTTCCTCACTTTGTCCCAAGCAGCCTCAATATCGGCCTTCATTGCTTCAACAGCTTGTTTCCCGAAACGACCCCGAGCATAGCTGCGCAATTTGTCGAGCGAGTCCATTTTGGCAGCCGCCCTTTCCAATACTGCCGTAGAGTCCTCCACACTGGCCTCAGATTCAGATACCCCCACGCTTATGGGCTTAGCAGTGTTACCCTTTTTCAGCCACTGACGGAACTGCTCCATAGTCATTGCCGTCACCGGCCCGACTTTCCACCCCTTGTCATAGGCACCCTTGTAACCGGCAATGGCTTTGGCTTTGTCACTGAATCCCAACAGAACCTTGTGCTCATCGAAACTGCCGTCCCTGTTCACCTGATCCACCACAAACACCCGATCCGAATCCACGTCCGGCCCCACAAAAACATCCACATGGTCGCCGTCAGCGCCTTCGGTTTTGCGGATATACCCGTAGTGATGAGGGAGGGTGTTTTGCCAGCGCTTGCGGTCCGGGCTGATCCCGGAACGGATAGAACCGCGAGGATTTTCGATGGACAATTCCAGGCCGTGCAGTTTCAATTTGCCGACCTTGTAGTTACCAGCCTCCTTCTGCGCCTCCGTTGGTTCAGGCAGGCTGTTCAGCGGGCTGGTAGCGGCTTCGTTGGCGGCTGTTTCTATCTCTGTTTCGGTAGACGTCAGTCTTTCAGGTTCGGATCGTTGAGTATTGGTCGCAACCGGTCCATTATCCGTTTGTTGCGCGCTGCCCTCCGGCGCTCTTGCTCTTCCCGATAGCGTACTCGCTCGCGATTGATCTCTTCGCGGGTGGGCTCCTTGTACTTCGGTTCTTTGGATTTGCTCATACAATGCCTCGACATGCTGATTCAGCGGAAGTTTACGCGCTATCAGTTGCTCCAGGGTCTCGCGGGATACACCGGCCTTCAGCGCTTCCTCTTCCAACATGGCATAAGTGCGCGCACCGTGGCCGTCAGCGGGATCGAAACGAAAACGCCCTTGCTCATCGTACCAAAAGCGGTCATCCGCAGGGTCGAAAGCGCCGTCACCACTATATCCCGCCTCCAGCTCCTCCGACGCACGATCCAGACCGCTCTCCGCTTCATACGCATCCAGTAATAACTCGATCACGCGCTTCTGTCGATCACCCAAGCGGCCACCGGAAAGCGCTTTGGCCACTGTCTCACGCACATAACTCACACTGGCCAGGTCATCACTGTTTTGGAACCACTCAGGATTCACACTGGCAGTACGTCCATTAATCTTGCCATGATCATCACGGGTGTAAGCCACATCACCACCAACAACCAGATCGCCAGCCATCGATTGAATGGCGCGACGATACGTTTGTTCAGCGAAACGACGGGAAAGGCCCTGGGCTTCCACTTGTTGAACCCGCTTCACCTTTGGCAAGCCGTCGATCAATTCATGTGATGCCTGGAACTCTGCCTCTTTAGCCAGAGATTCTTCTTCCTGAGCCCGCTCAGCTTGATTGATGCGATCTTCCAGAGCTTGGGCTTTCGTATCGATCAATGACGGCGGCTCGTAAGGAATACCCTCTTCCCGCCTTTCCATCGGCTCCAGGGACAGTGCAGCTGGGTCTGTGCTGTCAATTTCAGGCCGCTCGAACTCAATAGCGTTGTCGGGCTTGACCGCAGCCGGATCGATTTCCAGCGGCGCCATCGTCTGAGCATAGGGTGTATAGTCAACAGTCCCCTCCGGCGGGGCACCGGCCTCCGGCATGGTGGTACCGTCCAGGGATAAATCCACATCGAAATTGGGCGCTATCTGTTGGCGTGCGGCCTCCAGGCTTTGCACATAGGACGCTTCCTCGTTCATCTTGAGGATTTCCGCCTCAATCTCGGAGTTCAGTTCCTCCGTATTCAGTGTCCGGCGGCGCTTTCTGGCTTTTACCTCCTCCTCGATTTCCCGTGGAGTCCGCGACAAGGCTCCAAGGCCACCACCGGCAATGGTGCCACCCAATCCTTCGGCCACTACGGCATTTGCCAGCCCTGCAGAGGGATCATGTTCCGCATCCGCTTCCTGAATGGAGTAACCGGCGGCAAGATGCTCCGCCGCACCTTGCGCGGCTTCAGTCGGCATCTCAACCANCAGAGCATCGATACGTGACGGCGGCTCGTAAGGAATACCCTCTTCCCGCCTCTCCATCGGCTCCAGGGACAGTGCAGCCCGGTCTTTACTGCCAATTTCAGGCCGCTCAAACTCGATAGTGTTGTCGGGCTCGACCGCAGCCGGATCGATTTCCAGCGGCGCCATCGTCTGAGCATAGGGCGTATAGTCAACAGTACCCTCCGGCGGCGCGCCGGCCTCCGGCATGGTGGTACCATCCAGAGATAGATCCACATCGAAATTGGGCGCTATCTGTTGGCGTGCAGCCTCCAGGCTTTGCACATAGGACGCTTCCTCGTTCATCTTGAGGATTTCCGCCTCAATCTCGGAGTTCAGTTCCTCCGTATTCAGTGTCCGGCGGTGCTTTCTGGCTTTTACCTCCGCCTCGATTTCCCGCGGAGTTCGCGACAAGGCCCCAAGGCCACCACCGGCAATGGTGCCACCCAACCCTTCGGCCACAACCGCGTTGGCGAGCCCTGCAGAGGGATCATGTTCCGCATCCGCTTCCTGAATGGAGTAACCGGCGGCAAGATGCTCCGCCGCACCTTGCGCGGCTTCAGTCGGCATCTCAACCAAGGCGCCTTTCACAGCGCGTACCGGTCGAGACCCCTGCAGTTTTCCGGTCAGCGCCTTGTCGATATATCGACCTGCCACTGTGCCCAGGAGCATTGCCGGAACGCCTGCCCGGTAGAGTCCCTTCTCGCCCAATATGGCAGCGGTCGCCTCGCGCGCCTGCTTGAACGCATCCCCGTGGTCCATTGCTCCCTTGTCGCGCAGCCCCCAGTAGGTCTCCTGAAACAATGGCGCCTCAGTAAGGATTGCGGCCGGCATCTGCAGAATGTGATCTTCTACCTCCCGCGCAACCTGGCCCCCAACTATCGCACCCTCGGCCATGCCATAACTCAGAGCCCCAACAACGGAATTGGTCGCAGCATCCCGAGTGGCGTACTTCTTTTTCAATGCCTTGACCGCTTCCTCCCCACCTTCATCCGCAGCCTCTTTAAGACTACGCTCCCGCGCCGCTTTTATTCCTATCCTCTTGGAGATGCTACCCAGCACTCCACTGATCACGCCTTTCAGCGGACCACCCGTGGACACCATGGACCCCATGGACCCGGCCACACTACCAATCAAGGCATTCCATGCGTGCGGATCTCCCCAGGCTTCTCCCGCCTCATACCGGCTGACAGGTTCTCCGCGCATATTCATTTGCGAGCGGCCCGGATCAACATCCACCGCCCATTGCTTCCGCATCGCCTCTTTAGCATTACGACTGAGGTTTTCCCGACTGCGGCTGGACGACTGGGCGAGTTCGTCCGACAGATCCCCAGCCGTCTCACTCCTGGCCAAAACCTCAACCGTTTTCAGCTCGCCGGCATAGCCGTCCTTCCACGCGCTCCAAGCATGGTTTTTCAGGTCTTCCAGCATTCCAGGCTGCGGCGCATCAGTATCAGTTGGAGCACTATCGGGCCGCTCCAATTGATCAAAGTAATCGCCCCCGGAAGCCTGTTGCTCCAGTTGGTCAAAATAATCAGGCATAACAGCCACCAGATTGAAGAAAGGGAAACCGCTGCCGAACAGCGCGGTCAATGAGGAACATTAAACGCCCGGGCGGGGAACCTCGGGTAGATCGACAACCTGAGTCTCTTCTGGGATCTCAAAACCTTCAGGCAGATAGCCGAATTTACTCAAAAACAGCGATGCTTGGTTTGGTTGCTGGTATAGACCCTGCACCTGACGCTCCGTTGGAGTGGGGTAGCCGGGCACTGTTCGAATATCCGGGTTTCCACCGGAAGCCATCTGTTGTCCACCACCCTGCTCGGCACCATACAGATTCAGGTATTCCTGAATAAAATACTGCCTGGCGCGCTCCCGACTGCCACCCCAGGGCTTAAAATCCGTACCGTCACTGGAGAAGTATCCCGCAGTCTCGTCGATACGAGTCTTCGCGTAGGCTTCGGCCTTCTTCACCAACTCCACTCT